>PWGU01000050.1 GCA_003554605.1 Halorubrum sp.
GAGACGGGCAACGAGGAGGAGATATACACCCTCATCGGCCCGCCGATCGGCGCGGACTGGGACGCGCTCTTCGAGGCGGGGTTCGTCGCGGAACCCGAGGTTGAGATCCGCTACGTCCCCTGGCGCGACGAGTTGGCCCGGAACGCCTACGTCAGCGCGGACGGCCGCGAACGTCGACGGCTCGCGGCCGAAAACCCCGCGAAGATCGAGGAGGTCCGGAGCCTGCTCGCGGAACACCCCGGAAAGAAGGCGCTCGTCTTCGTCGACTACCTCGATCAGGGCGCGGCGATCGCCGAGGCGCTCGACCTCCCGTTCATCAGCGGGGAGACGCCACACATGGAGCGCCGACGGCTCTTCGAGCGGTTTCAAACGAGCACGAAACAGGAGGTACAGGGGACAAGCGGTTCGGCGGCCGCCCCGCTCGACGCCCTCGTCGTCTCGCGGGTCGCCGATGAGGGGATCGACCTGCCGAACGCCGAGGTGGCGATCGTCGCCTCCGGGCTCGGCGGCTCGCGACGGCAGGGCTCCCAGCGCGCCGGACGGACGATGCGCCCCTCCGGCTCCGCGCTCGTCTACGTCCTCGCCACCCGCGGCTCCAGCGAGGAGGACTTCGCCGGGCGGCAGATGCGACACCTCGCCCGCAAAGGGATCCGGGTACGCGAGCGGACCCTCCCGGAGTGAGTCGGCGGGGAACGGCGGAGATCCGGAAGCCCCCTCCCCCGACACAAGCGCTTTGAGGGCCGGCACCGTCGCCGGGATCATATGTCCGAAAGCGAACGAAGCGAGCGGACCCGCGGCGATGCCCCCCGGCCGACGGTCGGCGAGGCGGTCGTCGACTGCCTCCTCGAACATGGGATCGACACGGTGTTCGGCATCCCGGGAAAACAGACCCTCCCGCTCAACCGGGCGCTCGCCGACCGTGACGCTCGGTTCGTCGTCGCCCGTCACGAAACCGCGGTCACCCATCAGGCGTGGGGATACGCGGAGTCCAGCGAACCGGGGGAGATGGCCGCCACGGTCGTCGTCCCCGGACCGGGGGATATGAACGCGATGAACGGCCTGAAGAACGCGGTCAACGACGCCGTGCCGCTCGTCCACCTCGCCGTCGAAACCGAACGCGACGTGCGCGGCGGCGACGGGATCCACGAGACGCCGCCGGACACCTACGACAACGTGGTAAAGGAGAACGTCCTCGTCGAGTCGCCCGCGGGGGCGGTCGCCGCCGTCGCCGACGCGATCCGGGTCGCTCGCGAGCCACCACAGGGGCCGGTCCGCGTCGGGATCCCGAAGGACGTGCTCGCGAGCCGGACGCCGCAGGCGACCCCCACGGACCGGGGGTCCACCCCCCCGGCCGACCCGCCGGCCGTGGCGACAAGCGAGGCGGCCGACCTACTTGCCGCGGCCGAGGCCCCCGTCATCCTCGCCGGCGGCGGGGTCCGGCGTGCCGGCGCGACTGCGACATTGAAACGGGTCGCCGAGCGCCTCGACGCCCCGGTCGTCACGACCTATAAGGGGAAGGGGACGCTCCCGGAGACGCATCCGCTCTCTGCCGGCGTTCTCTGTGGCGGTGCAAGCGTCGAACTGCGGGCGTTGCTCGCGGCGGCCGACGCCGGTCTCGTCGTCGGCTCGGACCTCGATGCGGTCGCGACGGCGACGTGGTCCGTCGAGTTGCCGGAGACCCTCGTTCACGCGACGCTCGACGCCGACGACATCGGCTTCGGCTACGAGACGGCGCTGGGGATCGTCGCCGACGCCGATCGGTTCCTCACCGACCTGGCGGACGCGCTGCCGGAAGCTGGCGAGTTACCCGCGACATCGGGCGGGACCGAGCGTGCCGCCGCCGTCCGCGAGGCCGACCGCGAGCGCTTCACGGCGCTTTCGACCGCGGACGAACCGGACGCCCCGATGCGGTCCGTGGAGGTGCTTCGGGAGGTGCGCGCGGCCGTCCCGGAGGACGCGGTCGTCACCGCCGACGCGGGGGGCTTCCGGCTCTGGACGCTGGTCTCCTTCCCGGCGGCCGGCCCGCAATCCTACGTCAACCCGGGTTCGTGGGCGACGATGGGGACAGGACTTCCCTCCGCGATGGGCGCTGCGCTGGCGAACCCCGACCGCGACGTCGTCTCGCTCACGGGCGACGGCGGGCTGATGATGTGTGTTCACGAGTTACATACGCTCGCTTCGGAGGGGATCGACGTGACGGTCGTCGCGTTGAACAACGCGGACTACGCGATCATCAGCGAGGAGGCCGAACGGTCCTACGGCTTCGATCCACAGGCGTACGGCTGGGCCGAAACCGGGATCGACCTCGTCGCGGTCGCGGAGGGGATGGGCGTTTCGGCCGAGCGGGTATCCCAACGTGATGCCGTCGCTGGAGCGGTCGAGGATGCACTCGGTCACGAGGGCCCGGCGCTCGTCGAGGTTATCCCCGACCCCGACGAACCGCAGGCGAGCGAATGGATGACCCGCACGGATAGGTGAGGCGGCATCCGGTCACGGGACCGGGTGGACGACAATGACGCACACCCGCCGGCCATTTACCCGTGGACAAACAAACGTATAATCGATGCCGAAAGCAGCCATCATCGTCTACGCCGGAACTGAGCAGCCATCGGATCTGGGTCGGGTCGTGAACGCGTTGGAGGCGGTTCGTGAGTTCGATCGCGAGGGTGACGATGTGAAACTCCTCTTCGACGGTGCGGGCGTTCAGTGGGTCGGCGAGCTCGCCGATCCGGCACACGACTATCACGACCTCTATGAGGCAGTCAACGAATACGCACAGGTCTGTGACTACTGTGTGAGCGCGTACGGTGTGGACGAGCCGGTCGCTGAGGCTGGTATCGAGCGGGTCGACGACTTCGAGGGACATCCGAGCATTCGGACGCTCGTCGCCGAGGGCTACGAGATCATCACGTTTTAGCTGATCGACGGCGCACCACCTCGTCCGTTATCACCAAGCGATCCACGGAGCGTGAATCTTAACAACGATTGTTGTGAATGTTGAATATATGCACGAGACGAATGACATCGCCGTCGGAATCGTCGGCCTCGGCGGGATCGGCCATCATCACGCCACCCACCTGCAGGGCCAGGACGCCGAACTCGTCGGCGGTATGGACATCGACGCCGACGCCCGTCTTCGCTTCCACGAGGAGTTTGGGGTCCACGCCTACGAGAACGAGGAGGACCTGTATGCCGAGTGTGACGCGGTGTTCATCACGACGCCGAACCGCTTTCACGAGGAGTATGCAACCTCGGCGCTCGAAGCCGGCCTCGATGTGCTCCTGGAGAAGCCACTCGCACACACCGTCGAGAGCGCAGAGCGCATCGCCGAGGCGGCCGCGGACGCCGAGGGGTTCTGCATGGTCGGGTTCAACAACCGGTTCGCAAGCCCGGTGCAGGTGATCAAAGACCAGCAGGATGCGGGGCGGTTCGGGGAGGTCACCCACATCGAGGCGAACTACGTGCGCCGTCGGGGGATCCCCGGACGTGGCTCGTGGTTCACGAGCAAGTCGGTCGCCGGCGGCGGGGCGCTCATCGACATCGGCGTCCACGCCATCGACCTGGCGCTGTATTTCCTGGATCACCCCGAAATCGTCGAGGTTTCGGGGACGACCCACTCGAACTTCGGCGCGCGCGACGACTACGCGTTCGTCCACATGTGGGGCGAGGACGCCGGTCCCGAGGGGTTCGACGTCGACGACTCCGCCTCGGCGTTCATTCGTGATGCTTCCGGGCGAACCGTCTCGCTCGAGGTCGCCTGGGCGACTAACCGGCCGCCGAACAACGAGTTCGTCGTTCGTGGGACCGAGGCGGGCGCGACGTTCGACCGTGCGAGCGACGAACTCGTCATTCACGAGGCGGGCCGTGCCGGGGGGAATCACCTCTCCGATGCGGCCATCGAGACCCGCGAACGCGACAGCCATGCCGCCGAACAGGCGGTGTTCTTGGAGGCCGTCGCGGCGGGTGAGCAGCCGGCGATCAACACGGTCGAGGAGGGGCTCACCGTCCAGCGCGTCATCGACGCGATCTATCGCTCCTCGGAGGAGGGACGAGCGATCCGGTTGAACGAGTGATCGAACCGGCGGCGTCTGCGCACGCGACCGGGACAGCCGCCGTGCAAACCTATTCGTCGCTCCCTCCCGTTTTCCCGCACGACCCGTGAGTTCCCGTGCTTCCTCGTCGGAATCCTCCCCTTCACCGTCGTCCTCCCCGACGCCGCCTTCCACGTCTCCATCCTCCCCGACACCGCCTCCCACGTCTCCGTCCTCCCCGACGCCGTCATCCGAGCGGATCGTGAGCCTCGACGCGCTCCGTGGGGTCGCCGTCTTGGGGATCTTAATCATCAACGTTCGCGTCTTCGCCATGCCGGAGGCGACGTTGATCAACCCGACCGTCTACGGCGACTTCACCGGCGCGAACTACCTCGTCTGGCTGCTCGGCCACGTCTTCGCGGAGCTGAAGTTCATCACCCTCTTCTCGTTGCTTTTCGGCGCGGGGGTGCTGCTGTTTCTCGACAAAAAGGACGCTGGCGACGAGTCGTCGCTTCGGCTCCACTACCGCCGAATCGGCTGGCTGTTGCTGATCGGCCTCGCACACGCCTACCTCCTCTGGTACGGCGACATCCTCGTCGCCTACGCCGTCTGCGGGCTCTGGATCGTCTTCGCCCGGGAGTGGGCACCGAGATTCAAGTTCACGGTCGGGACGCTCATGATCGCGCTCCCCTCCGTCCTCGAAACGGCGGCCGCGGCGGCCGTCCCCCCGGAGGTCATCGCCGACTCGTGGCGGCCCGCCGAGGAGACGCTCCGTGAGGAGGTGGCTGCCTACCGCGGCGGGTGGGTCGAACAGCTGAGCCACCGCGTCCCGACGGCGTTCGAGCGGCAGACGACCGGATTCGTCGGGGCGACCTTCTGGCGGGTCTCGGGAGTGATGCTCTACGGGATGGCGCTCTATGAGGCGGGCGTACTCACGAACGATCGGTCCGATCGGTTCTACCGTCGGCTGGCGCTCGGTGGGTTCCTCGTGGGAATCACCCCGATCATCGTCGGCGTCGCTTACATCCAGGCGGCCGACTGGAGCGCCGAGGCGGCACTCTACTGGCGGCAGTTCAACTACTGGGGGAGCCTCCCGCTCGCGGCGAGCTACCTCGCGCTCGTCTATCTCGGCTGCCGACGACTCGCGGGCGGGGTCCTCGTCGGCGCGATGGCCGCCGTCGGCCGGACGGCGTTCACGAACTACCTGCTCCAGACGCTGCTCGCGACGACCCTCTTTTACGGCCACGGGCTCGGCCTCTTCGGCCACCTGAGTCGGATCGAACTGGCCGCCGTCGTCCTCGCGGTCTGGGCGATACAGGTCCCGCTGTCGGTGCTGTGGCTGCGGCGATACCGATACGGGCCGGTCGAGTGGCTCTGGCGGACGCTCACCTACGGAAAGCGACAGCCGATGCGGCGTCGTGGGTGAGAAAAACGCGGGTCGTCGTTTACTCCCGTGTCAGTCGCGGGTTCGTCACCGCGCCCTCCGAGGCGGAGGCGAAATCCCGGGCGTACTTCGCGAGCACGCCGCCCTCGTATGGCGGTTCGGGCTCGCTCCAGTCGGCCGCGCGGGCGGCCAGCTCCTCATCGGTGAGGTCGACGGCGAGCGTGCGCTCGGGGATGTCGATGACGACGTGGTCGCCGTCCTCCAAGACGCCGATCGGGCCGCCGACGGCGGCCTCGGGGGCGACGTGGCCGATCATGGGGCCGCGGGTGCCGCCGGAGAAACGCCCGTCGGTGAGCAGCGCCACGTCGTCCTCGTGGCCCGCGCCGACGACGGCAGCGGTGACACCGAGCATCTCGCGCATGCCGGGGCCGCCGCGGGGGCCCTCGTTGCGGATCACGATCACGTCGCCGGAGTCGACCGCGCCGGTCTGGACGTACTCCATCGCGTCCTCCTCGTTCTCGAAGACGCGCGCGGGCCCCTCGTGGTGGAACTCGTCGTCGCCGGTCACCTTCAGCACGGAGCCGTCGGGCGCGAGGTTGCCGGTGAGGATCTTGATCGCCCCCTCCTCCTCTTTGGGCTCCTCGACGGGATAGAGGAAGTCGGCCTCTATCTCCTCGTCCGGCGGCAGCTCGCCGTCCGCTTCCAGTCGTTCGATCTCCTCGGCGACCGTGTTGCCGGTGACGGTCATCGCGTCGCCGTGGAACAGCCCGGCGTCGAGCAGCCGACGGATCACGACCGGGACGCCGCCGCCCTCGTGGAGGTCGTTCATCACGCGGCTGCCGCCCGGCTGGAGGTCGGCGATCTTCGGGGTGCGCTTCGAGATCGCATCGAACTCCGCGATGTCGAGATCGACGTCGGCCTCGGCGGCGAGCGCGAGCAGGTGCAGGACGCCGTTCGTCGAGCCGCCGATCGCGGTTTGGAGCGCGATGGCGTTCTCGAAGGAGCGTCGGTCGATGATATCGGAGGGTCGGCGGTCGTTCTCGATACAGTCGAGCACGAGCTCGCCGGCGCGTTCGGCGACCTCGTAGCGTGCGGCGTCCTCGGCCGGCGCGGAGGCGGAGCCCAGCGGTGCGAGCCCGAGCGCCTCGGAGATGGAAGCCATCGTGTTCGCGGTGAACATCCCGCCACAGGAGCCCGCCCCGGGACAGGCGTGGCGTTCGAGTTCGTCGAGCTCCTCCCCGCTCATCTCGCCCTGCGCGTACGCGCCGACGCCCTCGAACACCTGCACGATGGTGACGTCGCGCCCATCGTGTTGGCCGGGCATGATCGAGCCCCCGTAGAGGAAGACGGACGGGAGGTCCGTCCGGATCGCGGCCATCATCATCCCGGGAAGGTTCTTGTCGCAGCCGGCGACGGTGACGAGCGCGTCCATGCGCTCGCCGAAGGAGACCAACTCGACGGAGTCGGCGATCAGCTCCCGGGAGATGAGGCTCGCTTTCATCCCCTCGGTGCCCATCGAGATGGCATCGGAGATGGTGACGGTCCCAAACTCGATGGGCATCCCGCCGGCAGCATCGATGCCGTCGATGGCCGCGGCGGCGACGTCGTCGAGGTGGACGTTACAGGGGGTGATGTCCGCGGCCGGGTTGGGAACGCCGACGATGGGCGAGGCGAGGTCCTCGTCGTCGTATCCCATCGCCCGGAACATCGAGCGGTGGGGGGCGCGTTCGGCTCCTGCCGTCACGTCGTTGCTGCGCAGGGAGGGGTCCTTTTTGCCGACAAACGGCTCGTCCGTCTCCCCGTCGGCCGACGACTCGGCCTCCGATCGGGGGGGCTGTTGGCTCATACTCGCCCGTAGCGCCCACGGTTCTTAAATCGCCGCACCCGGGCAGGGGTTGCAAGCGGCCGGGGCGTTCCATCCGTCTCCGATCATCGGCCGGACCGATCGACCGTTTTTGTGACCTCCCGGCCGATCATCACGAAAACGATAATCGTATACACTAGTTTCCGTAATCGTGGATAAGTTATTTATCCGCGTTCGCCGTGGGTCCGGGTATGACGGCAGGACCACCGATCGAGGAGATCCATTTCGATGACGCGCCGAACGTCAACGCGGTTCCGGGGCCCGAAAGCACGCGCCTCTTGGAGAAGCAGGAATCGATAGACAGCGGCGCGGTCGCGTACCCGAACGACATCCCGATCGCCTTCGCGGAGGGGAAGGGGGCGACGCTCCGGGACGCCGACGGCAACACCTTCATCGATATGTTCGCGGGCATCGGCGTCTTAAACGTCGGGCACTCGAACCCGTACGTGTTGGAGGCGGTCCACCAACAGACCGACCGGCTGGTCCACACCGTCGATTTCCCGACGGAGGAACGGCTCGAACTTATCGAAAAGCTCGGCGAGATCGTGCCGCCGGGGCTTCGCGGCGAGAGCAAGGTCGTCTTCGGCGGCCCGACCGGCAGCGACGCCGTCGAGGCCGCGATCAAACTCGCGAAGTACAACACCGGCGGGACGGGGCTCATCGCCTTCCGGGGGGCGTATCACGGCGCGACCTCCGGGGCGATGGCGCTCACCTCCAACAAGGGCTTTAAAGACGACTACACCCCGCTCATCCCCGATGTCGTCCACGCGAAGTACCCGTCGCCGTACGCCGACCGTCACGAGTCCGGCGACGCGGCGTCGATCTGTTCGCGCCCGGCGAGCGAGTGCTGTGGGAACGTCTCGTGTGCGCGGGCGCTCCGTGAGGTCAAAGAGATCGTCGAGGACCCTTACGGCGGCCTCGCGAACCCCGCGGGCATCTTCGTCGAGCCGATCCAGGGCGAGGGTGGAATCATCGTCCCGCCGGAGGGCTTTTTGAAGGGGCTCCGTGAGATCGCCACCGAGAACGACATCCCGCTCATCTTCGATGAGATCCAGAGCGGGCTCGGCCGGACCGGCAAGTGGTGGGGCTGTGAGTGGCACGGCGTCACCCCCGACATCATGACGACGGCGAAGGCGCTCGGCGGGGTCGGCTTCCCGCTCTCGGCGACGATCTACCACGAGGACCTCGACACGTGGGGGCCGGGCGGACACGCCGGCACCTACCGCGGGCACGTCGTCGCGATGAAGGCCGGTTCGCGCGCCATCGAATACATCGAGGAACACGACCTGCTCGCACACGCCCGCGACCTCGGCGACCATATCCGCGGTCGACTGGACGAGGTCGCCGCCGAGAACGACAACCTCGGCGACGTGCGCGGCAAGGGGCTGTTCATCGGTGCGGAGTTCGTCGACGACGACGGCGAGCCGAGCGATGAGATCGTCAAGGCCATCCAAAAGTACTGTTATGAACACGGCGTCCTCGTCTGGAAGGCCGGCCGCCACAAGAACGTGCTTCGGCTCCTCCCGCCGCTCGTGTTGACCGAGGACCTCGCCGACACGGCCCTCGACGTGATCGTCGAGGCGATCGAACACGCCACGGCCGACCCGGCCGCGATCGTCGGCGGGACCGGCGGCAGCGAACACACGCTGTAGGCGGGACAGTTCGCTTTGAGAGACGGAACGGCGCGTCGCCGTTGTGATTCCCTCCGAGGCGGTCCATTGGAGGGACTCCTCCTTCCGCGAGAGCCCACCACGATCCGACCATTCGGGCGTTCAAACACACTCGCGTCAACACCCGTGAGCAGCGGCGGGCTTCGATAGAAGTATAAAAACGCTCGGTACACAGCGGAAGTGGTCATCGCTGCCGTCGTCGATTCCCGAGTGTGACCCCGTACCCACTCGCCACCCCACCGACGGGACAGATTATATACCTCGATGGCATACCGCCGACCGACCGATGTCCCACGACGTGCGCACCCGACTCTCGGCGATCCGCCGGGAGTTCCATCGCCACCCCGAGCCGAGCTGGTGTGAGATCCAAACCACGGCGCGGATCGTCGAGGAGCTCTCGCGGATCGGCGTCGACCGGGTCGCCGTCGGCCGCGATGCGCTCGCTTCCGAGCACCGAATGGCAGTCCCCTCCGAGGAGACGCTCACCGAGTGGCACGACCGTGCGGCCGCGGCGGGCGTCGACGACGAGGTGTTGGCGGCGACCGCGGACGGCCACACCGGCTGTGTCGCCGTCGTGGAGCGCGGCGAGGGACCGACGGTCGGGCTCCGGGTCGACATGGACGCCGTCTCGATGGTTGAATCCGACGAACCGGGCCACCGACCCGCCGACGAGGGGTTCCGCTCGGAGACGGCGGGCTACATGCACGCCTGCGGCCACGACGCCCACGCCGCGATCGGGCTCGGCGTCACGGAGGCGGTGGCGGCGAGCGACTTCTCGGGGACGTTTAAATGCTTTTTCCAGCCCGCCGAGGAGGTCGCCGGCGGCGGGAAGCCGATGGCCGAAAGCGGGCACGCCGACGACGTGGAGTACCTGTTCGCGTGCCATCTCGGGTTGGGCTATCCCACGGGGACCGTCGTCGCGAGCGCGAACGAGCCGCTGGCGATGGCACACCTCACGGCGACGTTCGAGGGTGCCGCCGCCCACGCCGGCAAGGATCCGAGCGGCGGAACGAACGCGATGCAGGCGATGGCGACGGGCGTCCAGAACGCCTACGGGATTACCCGCCACGGCGACGGGATGACGCGGGTGAACTTCGGCCGAGTCGCGGGCGGCTCCGCGAGCAACGTCATCGCCGAGGAGATCACCCTCGACGGCGAGGTCCGCGGGGAGACGACCGCGCTCATGGAGTACACCCGCTCGGAACTGGAGCGGATCCTCTATGCCGCCGCGGAGGTCCACGGCTGTGACGTGGTCATCCGCCGGATCAGCGAGTCGATCCGCGTCGACAGCGATCCGGTCCTTGGGTCGCTCGTCGCGGACGTCGCCCGGGGGGTCGCCGGCGTCGACGCCGTCGTTCCCGAGGCGAGACTCGGTGCGAGCGAGGACGTGACCTTCCTCATGAAACACGTCCACGACCGGGGCGGACGGGCCGCCTACGTCATCGTCGGCAGCGACCACCCGACATCCCATCACACACCCACGTTCGACATCGACGAGCGGGCGCTCGGGGTCGCCGTCGACACCCTCGCCGAGGCGGTCGTCGCCGCCGGGAGGAACCGGCCCTGATCGGTCGGCAGTGAACCGTGAGCGCGACCCGAATCGACCCCAACAGTTAATCCCGAGAACACCCGCGTTCCGGGTATGTCACAGGACGAGGTGCCTCCGGCGCTCGAGACGGCCGCGGACGCCGAGCGCCCGCGTGGAATCTTGACGCCCTCCGACCGGGACTTCCTCCTCGGGCGCAAGACCGACTACACCGAACACTCGAAAAAACAGAAGCGGAACCGTATCCGGCGACGGGTCAGAAACGCGGTGCTCGATTTCTCCATCCTCTATGAATGTTTGGAGGACCGGGATCGACGCACCGTCTTCGACCCCGATGACGCCGACCGTGACGCCTACACCCGGGGGATCACGGACATGCTCGCGTTCCTCCATCTGGGGACGATGGGCTATGTCACCCCGTTTAAAGACATGCTCTCGGAGGGGGTCGCGAAATCCGAACAGCGGCTCGCCGGCTCCGATTACCGGATGGTCACGGTGGAGTTCAACGTCGAGCCGGTCGGGCGGATCGACGTCGACGAGGTGATAGCGAAGATCGAAGCCGACGAGTTCGAACGCATCACCGACGAGGAGCTGCGGGCGTTCGTCCGCCTGCTTTCGATGTCGGGCGAGCTTTCCCCGGAGGACGCCCGCGAGGGGATCAAAGAGCGGGTCGACGAGTTCGTCACCGCGCTTCACGAGAGCGAGGAGGAACGTGACCGGGCCGTAGAGGAATTGAGGAACTGACCGTCGCCGGCGCGGCCCACCCGCGCGCTTCGTGTTTTCCCGTTGATCCGGCCCGACGAGCCGTGGGTGCGCCGGTCAAGACCCCGGTCAAGGGTTGATCTCGCGGAGAGATATACGAAAAATGTGGATCATGGCTACAAAATTAGAAACGTTTATGTGGGATAATTTCAAGCACAGTGGTATGGCACAGCAGGGCATGAAGTCGGCACGAAGATATCGAACTGGGAGGGGATATCGATCGATTAGTGACCGCGCGTCCGGGGTGAGATGGGATGACTGATCGAACGGCCGAAGAGCGGGTGGATGGCTCCGAGCCGGGCGATGCAGAACGGGAGGCCAACGTGAGCGCCGACGCGGCGGCGACGGCATCCACCACGGAAGGATCGACGGAGACGGCTTCGCCGGCGGTCCGGACCGACGGTGGCGCGGAGGCGGGGAGCGAGTTGGGGGCGTTCGGACGGTTCCGCGAGGAGCTTGACCCGGTCGTGTTCCTCTTCGGGGCGGGGCTGACGCTCGGGCTCATCCTGCTGTATTTCCTCGACTCCGCACGCGTCGAGACGGCGATTGAGACCGCCGACGCGTTCATGCTCGATTACTTCAACTGGGCGCTTCTCGTCATCGTCTTCCTCGTCGTGACCTTCCTCGTGTTCCTCATCCTCGGGCCGTGGGGTCGGCTCCGGTTCGGGGACGATGACCCCGAATATAGCTTCTTCTCCTTCTTTGCGATGTTGTACTCGGCGGGATTCGCGGCCGGCGTCGTCTTCTGGGGCCCGACCGAGGCGCTGTTTTATTACGACCAGCCGTCCCCGCTTTTCGCCGTCGAGGGGGGAACCGCCGAGGCGATCCCCATCGCCATCCAGCAGACGTTGTTCCACTGGGCGCTCCCCCAACTGGCCGTCTTTACGATCATGGGGATCGCCATCGGCTACTTCGCGTACAATTACGAGAACGTCCCGTTGCGCGTCTCCTCGGCGTTGACGCCGATCTTGGGCCGTGAGAACCTCGATGGGCCCGTTGCGAAGCTCATCGACGTGCTCGCGGTCTTCGCGACGATCGGCGGGGTCGCAACCTCGCTCGGGTTCATCGGCAGCCAGTTCGTCGAGGGGTTGGCCTTCCAGTGGGGCCTCGATCTGGGCACGACCGGGATCATCCTCGTCGTCACCGGGATGACGCTGCTTTTCACCGTCTCGATGGTGCTCGGGGTCGACCGCGGGATCCGGCGACTCTCGAATTTCAACATGGTGTTGTTCGTCGCGCTCATGCTCGCGACGTTCATCGTCGGTCCCACCGCGTTCCTCGTGCTCGTCGGCACGGAGGCGATCGGGGGGATGGTCAACGACTTCGTCTCGATGAGCCTCTTCACCGGTGCGGGCGTCGAGGGCGGTACCGAATGGATGAACGCGTGGACCGTGTTCTACTGGGCGTGGGCGCTCTCGTGGTCGCCGTTCGCCGGCCTGTTCATCGCGCGCATCTCGCGCGGCCGAACGGTGCGTGAGGTCGCGTTCACCGGCATCTTCGCCACCTCGGCGGCGACGATCCCGTGGTTCGTCTTCGTCGGCGGCACCGCCGTCTTCTTCCAGCACGAGGGGGTCGCCGACTTCAGTCAAGTGATGGCCTTCGAGATCGGCGAGGAGGCGTCCGGGTTCATCCTCTTCGAGGCGTTCCCGCTCAGCACCGTCTTCATCCTCGCGTTCATGTTGCTCGTGACGACGTTCTTTATCACCTCGGCGGACTCCTCGACGCTCGCCGTCTCGATGATGACGACCGGCGGGAAGGCCGAGCCGTCGAGCATCAATCGGGTCTTCTGGGGGGTGGTTCTCGGATTGACCGCGGCGATCCTCATGACGCTCGGTGGGGTCGACGCGCTGCAGTCGGCCGCCGTCATCACCGGTGCGCCGTTCGCGTTCGTCTGTCTGATCGCGATGCTCGGGCTCATCGTCCGCTTCTCGCGCGACGGCGAGCCACTGCTGTTACAGGAGCGGTCGTGGATCGTCGGCGACCCGCCCGAGGACGACCCGGTTGCGACCGGCGACGACGACTGATCGGCTCACAGCCACTCCTTGCCGCCGGGGAGAAGATTTTAGGTAACACCGTACACAGTTGCTGTGTATGGACAGGGACACAGCGGAGCCCGACACCGGCGGGTTACCGGGACCGAACGCGTCGCGGTGGGTCGAGTATCACGGGAAACACGCCGCGCCGAGTGAGTACTCCCACGAGTTCGTCTGGGACATCACCCGGGAGGCGGACGGCCCGTTCGTCACCGACGTCGACGGCAACGTCCTCTTGGATTTCACCTGCCACATCGGGGCCGCCCCGCTCGGATACAACAACCCGAAGGTGCTGGACAGGCTCGACGAGTTCGACCTCGTCGAGCCGATGAAGATCGCGGGCCAGGATCTGTATTTCGGGGCGGGTCCGGACCCGGACGATTCGCTTGTCCCCGGCTCCAGTCACCTGATGGAGCGGCTGACGGAGGTCTCCGCCGACTACGGGATGGACACGGTGTTCCTCTCGAACTCCGGCGCGGAGGCCGTCGAGAACGCGATGAAGGTCGCTCACGACCACAAGCCCACAGCGAAGTACGGCTACGCCTTCGGCGGCAGCTTCCACGGGCGGACGCTCGGGACGCTTTCTCTCACCAAATCCAAGGAGGTCTACACCCGCCACTACCCGCAGATCGCCGGGATCGAGACCGTGCCGTTCTGTGCGGACCGCGCGTGTACCCCCGAGACGTGTGAGTGTGGCTTCCTCACGGAAGGCGGCTCACAGCTTCGGTCGTCGCTCTCGCCGGAGGGCGGCCACGTCAACCCCGAGGAGGTGGCGTTCATCGTTCTCGAACCGATCCAGGGCGTCGGCGGCTACCGCTTCCCGAGCGAGGCGTTCATGCGCGAGGTGGGCGCAGTGAGCGACGAGTATGACATCCCGCTCATCGTCGATGAGATCCAGTCCGGAGTCGGCCGGACCGGCGAGTTCTGGGCGGCCGACCACTACGACATCGAGCCGGACGTCATTGCCGCGGCGAAGGCGCTCCGAGTGGGCGCGACAGTCTCGCGCTCGGAGCTGTTCCCCGCCGAGAAGAACCGGCTGGGCTCGACGTTCGGCGGCGGCGACCTCCTCGGGTCGATGATGGGGACGTTCACCATCGAGGCCATCGAGGAACACGACCTGTTGGCGAACGCCCGGGCCCGTGGACGGCAGGCGAAGGAGTTGCTTCGAGACGGTGCACCCGAGTCGGTCGTCGACGTGCGGGGGAAGGGACTCATGCTCGCCGTCGAGTTCGACACAAAAAAGCGGCGCGAGACGGTCGTCGCGGAGGCGCTCTCGCGCGGACTGTTGACGCTGGGCTGTGGAAAAAAGACGATCCGGCTGTTGCCGCCGTTGGACTCGACCGAACGCGAGATCGAACTCGGCGTTTCCATCTTCCTGGAGGCGATGCAGGCCGCCGGTGAACCCCCGGCGACCGCGTAACCGCGCCGTCGGTTCGGCCCGCCCTGTGGCTCGCGGTGTGTGCCGCTTCAGTGGTGTGATATTTTGCTGATGTGATGTTTCGGTGGTGACGAGCCCGAACGTTCGGCTGTCGATCGGTTCACTGTGAGCCACCACGACAGCGGCCGTCTACCGTCCCGATCCGCTCTTTCAGGGGAGTCCACCGCTCCGGAGATCGACTCCGGTTGGCGGTGTTCATTCGTCGCGCTCCATCGCCGCGAGTGCGTCCACCCGATCGGGTGTCGGCGGATGGGCCGTAAAGAGCCACCGTTCGAACCGGTGTAACAGCACCCGGCCGCGCCAGTAGGCCGGTTCGATGTCGCCGTCGGGGCCGAGCATCACCTTCTCCGGCTCCTCGGGCGTCAGTGGGAGGATCGAGAGCGTGGAGACCTCGGACACCGCCCGGAGGTCGTGCTCGGGGGTCGCGGCGATCTCACGGTCAAGCGTCCGGAGGGCGCTCGCGAGCGCGGCCGGTGACCCCGTCGCCTCCGCAGCGACCCGGTCGGCGGCCCGCTCCCGGACGCGAGCCAATCGCGCGCCGATCGCCCGGCCCGTCATCCAGACGCCCATCGAGAGGAGCCCGAGCGGAAGGATCACGACGACCGCCCAGCCGGGCTTCTCGATGGCGGCGAGTCGCGAGCGGAGCCCGTCGGCGAGGACGGCGGGCACGGAGACGGCCGTCATCACCATCGCATCACGGTTCGCGACGTGTGCGAGTTCGTGGGCGATGACCGCCTCCAACTCGGGCGTGTCGAGGGCGTCGATGGTCCCCTCCGAGAGGACGAGGTGGATGTGTTCCGGTCGGTAGCCCACGACGAGCGCCTCGGGGGCGCTCCGCTCGGCGACGGCGACCGTCGGAACCGGCACGTCGAGTTGGGCGGCCATCCGCGTCGTGGTGCGGTAGAGCGTCGGTGCCTCCTCGGGGTCGACCGGTCGTGCATCCGCGAAGTGCTCGACGGTGCGCTGCTGGGTGTACTCGGCGACGCCGACGAGGAACAGCGTCACGCCGGCGGGCCCGAGCGCGAGTAGCGCGGGTGCATCGAACGCGAGTGCGGCGAACAGCGCGGCGAAGACGGCCCAGACGCCCACGACGAACCCGAGGGTGACGAGTGCGAGTCCGAAGCAGGCGGCGATCATCCGCAGGTGGAGGGTGCTGATGCCGGAGGGCATACGGGTGGACTCCGACCGGGTGGAATAAAAAGGTTCGAGCGGCGGGTTGCCGTCCCGTCTCCCGGTCCGTCACCGTGGGGCGCTGCGCCCTTGGCGCGAGGTGGTGGAAGCGAGATGGTCGTGAAATGAGTGGCGCGGTCGCTCACCGGGTTGGTCCGATAAAAAACCGCAAGGGGTCGGCCCGCGTGGGCCGGTGGTCAGTTCGCGTGTCGCGCGTCTCGTGACTCGCTGTCGTCCGGGTTATGGACGGCGGCGGGTCGCGAGGAGCGCGGCGGCGATGAGCGCGACGAGTGCGACAAGCGCACCGAAGCCGGGCGTGTCGTCGTCGACGTCGTCAGCTGGCTCGTCGTCGTCAGCTGGGTCGGTGTCGTCAGCTGGGTCGGTGTCGTCAGCTGGGTCGGTGTCGTCAGCGTCGGGGTCGACGATGGTCAAGGAACCGACTTCCTCGTCATCCTCGGTCCAGACGCTGTGCTCGTAGTCACCAGCGGGGAGGTCGGACGTGTCGATCTCGAACTCACCGGTGACCTCTTCACCAGCGTCGATCGAGACGTTCTCCTGGGTGTCGATCGTGTCGCCGTCGACACGGAACTCGACATCCTTCTCGCCGTCCTCGTCACCGGTGTTGGTGATCGTCGC
>PWGU01000244.1 GCA_003554605.1 Halorubrum sp.
ATGGGGATGATCGGCAACATCGATGGGCTCGCCGCGACCGAACTCGATGCACAGCCAACCCCGGAGGTGACGACGCCGGGCGAGCAGTCGATCGACGTCGCCGTCGTCGACCCCGACGGCACGCGGATCTCGGACGCGACAGTGATCGTCCGCGGCGGCTCGGCGCAGATCGACGGCGTCGAGACCGCGACAACCGATGAGGACGGGATCGCCACCGTCGAGGTCGCGCCGGAACTCGGGCCCAATCAGCCGGACGGGACGCTCACGATCGACATCAAGCCACCGGCGGGGAGTGACTACGTCGACGAGCGTGAGAATACGAAGGTGCTCGTCGTCGAGGAGTGAGCGGGGAATGAGCAGGGAGTGATCGCAAAACGATCGGGGCGTTCACCGCGTTTCATCCCAGTCGATCCAGTCACGCTCCCATCCGTGTCTCGCGGTACGCCCTCGGGCCGCGAACTCGCGATCCTCGCGACGGGTGCGGTTCCGTTCGACGCCGAACTGCTCGCCGTCGACGAGCATCGGTCGGAGGTGCGCGGGGCCGGCGGTCTCCACGAGACGGAAACCATCCGGCACGGGCGGCAACTCGTCCGAGTCGGGGGCCGGTCCGTCAGGGTCGGCTATCGAACCGGTTGAGGGGGTCTCGTCCGCCACCGAAGCCTCGATCGCGACGATCGTCTGGGCGGTCGTCCCACGCGGGTAGACCAGCCGACCGCTCGACGAGAGTTGCTCACGGAGCGCCCGGGGCGGCTCGACGACCGCCGCCTCAAGCAGGATCCGGTCGTATGGCGCATACTCGGGAAGGCCGTGCGCGCCGTCGCGACGGTCGACAAGAACGGCGTCGTAGCCGGCATCCGCGAGGTTCGACCGGGCGGTGTAAACCGCCCTGCGGTCGATATCGATCGCGTGGACGCGGCGGGAGCCGACGACCTCCGCGAGCGCCGCGGCGGTGTAGCCGATCCCCGCGCCGACGATCAGCACGCGATCGTCCGGCCTGGCGTCGAGCGCCGTCAACATCCGGGCGACGGTCGCAGGAGCGAGCGCACGGGTCCCGCCCTGTTCGGAGGCCCGGTTGGCGTACGGCGACTCCTCCACGAACCGCTCGCGGGGAACGCGCTGCAGCGCGGTGAGGACGGACGCGCCGAGCGGCTCGCCGATCTGGTGTTCGAGCCCCTCGATCATATCCGCCCGCAGCGCCGATTCGTCCATAGAGGGGGTCGGCGCTCAGTCGTCTAAAACCGTCCGTTCGGGTCGGGCGACGATCGCGACGTGGGAGTCGCCGGGGATCGGCGAGAGGGTCACGTCGAGGTCGGCCGCCGCAAACCAGTCCCGAATGGCGGCCTCGGGATGGCATCGACCGCCCCCGGTCGCCAGACGGCGGGCGTCGAGCGCGGTGACCACCCGTTCGGGAAGTCGATCCCGAACCGGTTCCACGAGGACGATGACGCCCTTCGGGGTGACCGAACGTGCCAGTTCGTGCACCGTCATGCGTGCCTCCTCGGCGGTCATCTCGGAGAGCACGTCGACGCCGTAAACCAGGGGAGCCGGCTTCGCATCCGCCGGGGGGCAGGCGACGAGGTCGACATCGCGTGCCGCACACAGCGCGCGCGAGACCTCGATCACGTCCGGGGAGGTAAGAACCGAGGCCGCGCGACCGCGGGCGACGAACTCGCTCGCGTACACACCGGCGCCGTCATCGATGAGGAGAACCCGATCCGCGGAGGGGGCCTCCCGAACGGCCGCAGTCACCCGCGCACGGACGGTCGCCGGATCGGTCGCCACCGTCGCACCGAGGCGGTTGCGGAGGCGGCGC
Source organism: Halorubrum sp. (assembly GCA_003554605.1). Taxonomy (GTDB): domain Archaea; phylum Halobacteriota; class Halobacteria; order Halobacteriales; family Haloferacaceae; genus Halorubrum. Next base: position 1,814 of record PWGU01000244.1, read on the forward strand.
TCGTCGGAGTCGGTGTGCTCGGTGCGCTCGGTGCGCTCGTCGGAGTCGGTATGCTCGCCGGTGGGCCGCTCCGTGCCGACTCCGTTCGACCCGTCGGTCAGCCGATCCGGGAGTCGGATCAGTCCATCGATGACGTCGAGTTCGTGCGGGAGCGCGCCGATCGATCGGAGATCGCGCTTGGCGAGGAAGCCGAGCGCCCGGTTCGTGAGCTCGTATTCGCCGTCGACAGGGTGAACGAAGCTGAGGTCCGAACACACCGTGAGGAGGCGCTCCGCGTCGCCGGGCGAGAGGTCGGTCTCCGCGGAGATCTCCGCGGCGGTTCCGGCCCGCTCCACGAGCGCGTCCACGACACCCAACTCGCGTATCGCCCACAGCAACACCAGCGTCTCCGTCGAGTGATCGACTCCGGGTTCCGTCGGCATACATCTACGCGAGCCCGCCGCCGGTATATAAACTGTCCGGCGATCACCGCAACGCGTCCATCCGCCATCGCCGCAACGCGTCCATCTGCCATCGCCGCGGCCACCCCTCACATCGATCACTGAAGTGGGACGAACCGGACGCCGCCGTGGTCCTCGCGGTCGAAGCCGCCGTCCCCACGGACCGTGAGCCGAACGAGGCGTTGGCTCCCTTCACCGCCGACCGGTGCGACGATGACGCCGCCGGGTCGGGTTCCCTGGATGATGGGTTCGGGAACGCCGTCGGCCGCGGCGCAGGTGAGATAGGAGGCGTCGAAGGGGCCCGCGGACGGCCAGCCCTCGCGCCCGTCGCCGACGCGGATGTCGACGTCATAACCGAGGCGATCGAGCCGCTCACGGGTGGCCTCGGCCAGTTCGGGAACGTACTCGACGCTGAAGACGTTCCCGGGGCCGACGACCTCGGCCGTGACCGCGGCGTGATAGCCACATCCCGTACCGATCTCGAGGACGCGATCGCCGTCGTCAATGCCGAGGAGGTCGGTCATGATGGCGACCATATGGGGGGCGCTTATCGTCTGTCCGTGGCCGATCGGGAGCGGCCGGTCGTCGTAGGCGACCGACCGGTGTCCCCGCGGGACGAACTCGTGGCGAGGGACCGCCTCCACGGCCGCAAGCGTCCGCTCGCTCACGTCCGTTCGACGGCGAAGCTGGTCGACGAGCCGGGAGCGGGCCCGCGCGTGGTCGTCGTCACGACGTGTACCCCCGTTGGCGGTCATAGCCGGCGGTACCGCACCCACACGCCTGAACCCATCGGTCACCCCGGCGATCAGCCCCGAGAAATCGTGGGATCGTCCCACACGAAAACGGGGCCGACGCCCGTCGAGAACGGACCTGCGGGCCGACGCGAAACACTATCCTTTTGACCCTGCTGTCGGTATCGTTCGGTATAATGGGCCGACGCAAGAAGATCGTTCAAGAATGTGAACGGCTGATGGACGAGCCGGAGAACATCCGGAACATCGCCATCGCCGCGCACGTCGATCACGGAAAGACGACGCTTTCGGACAACCTGCTGGCCGGCGCGGGGATGATCTCCCAGGACACCGCGGGCGAGCAGCTCGCGATGGACACGAAGGAGGACGAACAGGAACGGGGAATCACCATCGACGCGGCTAACGTCTCGATGACCCACGAGTACGAGGGAACGAACCACCTCATCAACCTCATCGACACGCCGGGCCACGTCGACTTCGGCGGAGACGTCACGCGGGCGATGCGTGCGGTCGACGGTGCGCTCGTGGTCGTCGACGCCGTCGAGGGCGCGATGCCACAGACCGAGACCGTGCTCCGGCAGGCGCTCCGTGAGGGCGTGAAGCCGGCGCTCTTTATCAACAAGGTCGACCTCCTCATCTCGGAGCTCCAGGAGGGCCCCCAGGAGATGCAGGAGCGGCTCCTCGCGGTCATCTCGGACGTCAACGAGCTGATCCGCGGGATGACCGAGGACTACGACGACATCGACGACTGGACCGTCTCCGTCGAGGAGGGAACGGTCGGCTTCGGCTCCGCGCTGTACAAGTGGGGCGTCTCGCTGCCGTCGATGCAGCGAACCGGCATGGACTTCGGCGACATCATCGATCTGGAACAGGCCGACAAACGCGACGAGCTGCACGAGAAGACGCCGCTTTCGAACGTCGTGCTCGACATGGTCTGTGAGCACTTCCCGAACCCCGTGAAGGCGCAGCCGATGCGGGTCCCGCGGATCTGGCGCGGCGACGACGAGAGCGACCTGGCCGAGTCGATGCGGATCGTCGACGAGGACGGCGAGGTCGTCTTCATGGCGACGGACATCTCGATGGACCCCCACGCCGGCGAGATCGCGACCGGCCGCGTCTTCTCCGGCACCCTGGAGAAGGGTCAGGAGCTCTACGTCTCCGGGACGGCAGGGAAAAACCGCATTCAGAGCGTCGGGCTGTTCATGGGGAGCGAGCGCGAGGAGGTCGAACGCGTTCCCGCCGGCAACATCGCGGCCGTCACCGGCCTGCGTGACGCCATCGCTGGCTCGACCATCTCCTCCGTCGAGATGACACCGTTCGAGTCGATCGAACACATCTCCGAGCCGGTCATCACGAAGTCCGTCGAGGCGCAGAACATGGACGACCTGCCGAAGCTCATCGAGACGCTCCAGCAGGTCGCCAAGGAGGACCCGACGATCCAGATCGAGATCAACGAGGACACCGGCGAGCACCTGATCAGCGGTCAGGGCGAGCTCCACCTCGAAGTGATCACCCAGCGTATCCGCGACAACCAGGGCATCCCGGTCATCACCGGCGAGCCGATCGTCGTCTACCGCGAGCAGCCCCAGCAGCAGTCCCGCGAGGTCGAGGGCGTCTCGCCGAACCGCCACAACAAGTTCTACCTCACCGTCGAGCCGCTCTCGGAGGAGATCGTGCACGCGATCCAGCTCGGCGAGGTCTCGATGGACATGCCGGAACTCGAACGCCGCGAGGCGCTTCAGGAGGCCGGGATGGACAAGGACACCTCCCAGAACGTCGAAGACATCCACCGGACGAACATCCTCATCGACGACACGAAGGGTATCCAGCACCTCAACGAGACGATGGAGCTCGCCCTTGAGGGACTACAGGAGGCGCTCGATGACGGCCCGCTGGCCGCCGAACCCGTTCAGGGGGCGCTGTTCCGCCTGCACGACGCGAAGCTGCACGAGGACACGATCCACCGTGGCCCGGCGCAGGTCATCCCGGCCGTCCGCGACGCGGTTCACCGCGCGCTGATCGACGGCGAGGTGCGACTGCTTGAGCCCATCCAGAACGTCCGTATCGACGTGCCGTCCGAGCACATGGGTGCCGCATCCGGCGAGATTCAGGGTCGTCGGGGGCGCGTCGACGACATGTACCAGGAGGGTGACCTCATGGTCGTCGAGGGTATCGCGCCCGTCGAGGAGATGATCGGCTTCTCCTCCGACATCCGTTCGGCGACCGAAGGCCGGGCCTCCTGGAACACCGAGAACGCCGGGTTCCGGGGGCTCGTCGACAACCTGCAGCGCGAGACGATCATGGAGATCCGCGAGCGGAAGGGCATGAAACTCGAACTGCCCGTCTCCATCGACTACATCTAACTCGGCATCGTCCCGGCCCCGGTCGGCCGGTGAACGTCCGTCGGCCCGTTTTTGTTTCACCGTCCAGACGCACAGCGTTGGTGCACGGCAGCGCGATGGCGACCCGGACGGGGGCAACTCATGCCAACGCCGAAGCCTTATACACCCTTCCCCGACATCGATTACGTATGCAGACGGGCAGGAACCCCGATCGGCGTATCGAGACGGAGCGAGCGAGCGACGGCTCCACGCCGATCACAGGGGGGCGGTCGACGCGTGGGGCCGGATCGGTCGATGGGTCGGAACCGGCTCCGGAGGTGACCGTCGAATGAGCGGCCCGGAGTTCGAGGGGACCGACGGCGTCGACCCCGACCTCGTCTCCGAGGGGGACGATCGCGGTGGCTCGCGCGAAGGCGACGGAAACGCGGACGGCCCCTCCCCGGACGGGGGCCACTCGCCGGGCCCGTCGACACACACGGTTCGGTTGGAGCTCGTCGACGAGCCGGGACAGCTGTTGGCCGCGCTGCAGCCGATCGCGAACAACGGCGGAAACCTACTGTCGATCTACCACGAGCGTGGAAACAAGACCCCGCGGGGTCGGATCCCGGTCGAGGTCGATTTCGAGGCGACCGAGGAGCGCTTCGACGGGATCGTCGAGGCGCTGCGGGAGGCGGGCGTGAACGTGATGCAGGCCGGCACGGAGGAGTACGCCGAGGAGCTCACGATCGTGGTCTTCGGGCACCTTATCGATACGGACCTCTCGGACACGTTGCGCCGGATCGAGGGATGCGCGTCGGCCTCGGTGGCTGACGTCTCGCTGGCGGCACCGCAGGGGACCGAGGACGTCTCGAGCGCGCGGCTTCGCGTCGAAGCCCGGGCGGGCGAGACGACCGACGCGCTCGCGGCCGTCAGGTCGATAGCCGAGGAGAAGGGCTTGCGCGTCGTCGAGCCGCTCACGGGGGTGGAGGCATGAAACTCGCCGTCGTGGGTGCCGGGGCGGTCGGTCGCTCGGTCGTCGAGTTAGCGGGCGAGTACGGCCACGAGGTCGTCGCCGTCGCGGACTCGCAAAGCGCGATCGTCGAGCCAGAGGGCGTCGACGCGGAGGCGGTGCTCACGCGGAAAGCGGAGATCGGCGTCGTCGGCGACGACGACCCGGACGACGCGCTGGCGGCCGACTACGACGTGCTGGTGGAGGCGACGCCGACGACCCTCGGCGACGCGGAGCCCGGATTCACCCATCTCAAAGCGGCCCTGGAACGCGACCGACACGTCGTGCTCGCCAACAAGGGGCCGGTCGCCGAGCGATTCGGGGACGTCCGAGCGCTCGAAGCGGACAGTGCGGGCGACGTTCGTTTCGAGGCGACCGTCGGTGGTGCGATCCCGGCAATCTCGACCGTCGAGGACGTCGAACCGGGACACGTTACGGCGATTCGGGGCGTGCTCAACGGGACCGCCAACTTCATTCTCACCCGGATGGCGGCCGAGGGGCTCGATTACGATCACGTCCTCGCGGAGGCACAGGACCTCGGCGTCGCGGAGGCGGACCCCTCCTTCGACGTCGAAGGGACCGACGCCGCGTTGAAATGTGTCATCCTCTCGAACGTGCTCTCGTTCGGGGCGGCCGATGACCTCGAAAGCGCGCGGGAATTCACGCTCGCTGACGCCGAGGTCGCCGGCATCCGTGACATCCCGGGGTCGGCGCTTCGGCTCGCCGCCGAGGACGGGCGGACGGTTCGGCTGATCGGCGAGGCGACGGGTGAGACCGTGCGTGTCGCCCCGCGGTTGATCCCCGAGAACGGGACCCTCGCGGTGAACGGGACGCAGAACATCGTGCAGATCGAGACGACGCACGCAGGCCGGCTCAACATCTCCGGGCGTGGCGCGGGCGGACCCGAGACCGCAAGCGCGGTCCTCGGTGACGTCGGCCGGTTGGAGTAGGCCCTCGCGGCCGGCCATCGTGCGCCGCCGTCGCGTGGTGGTGGTTCACAGGAATCGCCGGACGGCGGCGGGATGGGCTGTGGTCCGTATCGAAACCGTTTTAGTGGAATCTATCGAAAACAGACTCACAGAGCGCCTTAGCGCGTGATTACCCCATGAGTGACAAACCGCACCAGAATCTGGCCATTATCGGCCACGTCGACCACGGAAAGAGCACGCTCGTGGGCCGACTCCTCTTCGAAACGGGGAGCGTCCCCGAGCACGTAATCGAGCAGCACCGCGAGGAAGCCAAAGAGAAGGGCAAGGGTGGATTCGAGTTCGCCTATGTGATGGACAACCTCGCCGAGGAGCGCGAGCGTGGTGTCACCATCGACATCGCCCACCAGGAGTTCGACACGGACAAGTACTACTTCACCATCGTCGACTGCCCGGGCCACCGTGACTTCGTGAAGAACATGATCACGGGAGCCTCCCAGGCGGACAACGCCGTCCTCGTCGTCGCCGCCGACGACGGTGTCGCGCCCCAGACGCGTGAGCACGTGTTCCTGGCCCGAACGCTCGGGATCAACGAGCTCATCATCGCCGTCAACAAGATGGACGTCGTCGACTACGCCGAATCGACGTACGACGACGTCGTCGAGGAGGTCAAGACCCTGCTCAAGCAGGTTCGTTTCAACACCGACGAGACGACGTTCGTCCCCATCTCGGCGTTCGAGGGCGACAACATCGCCGAGGAGTCCGACCAGACGCCGTGGTACGACGGCCCCACCCTGCTGGAGTCGCTCAACAACCTGCCCGAGTCCGAGCCGCCGACGGACGCGCCGCTCCGACTCCCCATCCAGGACGTGTACACCATCTCCGGTATCGGGACCGTCCCCGTCGGACGGATCGAGACCGGTGTCCTGCAGACGGGCGACAACGTCTCCTTCCAGCCGTCGGACGTCGGCGGCGAGGTGAAGACGGTCGAGATGCACCACGAGGAGGTCCCCAAGGCCGAGCCCGGCGACAACGTCGGGTTCAACGTCCGTGGGATCGGCAAGGACGACATCCGCCGCGGCGACGTCTGTGGCCCGGCCGACGACCCGCCGACGGTCGCCGAGACGTTCAAGGCGCAGATCGTCGTCATGCAGCACCCCAGCGTGATCACGGCCGGTTACACGCCGGTCTTCCACGCGCACACGGCGCAGGTCGCCTGTACGATCGAGCAGATCGATCAGAAGATCGACCCTGCCTCGGGTGAGGTCGCCGAGGAGAACCCGGACTTCATCAAGTCCGGCGACGCCGCCGTCGTCACCGTTCGCCCGCAGAAACCGCTCAGCATCGAGCCGTCCGGAGAGATCCCGGAACTCGGCAGCTTCGCCATCCGCGACATGGGTCAGACCATCGCGGCCGGCAAGGTGCTGGAAGTCAACGAGCGATAATCGATGCAGCAGGCACGCGTCCGCCTCGCCGGCACCAGCCCCGAGGACCTCGACGACATCTGCGACGACGTCCGCGAGATCGCGGACTCGACGGGGGTCGCCCTGTCGGGACCGATCCCGCTGCCGACGAAGAAGCTGGAGATCCCGTCGCGAAAGTCCCCGGACGGTGAGGGGACGGCGACGTGGGAGCACTGGGAGATGCGCGTCCACAAGCGTCTGATCGACATCGACGCTGACGAACGCGCGCTCCGACAGCTCATGCGCGTCCAGGTGCCGAACGACGTCAGCATCGAGATCGTCCTCGAGGACTAAGCGCTAAGGCGCATCCGCGCCACGCTCTCGCTGCGGTTTCCGTTTTCCCATTTTTCCGCCCGTGAGCGACCGCCCCGTCGGTCGGCCGTCGATCCCGAACGGGTCAGCGAGTGTCCAGAAGTCGGACCCGGCCCGCGAGGAGCCCGCAGAACGCGCCGACCGCGTGGGCGATCAGCGCGACGCCGGGCGCGGCCGTGAGTAGGGTCAGGACGACCGCGATGGCTCCAAAGAGGGCGATCTGTGCGCGGGGGGAGAGTCGAAGGCGGTCGAAGAGGGTCGCGCTGGCGACGTTGCCGGCGAGCAGGTAGCCGCCGAGCGCGAAGACGGCACCGCTCAAGCCGAGGACGGCCGGTGCGGGGCCGACGAGCCCGCCGAGGGTGACCTGTGTGATCCCCGCGAGCGCGCCGGTCGTGACGACGAAGGCGTGAAACCGCGCGCGGGTGGTGTGGCGTTCGACGAGCGGGCCGACGATGAGGAGGGCGATCGCGTTCCCGAGGAGGTGTTCGATCGAGCCGTGAGCGTAGACGCTGGTCACGACGGTCCAGGGCGCGACCGAGATCGGGGGTGCGAGCGCGAACGCCCACGCGAGCCCGACGACGCCGAGGATGAGTTGGGCGACGCCGACGAGACAGACGAGCGCGAGCGTTTCGAGCGTGGCGCGCATGGACGACGTTGGAGCCGTATCGATATAAATCCGTGAATGACGCAGGAAGACACGCTGTAGGTCCGATTTAAAAGAATGAAGTAGTCATACATCACTAGTCGTATGGATTTATTACGAATGAGTCCTACACGGATAGTTGTGTACAATGAGATGGGATGACATGATCACCCCAAGCAGTGGGAGAGACGGAATCACGAACGGGGTCGGTGAACAATGAGCGAGGAGGCCGATCGACTGCGGGACCTGAAGAGGCGGTCGGTGTTGAGCGGCATCGCGGGGACGGGAATGTTGTCGATGTTCGGCTCGTCCGCGCTCGCGGAGGAGGCGAGTTTAACGGGTGAGCTGCCGCCGCTTCTCCCGGAGGGATTCACCCCGGAGACGCCAGTTTCGTCGTACCACCCCGGTGAACCACGGTTCGTCGCGGTCGGCGAGAAGCTGTTCAATCCGATCTGGGCGGTCGGGTTCAACGGGGAGGGAACACCGGGATATGAGCCACCGACCGGAGACATCCTGTTCGACAAAGGCCGTGATCATCTCGGACCACGACTCCCCACGCTCGGTGAGAACTTCGACGGATACGATCCGGACGCATTCGAGTGGTCGCTCGTCGATGCACCCGCGGAGAGTGCAGGTGAAAGCGAGGTGCTCTCGTTTACGACTCAATCGAGTGACGTACCAAGATACGACGGACAGGACGGCCAGAACGTCGTCGAGTTCGAGGCCGACGCCGAGGGCTGGTACACGCTCGCGTTGGAGGCACCGGATGGCACTCACGAGCTCACGATATACGCGTTCCCTGCGACTGACGGCGCAGCGGTATATCCGAGCAACCCGGGCGGGGACAACGGAGCCCCGCGGATCGAACTCGATGCCGAGTACGATTCGGATGCGGGCGAGTTCACCATCTCCTCCAACGCCAAGCCCGCGCCACAGGAGACCTCCGACGAGTCGGATCTCTGGACGCGGTTTATCGCGGACGACCGGGACGGTCTCTCGACGGACGACATCGACGTCCACGACGACGGCACCACGGCGACGGTTGCCGCCGCCGACATTAGCGGTGAGTCAGCGCGGATCCACGCGGCGGCGTGGGACGAGAACGTCGGCAAGAAAAGCGCCGCCGACGTGATCGAACTCGGCTCGGACGGTTCGGTCGACCTTCCGAGCCGCCCGCCGGAGTGGATCAAAGGAAGCATCATGTACCAGATCTTCCCGCGCTCGTGGGGTGGTGAGCGCGAGGAGACGACGCTCGAAACGCTGATCGACGGGACGCTCCGTGATGGAAGCGACGATGCACGAGGCATCGACTATCTTGAGGAACTCGGGGTCGACGTGTTGTGGATTACCCCTGTCGTGCCGGCGACAAGTGTCGAACGACAGTTCGCCTACAGGGATGAGTTCGATATCGGCGAGAACATTCCGATCGACGACACGGAACAACATCTCTCCGGCGGCGGCCCACACGGGTATGACACCTCGGACTACACGGGGATCTCACAGGACCTCTCGCCAACCGGCGACCCCGACGAGGCGTTGGAGCTGTACCAAGAGTTCATCGAGGAGTGTCAGGCGCGCGGCATCAAGGTGTTGTTCGATATCGTCATCAACCACGCCGGCGTCACGAATCCGGTGTTCCGCGAATCGATCGCCGAGGAGACTGAGGGTCCGGGACCATGGCCGACGGTCGAGGAGTGGGAGACGGACAGCCCCCGCTTCGACTGGTGGGATCGGGCCGATGTAGCGCTCGTCGATGGCGATGGCAACCTTCTGGAGGCGGCTCCGCGTGTAACCGGGTTTGCAGACCTACAGGTGATGCCCAATCTGAACTTCGACAACCTCGCACTTCGGGACTACGTGCTCTCGGTTGCGGACTTCTGGTCGCGAGAAATCGGTGTCGATGGGTTCCGCGCCGACATCGCTTACGGCGTCCCACACGACGTCTGGAAGGAGATCAGGGAGATCGTGAGAGCGAACGACAGCGAGTTCCTGATGTTCGACGAGTCGATCCCACGTGTCGCGGCGCTCTCGGAAAACATGTTCTCGCTGCACCACGACCCCTTCGGCTTCCTCACGAGGACCCATGAGGTGGCAAGGAACGACGTCCATGGCGGCGAACTGTTCGGGACGATCGAACAGCGGACCGCCGATGCGATCCCGGATCACTCACTGCTGATCAACAGCCTCGAAAACCACGACGAACACCGGATCCTCAACCAGGCGGCCGTCGACCTCGGGGACCCCGATCACGATGCCGTCCCCGACGAAGAGTGGGAGTTCTACGCCAACCGGGTGCGAATGTGCTGGGCTGCGGCGGTGACGCTTCCCGGCGTTCCACAGCTGTACTACGGGCAGGAACGACAGATCAGCCGATACGGCGAAGGGCGACACCTCGGAGACGAAGATGACCGCGGGCACAACGACGACGGCTCGATCAACGTCGCCGCCGACGTCCGCCCGGGCGGTCGCCAGCGCGCGTTCATGAACTGGGATGAGTATCCCGAAGAACATCTGGAGTTCTACAAGGAGATCAACGAGTTCTACCACGAGTACGAGGTCCTCCATCCAGACGCGGGGTTCGAGGGCATCTTCTTCGAGGTCGAGGAGGGACTCGATTACACGCCCGAGCTGTTGCTGTTTGCGCGGGACGGACGGGACCTCGATATCGATGGACCGGAGCTGGTTTCGGTGGTGATCAACTTCCGGGAGGAGCCGGAACTGGTCCGGCTGAGCGCCGAGACCGACACCGTGAACCTCTATACCGGCGAGGACATCGCCGCGCCGGAGAACGAAGACTCCGATCTCACCGTCGTCGAGGTCGATGAGATCGCCGTGCTCGAAACCGACGCCCTTGAAAAGCAGTTCGAGACGATCGCCGAGTGGGACGTGCCGAAGGGAACCGACGACGGTCCCGGCTGGTACGAGTATCCGACCGATGAGGCGTTCAACGACGGCGCGTTCGACATCCCGCATTTCGAGGTCCGTGAGGGCAGCGAAAGCGTCGAGTTTGCCGTCGAGGTCGCCGACCTTGAGAACCCCTTCGGCGGCGATAACGGGTTCTCACTGCAGTTCCCGCATCTCTTCGTGCACGACCCCGAAAGCGACGTGGACGGCGTGGACTTCGATCCCTTCGGGTTCGACTTCTTCACCTCTTTCGAGGAGGAGTACCACCTCTGGATCGAAGCAAACGGGTTCAGCGATCCCGAAGTGTATACGGCGGATCAGATCGATTTGGACGATCCAGCCCCTCTCGCGACCGGATCAGCCGACGTCGACGGCGACGAGATCAGGATTCGGGTTCCACGATCCGTGTTTGACGCATCGCTCATGGACCTCAGCCTCGCACCGCTCATGCTCGGTGAGGAGGGGGGATCGCTCCGCGCAGTGACCGAATCCGGTGGCGAGTGGGAGTTCGAAGACACGGAGTTCGATGACGAGCAGTGGGACGACCCTGGAAATCCGTTCACCCGTCACTGGATCATCGATACGGTCACCCCCGAGGGGGTCGATCCGGACGAGGCGCTCGCGTATGATACCGAGGACGAGGCAGTCATCCCGCTCGTCGACATCGAAGAAGGCGCCCGTGACGCCGTGATCCCCGGCGAGCTCATCCACCGCATCGATCAGGAGGCCGGCACCGACCACGGGCCCGGTGACTACGTCTATCCGACGTCGGACGAGATTCCCGAGGGATCACTCGATATCGTCGGATTCGAGGTATACGAGAGTGAGGACGAGTACTCGTTCGTCTTCGAGATGGCCGAGGAACTCACCAATCCGTGGAACTTTGAGCCGGGGTTCTCAGTCCAGCATTCACAGGTCTATCTCCGCGATCCCGAGATCGATTCGGGAACGACCACGGCCCGGGAGGGTGTCAACGCAACGTTCGAGGCGCCCTACCAGTACCGTATCACCGGCAACCCGGAGGCACCCGCGTTCGAGACCGCCGATGGCGACACCGCCGGAAACGTGATCGTCGACAGCTTCGCACCCGAAAACGAACTCGTCCTCCGGGTCTCGAAAGCCGATGTTGGGATCGACATTGATGACGCCGAATTGGCGGCGTTCATGTGTGGTCACGACGGGTTCGGGCCCGGGAACGTTCGTCCCGTTACCGCAGAGGAGACCAAATGGACCTTCGGTGGCGCCGACCCCGAAGAGACGGCACCCGCCATCATCGACGTCGTCACCCCACCGGGTCTCGACAACGCCGACGTGTTGGCCTACGACGGAGACGAGGAGGCAACCTTGCCGTTGTTCGGCCTGCCGGCCCCGTCGTTCGTCGACCTGATCGCTGGACGGGATGACCACGCTGGACGGGTCAGGATCGGCGATGACGGTGACACCCTCGAGGTGACGTACACGACCGACGACGATTGGACGATCGCCGAGACGCATCTCGCGGTCGGCACCGATCTCGACCACTTCGCGGATGAGGGATGGACGAACCCGGCGGGGAACCCACGTCCCGGTCAGTTCCCATACGGTGGGGACTATGACGACGCTACCAGTGCTTCCTACGCGGTAGACATCTCGGAGCTGGACGCCGACTCCGGTGACAAGCTCGTGATCGCCGCTCACGTGGATCTTGACCCCGAACAGGGTGGTTCGGAAGGGGGCTGGGCCGATGGGGAACGATTCCGTGAAAACGGCAACTGGGCGACCTACGTCGAGTACGAACTTCGCTGAGCCCCACCCACGGCTTCCGTTTTGAGGAGTTCAGAGAGGGATGTCGGACTCGCGTCGGGAGGGTCACAAAAGGCAAGGTACAAATACGAACGTCGATTCTGATCGGATGCGGGCTCGTAGATCAGCGGCAGATCGCTTCCTTCGCAAGGAAGAGGCCCGGGGTTCAAATCCCCGCGAGTCCATGTTTCTGCGCCGCGAGCAACGTCGCGAGCGGCGCATTCATGAATACTGAAACGTCACGGAATCAGTTCGTCCGAAAGGTACTGCGAACAATCAACAGGGATAGCATCCCAAGCTGCTCGAATCGCTTGATACCCCGTCCAGCCTTCACCACGAAGCATTTCACCACAGGCTTGACAAAACTCCCCGACAGTACATTCTCCCGCATCAAGTAGCAGATACAGCAGGAATGTGGGAGCAACCGCCTTCCCAGTTGTTTCTTCTCCGTCCTCAAAGGCGCGGTTGATCGATCGTCGTCCGTGTTTATCCATCAGAATGGCGAATCGGTATCCGTCGATGTGCTGTTCAATCTCCGTCTGAATCGATTTCTCGCCAGCATCTTCTCCATGCGGTCGCGGCACGCACGTGACCACGGTGAAGGAATCGTTCAGGTCATCGTCGAACGGTTCAAGGGCGTTCTTACTCCCCTCGTGGATCCACCGTTCCCTCGTTCCGTCGGGCGCGTACTCGGATCGCTCTCGGACGTGTCGTTCGAGTTCGTGATAGCAGACGTTCGTCGTCGTGAGGTTCAGTGTTTTCCTGAGACGAGGCCAGAGACTCGTATTGGCTACGGCGATTAGCGCGTCAGTATCGACGATGACTGGGTGGCGCTTTTCGTCATCCGCCATCGCTACTGCTGGAAGACTCCTGTCCTGTCAAGCTCCGACGCCTCTTCGAAGGCTTCTCGCTCGCGTTGGATCTCTTCTATGGCATCCCCGAGAAGGATCTCCGCGACCTCGTCGGAGAGCTCACCCTGCTTGTACCGCTGATGAAGGGTGATCTTCTCCTCGACGGAAAGCGCTTCTTGGAGTTTCTCCCGGAGCCCCTGTCGGGCCAGTTCGCTGATGTTGATCCCCCCGAGCCGCATCTGATCGACGATCTGTGTCGCTTCCTTCTCGGCTTCCCCCCGGAACTGAATCTTATCGTTGTTCGTCGCCATCTCCGGCAGTACGTTTGTCACCAACCGAGATAGGTGTTGTGACCAGCCATCCGTGTCAATACAAACTGCTGTCAGCTGACTACCGCTCACGAGATCCCCAGAAAGCGTAGAGGTTTAATCGATTGTTTCACGCGGTGTGACGAAATTTCGGCGAGTCCATTTTTTGCGCCGCGAGAAGCAACGCGAGCGGCGCACTACTGCAACGAGCAGGCTTTGAACCCTACAAGATGGAACCGGTGTCATCCGATTTAAAAACAGACGGCGGCTCTCGTCGGCGATCTCGGTGCGGGCCCGTGCCCGTCGCCAGCTCGACGAACTGCTCGCGCCGCCGGATCGACACCGGGGGGTCGGTTGCCGGTTATGGGTGTGGCTAAGGCCACATTTTCTAAGGGACCCTGCCGTTTTCGCGCCGTGCCGTCCGCGCGCCCTTGGCGCGTTCGCGAAAATTTTCAGCAAGGAAATGTAAAATGGAACATGGTCCAAAAAGTGCGGGAGGTAGGTAGGGGTATAGTTGCGGTCATATTGATCGTTGGTATTCTGTATGCTATATTCGATTGGAGATATACACATGGCATATACGGGTTTGGTGATCCGATTCTGGAGATGATTGAATCAACAGCGCCGGATGTATTTGCGATTTTAGCAGTAGCCTCGATCTTTGCGGTCTTTGTGTTTTATAACCGATTCTCCTCATCGTGGCAGCGATAACACCGATTTGATGTCTATTTTCGCCTGTTGACTCCCCTGGTGACTCCTACCTCCATGCCACCGTACGGTCGGTAGCCTCGACGCCGGGAACCGTCGCCGTCTTGAGGATCTGCGTCCCCTGCCCACGAACCCGGTACACGGC
>PWGU01000072.1 GCA_003554605.1 Halorubrum sp.
ACGAGCGGCGATTCGGCGTATCCGGGGATGCCGCGGTCGGTATCCGGGGTGGGTCGGTCGACGGTCGGCACTGCGTCGCGATCGGCGTCGGTCGTGAAGGGCAATTGCACCATTGGAGGGAACGGTGATCTGGCGGGGAGGGTGTGGGGCGGGGAGTGTGTGGGGCGAGGAGTGTGTGGCGGGAAGTGTGTGGGGCGCGGATCGTTTCGAGGACTCGCTTATTCGACGTAGTCGATGTCCTCCATCTGGGCGGCCGCCTGCGCCTCGGCGGCCTCGTTGCGGCCGTAGATCTGCGGGGAGTCGACGCCGGTGACGACGATCATCGTCCGCATCTCGCCCTCCAGTTCCTCGTCGACGGAGGTCCCCCAGATGATACGTGCGTCGGGGTCGATCCGGTCGTAGATCTCCTCGACGACGCCCTCGGCCTCCTCGATCGACATATCGGTGCCGCCGGTGACGTTGACGAGCGCGGAGTTCGCCCCGGAGATGTCCACGTCGAGAAGCGGCGACCGGAGCGCGCTCTTCACGGAGTCCTGTGCCTTCGAATCGGAGTCGGACTCGCCGAGGCCGATCATCGCGACGCCGCCCTTCTCCATCACGGTGCGGACGTCAGCGAAGTCGAGGTTGACGAGGCCGGGTTTGGTGATCAACTCGGTGATCCCCTTTACCGAGCGCATGAGGACCTCGTCGGAGACCTTGAACGCCTGTCGGACGGGGAGTTTGCCGACCGCATCGAGCAGGCGGTCGTTCGGGACGACGATGACGGTGTCGCTCACGTCACGGAGCCGTTCGAGGCCGGCCTCGGCGTTCGTTCGACGGACCTCGCCCTCGGCTGTAAAGGGCGTGGTGACGATGGCGATGGTGAGCGCGCCGGAATCGCGGGCGGCCTTCGCGACGACGGGGGCGGAACCGGTGCCCGTGCCGCCGCCCAGCCCGGCCGTGACGAACACCATGTCCGAGCCGTCGATCGCGTCTTTGATCTCCTCTTGGGACTCGATGGCGGCCTCCTCGCCGCCCTGTGGGAGCGAGCCGGCCCCGCGTCCCTGGGTCTTCTGTTGGCCCATCAGGATCTTCGTGTCCGCCTCGATGTTCACGAGGTGTTGCACGTCCGTGTTCGCCGCGACGAGCTTCGCGCCGTGGATCCCTTCCTCGGTCATCCGGTTGACGGTGTTGCCGCCGGCACCCCCGCAGCCGACCACCGTGATGTTGGTCTGGAGGTCTTTAAGAACGTCCTGCAGTTCCTCGTCGGTCATCGTGCCGGTTCGTGGGGGACCGCCGGCGGCCCCGTCCGGCCCGCCGAACCCGTCGGCTCCCTCCTCGGGAACCTCCTCGGCCTCGTCTATCGCATCCTCTACGATGGAGTCCATTATGTGGCATGGTTGCGACCCACGCCTATTTATCTTTGCCCATCGTCAGACGTCAGTCTGACGGCGTTTCACGCCCCATCGTTGGTGTTTTCGACGGTTTCTCCGACCCCGGCGATCGAGAACCGGTCCTCGACGTCGCGTCTCACCGATCCGGGCTCGATAGTCCGTCCCTCGACGGTCACCGTTTCCCCGGCCGAGAGCCGTCCGAACGCCGGTCCCTCCGGCACCCCTCTTTCCGCCGCTAACGCGGGATCGAACGCCGACTCGCGGGCCAGCACGACGTCACCCTCGAAGTCGACCTCGACGTCGTCATAGCGCGCCTCGAGGACCGTTGCGAGGTCATCGATGAGGTTGCGGATCGGGTCGATTCCCGAGGATCCCTCCGATCGCTCCGCCGCGGTTTTCGCGAGAAACACCGCCCGACCCGACGCGCGTGTCCCCGCCTGTTCGGTCTCGAAGGCGACCGTGTGCCGTTCGACCGCCGCCCGTGTCGCCGCCGGATCGATCCCCTGGGCCCGTGCGAGGAGGTCGCCGGGAAGCGAACGGATCCCCAGCCCATCGGTCGGGGCCGTCGCGTCGACGGGCGGTATGACGTCCCCGAATCGGAGCCCCGAGTCGACGGGCGCTATCTCTGCCTCCAACGCCTCGACCAGCGTCACCGGATGGTCTCCGACCGCCCGCAACCACGTCTCGCTCACGACCCGATGGCCAAGGTCCTCGATCACCGAGACGAGTGCCGGCCGCTCGCCCTCGATGACGGCAAACTCGGCTCCACTCCTGAGGAACGCCCGCGCGATCACCTCCCGGTTCTCCGCAAGTGATCCCAACTCCGCGAGCGCCCAGTCGGCCGCGACGTGTCCGACGGCCCAGTCCGTCTCCCGCACGATCCGGGTGAACCGTGGTGCGTAGTGCCCGCCGCCGAAGCCGACGACGTGTCGGGGGCGACCGTCGGCTCCGCGGAGGTCCGCCGGGGTGTGTCCCTGGTGATCCCGCTCCCCGTCGCCTTCGTCGGCCGACCGTCCATCTTCGGGCCACCCCTCGCCCAGATCGAGGACCGCGCGGGCGACCGCCCTCGCCCCCTGTGGATCCCTCCACTGCGACTCGGCGGAGCCGAGTTCGACGAACATCGACGGGACCGCCATCTCGGTCGGACCGTGATGCGTGCATTCGATACCGACCTCATACCCCTCCGGCGCGTGTTCTACAAGCGCCTCAACGACGCGTTTTTCGGCACCGGGGGGTGCTTTCGCCAGCGCACTCGGCTCGCCGCCGTACTCGGCGGGGCCGAAGTTCCCGGTGACGTGTGCGGTCAGAAGCGGCCCCGTCTCCCCGCGGTGACGGGAGACGAACACGAGGTAGTCCGGATCGTCGAAGGCGACGCTCGGGTCATCGAGGTAGATGTGCAGGTCCTCGAAGGTTCGCAGTTCGAACCCCGGAGCTCGGTAATACCGTCCACCGCCTCGCTCTGCGGGTCGATCCGGATCCGTCCGCGCCGCCCACGACCCTTCCTCAAGCAGCCACTCGCCGATGTGTTCGGAGGCCTCGTCCGCCCGGCTGACGACGATCGCGATCACGGTCGAACCGTGCACCCGCGCCGCCGAATAGCCATCGGTCCGGGGTGGTTGCCGGTAGAAACCGCGTCTGGCGTCCCGATCCCCTATGGGAACAACAGATAGACGAAGACGCCGTAGGCGACGACGAGCACGAACCCGTCGAGCCGCGAGAGTCGCTCGCCCCGGTACATCAGCCCGACGACGAGGACGGTCATCGCGACGAGCGCCGGGAACTCGAAGGCCCGGACGCCGGGGCTTACCCGGATCGGGGTGAGTATCGCGAGGATGCCGATCACCGCGAGGACGTTATAAATGTTCGATCCGACGACGTTGCCGATGCTAAAGCTGGTCTCGTCGCGGACGGCGGCGACGACGCTCGCGGCGAGCTCCGGGAGCGACGTGCCGATGGCGAGGACGGTCAGGCCGATGAACAGATCGGAGAAGCCGGCCGCGGAAAGCAACCCTCTGCCGCCGGAGATCAGCCATTGTGATCCACCGACGAGCGCGACGAGGCCGACGAGAACGACCCCGACGGTGCGGGGGGTGACGTCGGGCATCTCCTCCCGCTCGGCGGCCGTGATCCCGGATTGGGTCCGCTGGATGCGACGCATGACGACGAGCGTGAACCCGGCGAGCGCCCCGAGGAGGACGACCCCCTCGATGCGCCCGAGGCGGCCGTCCCAGCCCAGCCCGACGAGCAACAGCGCCGCCAGTATCATGAACGGGATGTGGTTCCGGAGGACGACCTCGGAAACGTCGAGCGGTCGGATGAGCGCGGCGATCCCGAGCACCAGTCCGATGTTGGCGATGTTGGAGCCGACGATGGCCCCGAGCCCGATGTCGGTCGAGACGGTCACCGCGCCGACGACGGCGACGAACAGTTCGGGGGCCGTGGTGGCGAACGCGACGACGGTCACCCCGACGGTCGACGCCTTGAGCCCAATCGCGAGCGCGAGGTCCGCCGCCCCCTTTATAAGCAACTCCGCGCCGACGTAGAGGAGGACGATCCCCGCGGCGAGCAGGAGCAGTTCGGTTGCGGGTGACCCGAGCGGCACGCCGAAGCGTTCTCGTCCGGACGTATAAATGATCCCGATGGTGACCACGACGGCCGGCAATCCCGATGGTGACCGCGACGGCCGGCAATCCCGATGGTGACCGCGATGGCCGGCACATTGGCGTCGCACGATGCCGGTCGCGACGACGACCCCTCTGCGGGCGGACCGATGCCGCCTTTTAAGATGGACGGAGCGGTCGCTTCGGTATGGACGTTTACGGACTGATCGGCCACCCGGTTGGCCACTCGCTGTCGCCGCCGATGCACGAGGCCGGCTACGACGCGCTCGGGTTGGACGCGCGGTACGTCACCTTCGATCCGGGACCCGATGCCGCCGCGGAGGCCGTCGAAAGCGCCGCAACGCTCGGGGTAGCCGGGCTCAACGTCACGATCCCTTTTAAACAAGACGTGCTGGACGTCGTCGACGTCGACCCGCTTGCCGGGCGGATCGGCGCGGTGAACACGATCGATTTCGGCCCGCTTCATGCCGAGAAAGCGGATCGACCGCGGGGTTACAACACTGACGCCGCGGGCGTCACGCGTGCCTTTGAGCATCACGACGTCGCGCTCGACGGCAGGGACGCCGTCGTGGTCGGTGCCGGCGGCGCTGGACGGGCGGCCGCCTTCGCGCTCGCGGATGCGGGGGCGACGGTCCACGTCGCGAATCGAACGGCCGAGCGCGCCAAGGCGCTGGCGGACGACGTTCCCGATGGGACCGGCGACGGACTTTCGGACCTCGGCGAGCACGTCGCGTCAGCCGACGTGCTCGTCAACGCGACGAGCGTCGGGATGGAGGCCCCCGACGAGACGCCGGTTTCCGCCGATCACCTCCACGCGGACCTCGCCGTCCTCGATGCCGTCTATACGCCCATCGAAACGCGGCTCCTCCGTGAGGCGGCAGCTGCCGGGGCAACGACGGTCGATGGCGCGTGGATGCTCCTCTATCAGGGCGTCGAGGCCTTCGAGATCTGGACTGGGGAGACCGCGCCGGTCGACGTGATGAACGACGCGCTCCGGGCGACGCTCGACTGATGGTTGAGGGGTGTCCCGGCCGTTCCCGGACGGGGCGTCCCTCAGTCGTCCCCGGGCGTCGTGGTCGTCGGCCGCCCGACCGCCTCGAAGCCACGGTCGAGGTCGGCGATCAGGTCCTCGATGTCCTCGATGCCGACGGAGACGCGCATCAGGGTGTCGGAAATACCGATCGCCTCGCGTTCCTCGCGGGGGATCGGCTCGTGGGTCATCCCGGCGGGGAGTTCGATCAGGCTTTCGACGCCACCGAGTGAAACCGCAAGCGTGAACTCCTCTAACGCCTCCAGGAAGCGTTTCGCGTCGTCGATTTTGCCTTCGATCTCGAACGAGAGCACGCCTCCAAAGCCGGACATCTGATCGCACGCGAGATCGTGGTCGGGATGGCTTTCCAGGCCCGGGTAGTACACTGCAGTCACTTCCGGGCGGGCTTCGAGATACTCGGCAACCACCATCGCGTTCGCCTCGTGTCGGTCCATCCGCGGCCCGAGCGTCTTGATCCCGCGCCCGACGAGGTAGCTGTCGAACGGCGGGCTGGCCGCGCCGACGCCGACCTGCTGAAGGAACGCCATCTCCTCCGCGAGCCCGTCGTCGTTCGTGATCGCCGCGCCCGCGATGGCGTCGGAGTGGCCGTTCAGATACTTCGTCGTGCTGTGTACGACCACGTCAGCGCCGAGCGCGAGCGGCTGTTGGAAGGCCGGACTCGCGAAGGTGTTATCGACGCCGAAGGTCGCCCCGACCTCGTCGGCTATCTCGGCGATAGCGGCGATATCACAGAGCGCGAGCCGGGGGTTCGTCGGTGACTCCATCCAGATCACGGCGGTGTCATCGCTCGCCGCCTCGGCGACGTTCGCGGTCTCGGTCGCATCGACGTAGGAGACCGCCACGCCCAATCGCTCCGAAAAGACCCGGTCGAGCATCCGGCGGGTGCCGGCATAGAGGTCCTCGAAGGCGACGACGTGATCGCCGGGTTCGAGCGCCGCAAGCAACGTGGTGAAGATGGCGGCGGTTCCCGAGGCGAACGCCATGCCATGCTCGCCGCCTTCGAGCGCCGCCAACCGCATCTCCAATCGGTGTCGCGTGGGGTTCGAGAGGCGGGCATAGACGAACTCGCCGGCGTCGGGGTCGACGTCTTCGAGGCTCATCCCGGTATCGAGCCCCGGCAGCGCGAACGTCGAGGAGAGGTGGATCGGCGAGACGACGTCGCCGGCTTCGGTGCCGACGTCGAACGGCTCCTCCCCCGCCGACACGGCGATGGTGTTCAGCCCCCGGTCGTCGACCGCGTCCAACTCGTCTCCCGTCTCGTTTCGGTCCATATCGGCCCGAAGCGGTCACGGATGTAATAATTTATCATTTTAGAGTAATAAATGGACGTTCCCAGTATTACTCCGGGGGATGAACCGGTGATCGTTGAGCCTTTAGCCCTCCGACCGCTCCGCTCGTCCATGACCGACGACTGGGTGGGGCTCTTCTCGGGCGGGAAGGACTCCTCGTGGGCGGTGTATCGCGCTTTGGAGGAGGGGCTTTCGGTCACCCGACTGTTGACCGTTCATCCCGCCGGCGACTCGTATATGTATCACACGCCGGCGACGCGGCTCGCCCCGCTCGCCGCCGAGAGCATCGGGATCGAACTCTTCGAGGTGGAACCGACCGATTTCGGCGCGGACGACGTCGACGACGCGGGCGAGCAGGGCGACGCGGAACTCGTGCCGATGGAGGCGGCGTTGCGGGAGATCGCCGCCGAGGACGGGGTCGACCTCGCCGGTGTCACCGCTGGAGCCGTTGAGAGCGAGTTTCAGACCAGTCGGATACGCGGGATGTGCGATCGACTGGGGATCGACCTGTTCGCGCCCCTGTGGGGGGAAGATCCCGTCGAGTTAGCGGAGGCGATGATCGACGCGGGCTTCGACATTCGGATCGTGCAGGTGGCCGCCTACGGCCTCGATGAATCATGGCTCGGCCGACGATACGACCGGGAGGCGCTCTCGGAGCTGCTCGCGTTGCGCGAGGAGTACGGCGTCCATCCCCTCGGGGAGGGTGGCGAGTTCGAGACGTACGTCGTCGATGGACCACACATGGATCGCCGGATCGACCTGACGTACGAACGGGTATGGGAGGGCGACCGTGGTCACCTTGAGGTCACGGACGCCGACCTCGTCTGAACCGGCTGTCGTGCGTTGGGTGTCCCGCTGTCGCTTCCCGCGCTCGGTCAACCCGCAGGCTTTTGATGACCCCCGGCCAACCTCGGGTCATGAAGGAGTCGCTGATGGACATCATCTGTTGCCCGCTCGATAAACACGACCTCGAACTCGACGTCGACGAGCGAGACGACGAGGAGATCCTCGAGGGCACGCTCACCTGCACCGAGTGCGGGGAGGTCTACCCGATCGAAGACGGGATCCCGAACCTCCTCCCGCCGGATATGCGGGAGGGAGCGGCGGCCTGAGCGATCCGGATCGGATCGAAGTGAATCTTTTTCTATCATGGGTCCGACGATTGAGCCGTGTCGACCCTATCCGTCGAGTTGAACGGGGACGGCGTCCACTCGATCCGGGCACCCGACCGGTTCACGACCGACCGCCCCTTCGCCGTCGAGTTGCACAACCTCGGTCGGTCGGCGCACGTCCACCTGCACCTCGATGACGAACTGGACCGGGTCGCCTCCCTCCGGACCGTAAACCACTTTCTGGAGGACGACGCGAAACGGCGAGTACACATCGATACGGCAGACGTTGAGGAGCCGGTGCGGGGCAAGCTCAAGGTCGTCACGGGCTACGGCTCCGGCGTCGCCTACGTCGATATCGTGATCGAGCCGGGACCGGATCCCGAGGAGAGGACGGTCGCCGTCGACGAGGCCCTCTCGAAGCCGCCCGAGAGGACGCCCGCCGAACCGCCCCTGAGCCAGCGGGTCGCCGTCACGCTCGATCGGGTGGTCGAAAACGGGGGGCTCCAGGCGGTGGCGATCGCGCTCGTGGCCACCCTCATCGCCATCAGCGTGGCGCTCACGATCGACAGCGTGTTGATCCTCGTCGCCGTCGGCGTCGTGCTCGGCATCGCGGTCGTGGCCCTCGTGTCCCTCGTGATCTGAACCGTGATCGAGTCCGGATCCGCGCGCTTTTAACCGTTCCACGGAAACGACGGTTATGAGTTTCGAGAAGGACGACGAGGTCATCCTGCACGACAAACACAGCGAGTACGACGGCGAGGCCGGGACGATCACGCAGGTCATGGAGACCATGTTCGGCGAGGCGACCTACACCGTGAGCTTCGGGGACGGTCAGGAGACCGGTGTGCCCGAGGACGCCTTGGAAGCCGTCGCCGACGAGGAGTAACCGGACGGCCATCGAGGGACCGACCACGTAATCACGCCCAGCGGGACGAGCCGACATCAGTACGCCATCGTCGGTGACCCGATCCACCCACCATGCCACGAATCCCCTTCCACTACGTCGATCTCCGAACGTTCGCGTACGCAACCGAGGACGAGAAGCGAGTCGAGGCGGCGCTTCGCGAGCTCCTCCCAGAGGATGCGGCGATCGACCGCGTCGAGAACGTCGGCCATCATGGGGACCGGATCGTGGTCCTCTCCGCACGGATCGAAACCGCCGACGGCATGCGTCACGTCCTCGATCGACTCGCCGACCTCGCGGAACTCGACCGCGTTCTCGCGGAACTCGACCGACGGATCGACGAGAAGTGTGCGCTCTTCCTCCGGCTCGACAAGCAGGCCGCTTTCGGCGGGGAGATCCGTCTCGGCGATGGGATCACGCTCCGATCGAAAGTCGAGGCGTACCCCGCGAAGAAGGCGACGGCCGTCGAGAACGCCCGCGAGACGCTTGAACGGTTGGACGACGCGAGCGAGTGAGCGCGCTCACTCGCGTTCCGGCGCTTCTGCTGGCCACTTGATCGAACAGCCACGCGACGGTCGGTCCGGGATCGACACGGTCTCGCCGGCGAGGACCGATTCGACGGCCGGCTCGATGAAGGACTCCGTGGGCTCGTCGTCGGGGTTTAACGCGTCGTCAAGCCGACCGTGATACCGGAGCCGCCACGTCCCATCGTCGTCGCGGCCGAACAGGAACGGATCGGGGGTGCAGACCGCGCCGTAGGCCGCCGCCACCTCCCCGGTTTCATCGCGGAGATACGCGTCATACGCGATCCGCCCGTCCGCGACGTACTCGCGCATTCGCTCGAAGGAGTCGTCCGCTTTCTCCGCGGCGTCGTTGGGGTTGATGCCGACGACGTCGAGGTCGTCGTATTCCGCCGCAAGCGCGTTGAGCGCGTCGAACTTCGCGACGGCATATGGGCAGTGGTTACAGGTGAAAACGACGAGGAGCGCATCACCCGTGAACGTCTCCAGCGAGTGGGTCTCTCCGTCGGTGCCGGGGAGTTCGAAGGGCGGCGCGGCGTCGCCGCGTTCGAGTTCGGAGTCGGATTCCATAAGCGCCATGTCCGCGCGTTCGGCCGCCATCCTCAAAGGGCTTCTCCAGACGGTGGCGACGGCGGCTCGGTTCGATCCGTGCTGGCCCGCACTCGGACTACCGTCCTCGCTCCGTTCGACGAACCATCCCGACCGCGAACACAGAGACCCCGACGCCGGTGAGGAGTCCGGCGAACACGAGTGCGGCATTTCGAAGCATCCCGAACAGCGTTCCGAGGACGTCCCTGCTCCCGGCCGCGAGCGGGTCAAGCATCCCCGCATCGAACGAGGCGGTCCCGCCAGTCATGTGTCCAACTGCGGGGGAGGTTGCGAGGCGCTCGACGAGCAACACCACGGGAACCGTCGTGATTCCAACGACGACGAGGAGGAAGCCGACGAGCGCCATCGTCGGGATCGGCGTCCGTCCATGGCCAAGACGGCGATGGAGAGCGGCTCGACGCCCCTTCAGGCGCGGCCGCGACCGCCGCTCGTTCGCTGAAGCGGGCCGAAGGGACGATGTCGATCGTTTCGGTGACATAGCGCTCTTGGGGGCGTCTTTGGATATGAACCGTGGGACCCACGGTCCGCAGGCCCTCGGTGAGAGGTCCATCGGCTCCCCGATGAGAGGTCCATCGGTTCTCCGGTAAGAGGTCCATCGGCCCACTGTCGTGAGGGACGGAGCCACGGGGTTTTACCCACTGCGGACGGAGTGAGCCTCATGGGATCGGTATCCGGGGGGTCGAGCTACCTGACGCTACGGCTCCTCTGTGCGAACGCGGTGGGGATGATCGGGTTCCTCCTCGCGTACCTCGTCGCCGGCGAGTTCCCCGTCGCCATCGTCGCCGGGGTTCTGGTCGGGGTCATCGGCTACGTCGGATCCAGCGTCGTCGTCGAGTATGCCGCCGGGGCCGACGGCGATCGGTCGGTTCCCTGAACGGCGGCGGGCGTATATAAGCTGGCCCGCCCGGTTTGGGAAGGGAGTACGGGGGCCTGCCCGGCCTCGGGGTTGGTTTGATAAGGGTCGCCCGCCCGAAGGCCGTATGGCCGATCAAGAGACAGGGGCGACGCGGGCGGATCGCTCGGACCCCTTCCGGTTCGAGCGCGAGGTCCCGGCGGGAAAGAAACGACATCTGCGATGTGAGGTCTCCGAGACGTATCTTGGGGACGCAATTGAGGTTCCGGTCACGATCATCAACGGGTCGGCCGACGGCCCGACCGTGTTCATGACCGCCGCGATACACGGCGACGAACTCAACGGCGTCAAGGTCCTCCAGGAAGTCGCCGCACGCTACGACCCGGCAGAGATAGCCGGGACACTCGTGTTGTTACACGTCGTCAACGTCCCGGGCTACCTCGCTCAGCAGCGCTACATTCCGATCTACGATCAGGACCTCAACCGGTCGTTCCCGGGAGGTGAGCGGTCGAACACGGCCGAGCGGATCGCCAACGCCGTTTATAATCGCTTCATCGAGCCTAGCGATTACGGCCTCGATTTCCACACTTCGACGCGAAACCGCACGACGATGTATCACGCTCGGGCGGACATGACGGACCCGGAGGTCGCGCGGATCGCCCGGGCGTTCGGGGCAAACCTCATCTTAAGCGGCGAGGCCGACCCGGGCAGCCTCCGGTCGGTGGCGACCCGGAACGGCACGCCGACGATCACCGTCGAGATGGGGAAGGCTCACCGGTTCCAACCGCCGCTTATCCAGCGCGCCCTCGATGGCGTTGAGTCCGTCCTCGCCGAACTGGGGGTGCTCCCGGGCGAGGCGGTCGACTGGCCCGGCTGGCGGCGGGTCATCGACTCCGCCAAGGAGAAGACCTGGCTCCGGGCGGATCGGGGCGGGTTGGTGGATATGCGCTACGATCATCCATTGGTGTATGAGGGCGACGCGGTCTGTAGGATATCGGATCATTTCTCCCGTGAGGAGACCGTCGTACGGGCACCATTCACCGGGCTGCTCGTCGGCGTGTTACAGAACCCGGTCGCCGCGCCGGGACATCCGCTCTGTCACCTCGTCGGGGTCGACGGTGGGACGCTCGCGGAGATCGAACGTGAGATAGAATCGGGTGAGTTTACCGAGGAGCCGTGGGCATAGCCGGGAGCCGTCGCGGCCGAGCTAACGGGCAAGCCGACCGGCACTCACCGGTCGATCCTCGTCGATCAGTCGGCCGATTCGGGGATCGGAGGCGACCCGGCGAGCCGGTCGCGGTCGTGTGGTGCCTCGAAGTCCAGATCGGGTCCGTGGGCGATGATCCCGGTGGGGGTGACGTCCGGATGGGTGGTGTAGTAGTGCTCCTTGATATGGTCCATGTCGACGGTCTCGGCGACACCCGGGGTGGTGTAGATGTCGCGGAGGTACGGCCAGAGGTGCTCGTACTGGTGGATGAACCGTCGGTTACACATGAAGTGGGTATGGTAGACGTGATCGAAGCGGACGAGCGTCGTAAACAGACAGATGTCCGCCTCGGTGAGCGTGTCGCCGACGAGATATCGGTTCTCCGCGAGGTGATCGTCCCAACGACCCAGCGCCTCGAAGAGTTCGTCGATCGCCTCGTCATAGGCGGACTGTGACGTCGCAAAGCCCGCCCGATAGACGCCGTTGTTGATCGGTTCGTAGATCTCGGAGATGACCTCGTCGACGCGGTCGACCTCGTCGGCGTCTTCGGGCAGCAGCCGCGCGCCGTTTCCGAGGTCGGCGAACGCCGTAGTTAGCATTCGCAGGATCTCTCGGGATTCGTTGTTCACGACCGTGTCCTCCTCGGTGTCCCAGAGGACGGGAACGGTCACCCGGCAGGTCGCGTCCGGGTCGGCCTCGACGTACAGCTCCCGAAGGTAGGTGCTGTCGTGGAGTTTATCGACGGTGCAGCCGGGCTTTTCGGGGCTGAACTGCCACCCGTCTTCACCCCGCCATGGGTCCACCACGGAGACGGAGATGACGTCCTCCAAGCCGAGTATCGATCGGGCGAGCAGCGTCCGGTGGGCCCACGGGCAGGCATATGCGACGTAAAGGTGGTAGCGCCCCGCTTCGGGGGTAAACCGTTCGTCGATCTCCGCATCGACGTGATCGGGGATGTCGCTGCCGACGATCCAGTTTCGAAAGGTCGTCTCCCCGCGTTGGAAGGCCCCGTCCTCGTCGGTCGCCTCGTACGTGTCGGTCCGCCACTCGCCGTTCACGAGTTGGTTCATATCTGTCATACGACCCGTGGACCCATAATCAGGGCGGGGATCCCCATGTCACCGGCGTGAAGCGGCCGTGATCAGTCCTTTCGAAGCGCAAGCAGGGCGAACAACACCATCGCGGTCCCCTCGGCGACCTTGGAGATCAACGCGAGCGGGTCCGCGATGAGATGTTCCGCGACGACATCCACCGTCGACCCATCGTGGCTGTGCCCGTGGTCGTTGTGGCCGTCGTCATGGGTGTGGTCGCTGTGGTCGTCGTGGGTATGGCCATCGTCGTGGCCGTGGTCGCTGTGGTCGTCGTGGGAGTGATCGTGTGAGTGGTCGTGTGAGTGGAGGTCAGCACCCGACACCGACTCCATCGTGCCGAGCGCGTGGACATCGACGTAAGCGAAGAGGTAGAACGCGAACACGCCGGAGAGGGTTGCGTACGTCGCGTTGGGCTGTAACACCCCGGAAACCATCGCGCCCATGAGCACGATCGGGAGCGCGGCGGCGACGAGCAGCATCAACGCGTACGCGAGGACGCCGTGGCCCGTGAGCGCGCCCACCAACTCGCTCACGCCGACGGTAAAGTGGATCACGACGGAGAGACCGAGCAACGCGAGCGCCCCATACCCGATCGGGTCCCGGGGGAGTTCGCCCTTCATATGATGGGTGAGGGGCTGTTCGGGTATTACGGGTTCTGGTGGGGTCATCGAACGACCGACTGCCGCGAGATGAACGATCGGATGCCACCATATATAGCCTCGGCGCACGACCTCCCGAACAATGTTGGAGGGCGTCAACGTCGCGCTCGGGGTCTCGGGCAGCATCGCGGCGGTGAAGGTGGTCGAGTTGGCCCACGAGCTGCGGCGACACGGGGCGAACGTCCGGGCCGTGCTGTCGCCGGCGGCAACGAATATCATCCACCCGTGGGCCGTGGACTTCGCGACGACCGAACCGGTCATCACGGAGATCACCGGTGACGTCGAGCACGTCGAACTCTGCGGCTACGACGGCTGGGCGGACGTGTTGCTGTTGGCCCCGGCGACGGCGAACACCGCGGGGAAGATCGCCGCCGCCGTCGACGACACGCCCGTCACGACCTGTGCCACGACGGCGCTCGGGGCGGGGCTCCCCGTCGTCATGGCGCCCGCGATGCACGAGCCGATGTACGAGCATCCGGGCGTGCTCGCCGCGCTCGACACGCTGGAAGAGTGGGGAATCACGTTCGCCGACCCTCGAATCGAGGAGGGGAAAGCGAAGATCGCCAGGGAGGAGACCATCGTCACCGAGGTCGCCCGGGCGACGACGCCGGACTCCCTCGCCGGAACACACGTCGTTGTCACCGCCGGCGCGACGAAAGAGCGGATCGACCCGATCCGGATCCTGACGAACCGCGCGTCGGGGAAGACGGGGCGGGCGGTCGCTCGCGCGCTGCACGTCCACGGCGCGGACGTGACGCTCGTTCACGACGGACCGGACGTCGACTATGCGGACGTGCTCGCCGTGGAGACGGCGGACGAGATGATGGCCGCCTGCCGGGAGGCCGCCCGGGACGCCGACGCGCTCATCTCCGCGGCCGCGATCTCGGATTTCACCGCCGACGCCGTCGCCGAGAAGATCCGTTCCGGGTCGCCGCTCTCGCTCGATCTCGAACCGACCCCGAAGCTCATCGACTCCGTCCGCGAGGCGCATCCGGACCTCCCGATCGTCGCGTTCAAAGCGGAGACCTCCGGCGACGACGACGCGTTGTTCGCGGCGGCGACGCCGCTCATCGAGCGGGTGGGGCTCGCCTTCGTCGTCGCCAACGACGCGAGCGTCATGGGGGCAGACGAGACCCGCGCGCTCCTCATCGGCCCCGAAGACGCGTCCGCGGCCGACGCCACCACCGTTGCGGGTGACAAGGCGGCACTCGCCCGAGCGATCGCTGAGCGGCTCACAGCGACGCTCGATTCGTCGGCTCGGTGAATTCGCGTTGCCCGCGCGTCCTGCGCGTCCCACCCGCCCACGGTCGGCTGAGACGGCTGTCGGTGGGGATGGTGAGATGACCACCACCGTCACAGCTAGCGGCAAGATATCGGTTCATGTGGGCGTTCGAATATGCTTCCCAGCGACGGAGCCACCGACGGGGTTGTTCCTGATCACCCCCGCCGTCTGCCGTGTTCGTCACCCGGGACAAACCGGCAGAAAACCCCTCATTCTCTGACAGCCTTGGATCCAAGAAAACGGCGAATTACGCACCTGAAACCGCCAAATTCGGCGTTTAATGCCATCACTTATGAGCGTCGAGTAACAACCGGTATTCAGTATGACGCGGACAACGCGACGGCGATTCATCTATACCGGTGCTGCGGTCGGCGCAGTCGGTCTCGCGGGATGTACCGATGAGGAACCGGACGAGGAGATCGATGACGATACCGAACCGCCCGAGGAAACGGACGACGGCGACGATACCGACGACGGAACCGAGGACGAGCCGACCGAGGCGACCTACGAGATCTGGGCGGCCGACCAAGGGACGAACACGATCTACATCTACGAGCCGGCGGGCAACCCCGACGGCGAGTTCGAACTCGTCGACGAGATCGACACTGGGGCTGACGGCGGCGAGGTTCCCCACATGGTCGCGTACTCCTCGGATTACGAGTACGCCGCGGTCGCCTGTACGGCCGGCGCGAGGGCGCTCATCTACCGAACCGAGGACCGGGAGCTGGTTGGAAACGTCGAAACCGGCCCGGGAACACACTTTGCAGGCTTTACCCCGGACGATGACGCACTCATCGTCGACGTGATCGGCGAGAGCCAGATCGTGCGTGTCGACGTCGATCTCGACGAGGAGGCGTTCGAGATCGACGAGGCTCTCGACATCAACGAGGACGTCGACGGGCTCACCGAGGAGGAGGGCGCGCCGATCTGTCACTCCTACGACCATCAGGGACGCTCGATCCACACGCTCGGACCGGGCTACGGCGACGCCGGCCTCGTGATCGTCGATCACGACGATTTCGAGATCACTCAGGCGTTCGACGGCGACGAGCTGCCCACGAACTGTGGCACGATGCCGCATCCGACCGAGGACAAGTTCTACCTCACCGCCGGGCTGCCGACGCCGACCGACGACGACGGCGAGCCGATCGAGGGCGAGGAGGGCGTCGGCGACTACTACGTGCTCGACACCTCCGGCGACGAGGTCGAGGTCATCGTCGAGAGCGAGTCTACCGGCGGCATCGACGCACACGGCTTCTGGTTCACGGTCGACGCCGAGGAGTTGTGGGTGTTGAACCGCGAGACCAACGACGGGGTGGTCGTCGACCCCGAGACCGACGAGGTGATAGACGAGATCGAGGCGTTCGGTCCCGATCAGGCCGATGACCCGGACGAGAGCGATGCGCCGGACATCCTCTGGGGCTCGCCGGACGGCGAGTTCATGTTCGTCACGCTCCGTGGACCGAACCCGGTCTCCGGCGACCCACACGCGTCGACCGGCGTGACCTCCGGATTCGGCGTCCTCGATGTCGACACACGCGATATCGTCGAGGTCGTCGAACCGGACCCGGACGACGAGGACAGCGACTTCCACGGCATCGGCGTCCGCCCGCTCGCGGAGTTCGACACGATCACGTCGCCGCCGTACTGAACCGACTCCGAACTGTCGGTCGTTTTTTAACGACTTACCAAGCGATTATCCCCCGCCGCAGGTCCGTCAGCCCTGCAGCGGGTCCGTCAGCCCTGCAGCGGGTCCGTCAGCCCTGCAGCGGGTCCGTCAGC
>PWGU01000169.1 GCA_003554605.1 Halorubrum sp.
AGCATCTCCATGACGTCCTGGTTCGCGCCGCCGTGAAGCGCCCCCGAGAGCGCGCCGATGCCGCCGACGACACACGAGTAGACGTCGGCCATCGTCGAACTGATCACGACCGCGGTGAACGTGGAGGCATTGAGCCCGTGTTCGGCGTGCAGCGTGAGCGCCATGTCCATCGTCTCCTCGCTCACGTCGTCGGGCTCCGCGCCGGTGAGCATGTACAGGAAGTTACCGGCGTGGGAGACTTCGGGGTCGAGGTCCGGCTCGACCGGTTCCTCGCCGCGGCGGGCTCGCTCAAACGCCGCGAGGACCGTGGGCACCTTCGCCGTGATCCGTCGGCCCATCGCAAGGGAGGCCTCCCGGTCCTCGGGGTCGGCGTCGGCGTCCGGGTCATATGCCGACAGCATCGAGGTCGCGGTCCGCAACGCGGCCATCGGGTGCTCGCCCGCGTCCGCGAGCACGACGACGGTATCGAGCACGTCGTCATCGACTGCGCGCTCGGCCGCGAGGTCCGCACGGAACGACGACAGCTCCGCGCGGGTCGGGAGGTCGCCGTGCCAGAGGAGGTAGAGCACCTCCTCATAGGTGGCCTCCTCGGCGAGCGTCTCAATGTCGTACCCGCGATATACGAGCTTTCCCGCCTCCCCGTCGACGTGGCTCAACTCGGATTCCGCGACGAGGACGCCTTCCAACCCACGCAGTAGCTCGTCTGACATGCTCCAATGGTTTCTGCCACCCTCAAAAAAGCGTTATCTTTCAGGAGGGACCGATATCGTCGATCGTCGAACCGAACCCAGTCGAACGGCGATTTCCCCGGAAGGAACTGCCTCAGCGTGCCGGAACGACCGTGATCGTTCGCTTCCGATCGATCGCGTCCTCCAGCTCCTCAGCGATGGCGGACCCGCGCGACACCTGGACCTCCCCGCCGCGACCGACGGTGGCCGTAAAGAGGTACTCGCCGCCCGCGCGCACCTCGACGGTCTCGCCGACGCCGCCGTCGACGCCGATGACGACGTGTCGAGAGGTGATCTCCGGTTGAACGACCGTGCCGCGATCCTCACCGACCTGTCCGCCGTGGGCACCCGGGCCGCTGGAGCCGCCCCGTCCTCCTGACCCTCCCGCGCCACTGCCGCCCCTCCCGCTCGGACGGTCATCGTGCGTGCGAACGTCGATATCGATCCCCAGCCGTCGCTCGATATCGCCGATCCGGCCGCCGCCCTTCCCGATCACGGTGGCGATGTCGCTCTCCTCGACGTAGACGATCGCGTCGTTTTGTCCCTGCAGTTCGACGGCGACGTGGCCGCGCGCGACCGAGCGGATCTCGCGTTCGATCTCCTGTTTGGCGATCCGCCCGACGCCCGTCTCGGGCTCGTCGCCGTCGTCGTTGAGCGGAACGGTGACGACCTGTCGGTTGAACGTGTAGATCTCGAACTCGGGGCGGCCCGTCTCGAAATCAACCACTTGGATGACCGGTCGGGCGAGATCCTCGGCGGTGAGCCCCGCGGGCACCTTCACCTCCGTTTCGACGTCATAGACCGTGTGAACCCGGCCGTCCTCGATGTAGACGACCGTATCGACGATCTGCGGGATCATCCCAAGTTCGACGCGGCCGATGAGCCGCTGGAGCGCGTCGATCGCCCGCGAGGCGTGGACGACCCCGACCATCCCGACGCCGGCCATCCGCATGTCGGCGAACACCTTGAAGTCGTTCGTCTTGCGGACCTCGTCGTAGATGGTGTAGTCCGGCCGGACCAGCAGCAACGAATCGGCCGTCCGTTCCATCGAGCCGCCGAGCGCGCCGTACTGAGTGATCTCGGGGCCGACCTGCAGGTCGCGCGGCTTCTCCATCGTCTTCACCGCGTAGTCCTCCTCGTTGAGGAACTCCGCGACCGCCTGTGCGAACGTCGATTTACCCGCACCCGGCGACCCCGAGATGAGTACGCCCCGTTGGCGTTCGAGGAAGCGCTCGCGCAACTGGTCCGCGAACTCGTAGTCGTCGAGGTCGGTCTTGGCGATCGGTCGAACCGCCGTGATCTCGATGCCGTCGGCGAAGGGCGGCCGGGCGACCGCGATCCGGTAGTTTCGGTACTGGACGACGTCTATCCCGTCGTCGGAGAGCTCGATGAACCCCTCGTTCGACTGGCGGGCGAGGTTGACGATGCCGTTCGCCCACTCGCGCATCCGCTCGTCGTCGGTCGGCTCCTCGTCGATGAACTCGTATCGCATCTCGCCGAGCGACCCGCGTTTCGCCTTCGGTCGGGTGCCCGATTTGAGGTGGACTGACATCGTCTCGTCGGTGAACAAGTCCTCGATGGGAAGGTCGTCGACGACGCCGCGGGCGACCGGCTCGACGTACTCGACGGCGATCCCCTTCGCGCGGGCAACCTCCGTCTGGACGATGTCGCTCGACAGGAGGGTGGCGTCGTGTTCGGCGGCGACCTCGCGGATGATCGCGTCGATGTCGCCCTCGCTCGCGTGCTCTCGCGCGCTCGCTCCCGGTCGCCCACCGAGGTATCGGAGCTCGATCGTTCCCGCGTCGGCGTGTTCGGCGAGCCGTTGTAGCTCCGAGAGCCCGTCCCACCCGGAGTCGAGCCCGTCGTTCGCCTGCGACTCCAACTCGCCGACGACCGCCTCGGGGACGAGCACGGATGCGCCCTCGTAGGTCCCGTCGTCGACCCGCTCGGACACGCGGCCGTCGATGACCGCACTGGTGTCCGGTACTACGTTCATACCGCGGTTCCGTGCGGGAGGCGTATAAGGGTGTTCGACCGCGGCGCGGGCGCAAGTGGGCCGTCGAGCCGGTCGAGGCGGGATCCACGAAGCGCAAACCCGAAACCCCCCCATCCCGAAGCCGAGGACAGATGTTTCCCCGCGAGTACCGCGGCGTCGCCTTCGCGGTCGCCCTGTTCGTCCTCGTCCAGCTCGGCGCGCTCGCGCTCGTCCCCTCCTTCGCCGAAAGCGGCTATCAGCCGGTCGATGACCCGCAGGATCCGGTGAACAGCCTGATCTACATCGTCGCGATCATCGTCATGACCGGCTTCATGCTCGCGGCGTTTCGCTACGAACTCGACTGGGCGATCCGCCTGCTCATCGTCGGCGTCTCCGGCTGGCTCTCCTGGTACGTCTTCTCAGCCATACTGCCGCCGCTCGTCGCGGCGCTCCCTGCGCTCGCGGTCGCCGTCGGATTGCTCGTGCATCCCGAGTGGTACATCATCGACAGCGCCGGCGTGTTGATGGGCGCGGGCGCGGCGGGACTCTTTGGGATCACCTTCGGAATCTTGCCCGCGTTGATCCTCCTCGTCTTCCTCGCGATCTACGACGCCATCTCCGTCTACGGCACCGAACACATGCTCACGCTCGCGGAAGGCGTGATGGACCTCAACATCCCCGTCGTGCTCGTCATCCCGACGACGCTGTCGTACTCGCTGCTCCATGACGACTTCTCCGGCGCGGCGGACGTCCACGACGAGAATGACGAGCATGAGGAAGGCGAACCGATCGATGGCGACGAGAGCGAAACCGCCGACGGCAACACCGAGGAGCCGACCGACGGCGACGAGAGCGAAACCGCCGACGGCGACGATCCGGACGAGGACCCCTCACGCGACGCCTTCTTCATCGGCCTCGGCGACGCGGTCATCCCGGCCGTCCTCGTCGCGAGTGCGGCCACCTTCTCGCCCGCACCCGCCCTCTCGGTGCCGGTCATCGGGCTCAACCTCCCCGCGTTGCTCGCGATGGTCGGAGTGGTCGCGGGGCTGCTCGTCCTGATGAGTTGGGTGATGA
>PWGU01000028.1 GCA_003554605.1 Halorubrum sp.
CGTCCGGACGACGAAGGGGTACCCCGAGACGGCGTGGGCGGCGACGATGGCGACGGAGCCGGCGATCACGATCCGCCACCCGGCGATCTCGACGCCGAAGACGAGCCCGCGGAGGAGCCCGAGCCCGACGATGATCCCCGACACCGCGAGCGGGGCCATCGCAATGGCGTCGACGAGCTTTCGTCCCCGATAGCGGCGCGTCGTCAACACCGCGATCACGACGCCCATCGGGAGCGCGACCAAGAGCGCGCCGGCCGCGAAGACGAGCGAGTTCCGGATCGCGGTCCACGGCCGCACCTGAAACGCCGCGCCGGTCCGCTGGCGATCCACGAGGAAGCGATAGTGTTCGAGCGTCAACGACCCGTCGCCGCCGGTCACGCTCGCGAGCACCATCGAGATGATGGGTGAGAGGAAGACGAACGCCGCGATGACCCCGTAGACGCCGAGGCCGACCCGCGGCAGCACCTCCCGAACCGAGATCGACGGCAGCTGAAACAGGGGTCGCCGTGGGAGGGGACGCGCCCCGCGCGAGCGGACCGCGTGACGGGCCTCATATCGGAGGTAGCCGAGCAGGATCCCGAGCGAGATGACGAGTTCGATGATCGCCAGCGCGGCCGCCTCCGCGTAGTTCAAATCCTGCACGAGCCGGTAGACGAACACCTCGACGGTCGCCAGCTGGAATCCGCCGAGCGCTAACACGATGGGGAAGGTACCGAAGGTGAAGATGAACGTGAGCGCGCCGCCCATGAGCACCGCCGGATAGATCTGCGGGGCCACCACGTCGCGAAACGCCCGGAAGGGGCTCGCCCCGAGGCTCCTCGCCGTCTCGATCGCGCTCGCGTCGACCGACTCCCACGCCGCGGTCGTCACCCGCGCGACCAGCGGCGCGTTATAAAAGGCGGGGGCGATGATGATCGCCTCCAACGTGAACATGAGCTCGATCGGCCCGAGTCCGACCGCCCCGAGGGCGGTATTGAGGGTTCCCTGCTGCCCAAACGTGGCGACGAACCCGACCGCGACCATGATCGACGGCAGTACGAACGGAAGGATGGTGAGCGAGCGGAGGGTCCGCCGTCCACGGAACTCGTATCGGGCGAGGAGGTAGGCCGCAGGTACCCCCAGCGCGACGCTCGCGACCGTCGAGAGCGCGGCCTGATAGGCGGTGAACCCGACGATCCCGAGCCGCCGATCCGCTCCGAGGAAGTCGTGGGCGACGGCGACGGGGTTCTCGCCGGCGAACAGGCGGGCGAACTCGCCGAAGTAGAACGGGTCGCGGAGGATCTCCGCGAAGACGGCGAGGGTGACCGCCCCCTCGACGACGACCGACTCCACGAAGACCGTCCCGACCGGGTAATAAAAGACGACGAGGAGCAGCGCGGTCGTCGCGACCGCAAGCACCGCCAGTGCGCGCCGCTCGGCACCCGCACGGACGCGACGTGCGGCCCCTCCCCCGCGGCTCCTTCCGCTGGCCGGTGAGGTGCCTTCGTCGACGCTTACCGGAGGCTCATCCGAGCCGCCAACCTCAGTCGATGGGGGCGGGGCGCTCACAGCGCGTCCTCACTGCTCGGCGAACTGCCGCTCCCACGCGTCGATCCAGCCATCGACGGATCCCTGTAGCTCCTCGTACGTGAAGGTGACCGGTTCCGGCGGCTCCTTGGCCAACTCGTCGTATTCTGCCCCCAGTTCGGCCGTCGTCGTCGCCGGGAACTGGACGTTTAACTCGGCGATCTCCCCCTGTACCCGTGGTGAGAGGAGGAACGAGATGAACTCCCGAGCGAGATCGCCCCGGTCGGTATCCGCGAAGACGGCTGCACCCTCCGGGTTGGCGTAGGCCTGCTCGTCGAGGAACCGAACCTGATGTTCCTCGAGATCTGCTCCCTCGGCGGCCGCAAACACCTGATCGGTCGAGTAGGAGACGACCATCGGGGCTTCACCGCCGGACCACGCGGCGTAGGCGTCGCCCCAGGAACCTTGGACGCGGACGTCATTCTCCTGAAGTGCGGCCCAGTAGTCGAGGTAATCGTCGAAGCCCTCTTCACTGCTTTCACCGTCCCCGCTCGCCTCGTAGTCGTCGGTCCCGAATCGGTGGACCGTGTGGAGGAAAAACGCCCGACCTGTGGTCGATCCGCTTGGGTTCTGTGTGATGAGCGCCCCACGGTGATCCTCCTCAAGTAGTCCCGCGAACGTCCCCGGAGCCGTTGTCGTCGTGCCGTCGTAGACGAGACTGATGTAGTTGGTCGCGTAGGGTACGACCCGGTCGCGGGGATCGAACCGGAGCTCCTCGCGGACGTCCGAGACGCCCTCCACGTCGTCGATGGCGCCCGGTTTGAAGAGTCCGCTCTCAGCAGCCTCTTCGGACCCGTCGTCGGTCGCCTCGTCGAGCCGGACGAGGTCGTCGACGTTGAGCCCGACGAAGAGGTCGGCATCGATGCTTGCGCCGGCATTTCGACGCTCGATGTAGTGGTTTAATCCGTTTTCCGGGGTCGCCCACTCGATTTCGACCCCGTACTCCTCCTCGAAGGTCTCCGCGAGCCACGGTCCCGGGCTGGAAGACGGTGCATCGACAAAGGACTCGTAGGTCGCGATCGTTAACGTGGTTTCCTCCCCATCATCGTCGGATGTATCGGCTTCATGATCATCGCCGTCGTCATCGATCCCATCGTCGCCTTCGCCGGTTTGCTCGGCGGTACAGCCGGCGAGCGCTACCGTCCCTGCAGCCCCTGCGGCGGTCAGGAACCCGCGTCGCGATCGTCGTCTCAAACGAGTCATTACTTGGTTGTTTTACTCGGTGGTGCAAAAGCACATCGTGTTCGGCCGCAGATACCGCCGAAAACCGTATATAAACCGGGCGGCTCGGGTGAGGCATGGATTCGAAGCCGACCACGACCGGTTCCAGGCGGGCGGCCGGAAGCGGACTCACCCGCCGACGCCTGCTCGCCACCGGTGCGGCCGTCGGGCTGGCCGCGACCGCCGGCTGTCTCGACACCCGCGAGGGGGCGGTGCCGGAGCCGGTCGTCACCGACGATCGGATCGACGAGGACTGGCGGCTCGTCGACGAGTCGAACGAGGTGATATTCGAGGAATCGCTCGGACCGATCACGCTGCAGGCGCTCGAACACACCCATATCTACGAGTACGTCCCCGTCGCGGAGGCGCTCGTCGAGACACTCGGCGCGGAGGGCTCCCCGGTGTTGTTTTTCGCGACGCGCGTCGACATCCGCCCCGCCATCGACCGGCTCCCCGGCGGGGTCGGGCTCGGCCGGCTCATGGAGGAGATCCGACCCGCCGCCGAGGAGGCGTTCCGCCGACAGCTCGATGAGGGCGGGGTGGAGGACGTCACCTTGGAGGAGACGGACTCGACGACCGTCGCGAGCGGTCACACGGCGACGACGGCACTTTTCACCGCACGATACCCGATCGAGGGCGAGACCCCCTTACCGGACGGGTCGACCGAGCCCGTCGATGACGTCGTCGAGATCGAGGCCCGCCTCGGGGTCTGGCACGACGGGACGGACGTTATCGTCTCCGGCGGCGCGTACCCGACGGAGCCGCTAAACGACGTCCTCTCGCGTGCGCTGCCCGACGACGTCCCGGAGACGCCGCTGCTCGATGAGGTGGACGATACACATGAGGACGCGCTCGCCACCGAGCCGGAGACGTTCGCGGAGACGGTCGACGCGCTGTTGATCTCGGTGGAATAGGGGCTGAATACGGGCCGAATA
>PWGU01000221.1 GCA_003554605.1 Halorubrum sp.
CCCATCGCGAAGGAGATCAACCAGAGGATCGCCGCGACGAAGCCAGCGCGCGCGTGTGCCGTGTCGTAGAGGTCCGTATACGGCCGCGTCGAAGCGAGCAGGAGCGCGTAGAAAACGAACGGGATACAGACGATCGCGAGCAGGATGTGGACCGCGAGGAACGGGAGATAGACGAACGTGTAGACCGTCTCCGGGCCGGGGAACTCGACGGTACCGACCACGATGAGCCGATAGAGATACCCGACGAGGAAGGCGGCGAAGAGCCCGAACGACGTGAGCATGAAAGCGCGGTGGCGTTTCACCTCGCCGCGTGAGATGGCCCGCCAGCCCAGGATGATGGTGGCGATCGCGGTCGCGGAAATGACGGCGTTCAGGTGGGGGATCGCGTCGAGGACGGCGTCGCTCGCGCGCGGAAGGACGCTCTCGGGAATGACGCCGCCGACGGCACCGAAGACGAGTCCGAGCGAGACGACCGACAGGAGGGCGGTCAAAAGCGGGACGTTGTCGCGAGCCCAGTCGTTCATGAACGGGAGGTCCGACCGCCGGAGGAAAACAGGTGTCGGTTTCGGCAGCCGAGCGTGGCGACTGCCGGGCACCCAATACAACGGTTCGCGCCCGTGAGGCGTGTTCGATCCACCGCAGGGAGCGATCGATCGCGGTGACAGCGACCGACACGCCGCTGTCGAATGGAAGGGCTTTTAATTGGGCACGGGGTAGACGAAAGTGCGACAGAAACCACACGAGCGTGGGTAGCCAAGCCAGGCCAACGGCGCAGCGTTGAGGGCGCTGTCCTGTAGAGGTCCGCCGGTTCAAATCCGGTCCCACGCATCGTATGCGGCCCCCACCGGGCCCACAACCGATGCACGGTGTTGTCTCTACGACAGCACCCACGCACAATCCTTCGAACCAACGACCCACCGAGCGGCCGCGCCGCGTCCACGAAACGGGGCCGCACAGCCGCGAACGGCCATGCTTTTAGTCGCGGGCGGCCGGAGTGGGTCGTAATGACCGAGTACGACTACGAGGAGTTGGGCCTCATCGCTGGGTTGGAGATCCACCAACAGCTCGACACGGCGACGAAGCTCTTCTGTGACTCCCCGACCGTCGAACGAGACCCCGAGGAGGCCGAACGAAAGCTGGTCCGTCACCTCCATCCGACGAAAAGCGAGCTCGGCGAGCTCGACGCGGCCGCCGTCGAGGAGAGCCGCGTCGACCGCGAGTTCACCTACCTCGCCTACGATACGACCTGTCTCGTCGAGGAGGACGACGAGCCCCCGCGCCGGGTCGACACGGAGGCGCTCGACGTCGCCCTCCAGATCGCCACCATGCTTGACGCGACGGTCGTCGATCAGGCACACGTCATGCGGAAACTCGTCATCGACGGCTCGAACACCTCCGGCTTCCAGCGCTCGCTGCTGCTCGCACAGGGCGGGTCGATCGAGACGAGCGAGGGGTCGGTCTCCATCGAGGACCTCATGTTGGAGGAGGAGTCCGCGAAACGCGTTGAGGAACACGACGGAGGGGTCGTCTACTCGCTTGACCGCCTCGGCGTCCCGCTCGTCGAGATCGGCACGGGGCCGGATATTTCCAGCCCGGAACAGGCGCGCGAGGCCGCTGAACGGATCGGTACCCTGCTGCGCTCGACCGGTAAGGTCAAACGCGGGCTCGGGACGATCCGTCAGGACGTGAACGTCTCCATCGCGGATGGCGCACGCGTGGAGGTGAAAGGCGTCCAGGACCTCGACGGGATCGAGGCGATCGTTCGCGGCGAGGTCGGTCGGCAGGCCGAGCTGCTCGCCATCCGCGACCAACTCCGTGAGCGGGACGCCCACGTCGGCGACGTGGAGGACGTGACGGCGCTGTTCAGCGACACCGACTCCGGCGTGATCCGCGGCGCTCTCGATGGGGACGGGGCGGTGTGTGCGGTCCCGCTTTTCGGCTTCGAGGGGCTCGTCGGTCACGAGATCCAACCCGACCGTCGGCTCGGGACGGAGTTCTCGGATCACGCAAAACGTCACGGTGCCGGCGGGATCTTCCACACGGACGAGCTGCCGGCCTACGGCGTGACGGCTGCGGAGGTCGAGACGCTTCGCGAGGCGGTCGGTGCCGGCGAGGGCGACGCGGTTGCACTCGTCGCGGCCGAAGCCGAGACCGCCAAGCTGGCGATCGAGGCGGTCGCCGACCGGGCGGAAACGGCCATCGAGGGCGTTCCCGAGGAGACGCGCGGCGCGAACGACGACGGCACGACGCGGTACCTTCGCCCGCTTCCGGGGGCCGCCCGGATGTATCCGGAGACGGACGTCCCGCCCGTCGAACCCGACCCCAGCGACGTCGACGTGCCCGAACTCCTCGACGTAAAGGCCGAGCGCTACGCCGAGTCCTTCGGTCTCGACCTCGGCCTCGCCGAACAGGTCGCGTTCGGTCGTCGGTTCCCTACGTTTGAGGCGGCCGTCGAGGCGGGCGTCGATCCGACGTTCGCGGCCACGACGCTGGAGTCGACGACGACGGAGATCCGCCGGGAGGGCGCGCCGGTCGAGACGCTCACCGAGGCGCACTTCCTCGGGCTCTTTTCGCTCGTCGACGACGGGGACCTCGCGAAGGAGGGCGTCCCTGAGGTGTTGACGACGCTCGCGGAGAATCCCGATCTGACACCTGCTGAGGCCGTGGAGGTCGCTGGTCTCTCAGGTGTGAGCGAGGAGGCGGTGCGGGAGGCCGTCGTCGAGGTCGTCGAGCGGAACGCCGAACAGGTCACAGAGGAGGGGATGGCCGCCTTCTCCGGGCTCATGGGCGAGGCCATGGGCGCGCTTCGTGGGAAGGCGGACGGCGAGGTCGTCTCCGAGGTGCTGCGCGAGGAGATCGGCAAGCGGGCCTGAGGCCCCTCGATCAGTCCGTCAGCTCCTCGATCAGCGTCTCAAGGTCGTATGTCGCCGGCGCGCGCGACTCGTCACGGAGGGTCGCGATGGTGAACGTCGAGTTGGTTCGCTCGACCCCTTCGATCCCTTCGAACTCGCTTATCAGTCGTTCGACGGTGTCCGAGGAGGAGAGCCGGGCGAGAACGACGAAATCGGTCTCACCCATGGTGAAGAACGCCTCAGTCACCCCCTCGACGGCGAGGAGCTCGTCCGCGAACTCGTCGTAGGGGCCCTCGTAGTCCGCGTGCACCTCGACGATGATCGTGACGCCGAGCCCGAGCGCTTCGTGGTCGAAGTCGTAGAGGTCGTTTTCGATGACACCCGCGTCCCGAAGGTTGTTGAGCCGATAGTGGATCGTGGAGACGGGGATCCCCGTCTCGTCGTGAAGTTTTTCCGGGCTTCCGGTTCCGAGATCGGAGATCGCCTTGAGCAGCCGCA
This sequence comes from Halorubrum sp., assembly GCA_003554605.1. Taxonomy (GTDB): domain Archaea; phylum Halobacteriota; class Halobacteria; order Halobacteriales; family Haloferacaceae; genus Halorubrum. The sequence goes on from PWGU01000221.1 coordinate 3,351, forward strand.
CGTCGCGCTCGTCCATGTACGTCTTACTCGTGTAGGACTCGTATATATGTCTCCCGACACGCTCGGATAATTGTCTAATGAATTGAGGGATACCGGGAGGGGAATCGAATCTCGTCCAATTGTGTGATTTACCATTCACGTAACTGCGTTTGATAAGAGGTTAGTTTAAGTATACTACGCTGATCTGGATCAACATCGAATGAACCTGCAAAAGTTGTGTTCAAATCCCGCCGGTGTCGCCGGCGCGTTCCTCCTTCTTGCGACGTTGTGGGGGACCTCGTTCGTCGCTATCGAGGCCGGGCTGGCGTACTTTCCGCCCTTGCTGTTCGCGGGTATCCGGTATCTGATCGCCGGGGTGATCGTCCTCGGATACGCCGTGTTCGTCGCCGACCGGTGGATCCCGCATGGCCGCGAGGAGTGGCTCGGCGTCGGTATCGCCGGCGCGTTCGTCATCGCCGCCTATCACGGGTTCCTCTACGTCGGCGAACTCTACATTCCCGGCGCTGTCGCCGCGGTCGTCGTCAGCCTTGCGCCGGTCCTGACCGCCGCCTTCGCCGCCCTGCTGCTCCCCTCCGAGCGCCTCGGTCCGTTCGAGATCGCCGGCTTTGCGCTCGGCCTCCTCGGCGTGGTGATCATCGCCGACCCTGGCGGGTTCGCTTCCGGTGACGGGTCGGGTGCCGTCTTCGGGATGCCGCCCGAACTGGTCGGGGTGATTCTCACGTTCTTCGCGGCCGTGACGTTCTCCATCGGGGCGGTGTTGTTGCGACCGCTCCGGACGGACCTCCCGATCGCCGCGCTCCAGGGGTGGGCGATGGTGATCGGCGCGGTGATGTTGTTCGTGGGTGCGGGCGTGCTGCGGGAGTCGCCGGCGGCGATCGTCTGGAGCGGGACGGCGGTCGTCTCCCTCGCGTATCTCACCGTCCTCTCCGGCGTGGTGGCGTTTCTGATCTACTTCGCGCTGCTCGATGCGGTTGGGCCGACCCAGCTCCACCTCGTCGGCTACGTGGAGCCGATCGTCGCCACGATCGGCAGTTGGGTACTGCTCGGTCACCTCATCGAGGGCGAGGCGATCCTCGGGTTCGCCGCCATCCTCGTCGGCTTTGCGGCGCTCGAACGACGGGAGATCGCCGCCTACGTGAACACGCGGTACGGATTCGGCGGGTGAGCGTAACCCAGGGGCAGACACCGACCACGTCGTCGGCCGGCCCCGCAACACCCTTATCGGCGGGCCGTCCACGCGATGACATGACCTTTATCGATCGACTTCGGCGACCCGAGTACACGGGCGCGAACCGATGTTGGCCCTGTACCGCGGTCAACCTCGCCATCGTCGTCCTGCTTGCTGGTGCCGCTGGACTGCTTTTCACCCCGCTTGCCCCACTCGTCCTGCTCGTTGGCGGGGGTGCGATCTACCTCCGTGGGTACGTGATCCCCGGAACGCCCCGGTTCGCGCCGCGGGTCGTCGAGTTGCTGCCAGTCGAGTTCGGTCCCGAAAAGCACGTCGAGAGCGACTCCATCGCTGAATCGGTCGATCCAAAGCAGCTGTTGGGGACGCTCATCGACGCCGGCGTGGTCGTCGCCGACGGCGAGGACCTCCGCCTGACGGACGACTTTCGTGTCGCCTTCGAGGACCGGATGGCCGAACTCCGCACGCTGTCGGAGCAGGCGCTCGCCGAGCGGGCGGCCGCTGTCGCCGCAGGCGACCCCGACGCGGAGGTGCACGCGAATCGAATCCTCCTCGCCGGCGGCCGTGATATTTGGCTCTCCCGGGCGGTAGCGATCGCCGAGACGGCCGCCGCCGAGACGCTCGCCGGGTTTGACGTGCCGACGGATCTCCGCGCGCCCGCGGCCGAACCGCTCCGAACCCTCGTGAGCACCTGTCCGGTCTGTGCCGGCCCCGTCGTCGAGACGACCTTGCGAAACTGCTGTGGAGGACCGGGCACGAGCCATCGAAAACCACACCGCCCGGTGTTGGCCTGTTCGGACTGCTCGACGGTCGTCTACGAGTTCGACGTCTGAGTGGGCCCGCGGGAGGGTCCTTCACTCACGGATCAGCGAGGAACCCGCCCCTCGGTGCCAGTTATGCTCCCGTTCACTCGACGCTCGCCACAAGGCCCGCGCGCAGGTCGCGTCCGAAGTAGTGTCCGACGAGCGCCAGCACGAGGCCGATCCCGCCGCCGACCGCGAGCAGCGCGAGCCCCCACTCTTGGATGTATTGGAGGCCGATCGGCAGGAAGCCGATCCCGAGCACGTTCAACAGCGCGCTGCCGGCCCCGACGCCCGCGCCGGCGACCCCCGTCTCGACGTAGCGGCGTGTCGAGAGGACGAGGCCGACGAGGAACGCCCCGAGGAGGACGCCCGCTGCGTGACCGATCGTTCCGCCGACGAGCGGGAGCATCCCGCCGAGAAAGACGCCGAGGCCGATGGCGACGGACGCGATCGCGAACCCCTTCAGGGAAAACCAGCGTCCGTTCACGCCGACCCAGTCCCGAATACCTGCCCCCCGCCGCGTGGCCTCGCTGGCGTCATCGTTGCGGTCGGATGCGCTCGCCGTCCCCCCATCGCTCGACAGATCGTCGTCGAGCAGGTCATCGAGGTCGTCCAACGGGTCGCCGTCGGCCGCCTCACGCTCCTTGGAGGGTTGCATACCATGCCCTAGCGGCTGTGAGAACTTGTGTCTTTTCGTCGATCCGGTTCCCCTACCGTCGCGTTTTCCGTGCACCTCCCCGAGCAACGCGGTATACACGGCGGCCGTGGTGCCCCTCCAAGCGGCCCGTGGGTCTGCAGATACACGAACGTTGAGAGGTGCCACCGCCCCGGTGACCGGTTCGACCCTTACCGTTCGGCGAGCCAGCCGGCGAAGTCCTCGGTCAGGAACTCTGCGTACTCAAGCACGCCGAGATACAGCGAGATGAAGACGACGACGACGACCGGAACCCGGACGATCCAGATCCACGCGATCCCGAGGCCGCCGATGTCGCCGATGCCCCGTTCGAGTTCGTCGCGGGCCAACTCCGGAATGACCCAGCCAACGAAGATCGACAACAGCAGCGCGCCGAGCACGAGGAGCACGCCGTCGGCGAACCCGTCCAGCAGGTCGAGGAAGACCAGATCAACGGTGACGGGAACGCCGAGCAGGAAGATCGCCACGCCGAGGCCGGTCGCAGCGGGTACCCGGGCGACATCCCACTCGTCGACCAGGTAGGAGGTGACGACCTCCAGGATGCTGATCGCCGACGAGAGCGCCGCGATTCCCACCATCGCGAAGAAGACGATCCCAACGATCCGACCCGCGGGGATCTCGGTGAACGCGGCGGTCAGGCTAATGAAGATCTCGCCGGCACCGCCGTCGCCTGGGGTGAGCCCGGCCGCGAAGAGGAACGGGAAGACGACGAAGCCGACGAGGACGGCAATGAGCGTGTCGAGCCCGGCGATGACCCCCGCGTCCTCCGCGAGGTTGCGGTCCTCACCGAGGTAGGAGGCGTAGGTGATCATCACGCCCATCCCGAGCGAGAGCGTAAAGAAGGCCTGTCCGGCCGCGGCGGGCAGGATGCTCGTCCAATTCTCGACGATGACGCCGAAGTCGGGCGAGAGGTAGTACACGTACGCCTCCGAGGAGGCATCGAGGGTGACGCCGTACGCGGCGAGTCCGAGCAGGAGGACGACGATTGCTGGGACCATCACCTTCACCGCGACCTCGATCCCGCTGCGGATCCCGGCGGCGACGATGGCGATCACGAACGCCATGAATATCGCGTGGAACAACAGCGAGTCGAGGCCGGTCGAGACGGCGCCGAAGAGCGCCTCCGCCTCCTCGGGACTCGCCGCGCCGGCGGCGAACCCATCCGTGATCCCGATCAGGGTGTATCGGAGGAACCAGCCGGCGACGACGCTGTAGTACGCGAGGATGACGAATCCCGTGATCACGAAGAGCCAGCCGACATATTTCCATATCCCGCTGCCGAGTTCACGTAACGCGCCGACCGGGTTGCGTTCGGTCCGTCTCCCGATCACGAACTCGACGAGGATCGCCGGGAATCCGATGAGCGCGATAAACAGGAGATAGACGAGCAGGAACGCCGATCCACCCTCCTGACCGGTAATAAACGGGAACCGCCAGATGTTACCGAGTCCCACCGCGCTGCCGACCGCGGCGAGGATGAAGCCGAAGCGTGTCGCCCAAGTTTCTCTTGCCATTGTATGTCTCCGGCTATCATTGGCTCTTAAGAATATATCTGTCCATTATGTTCGAGCCCCGGCCCTTCGCCGACATCCGACCGTTCCACCCCTCATCGACATCCGACCGTTCCGCACGAACGTTCGCGAGAGAGTCCGCCAACCGACCGTGAGATTAATACTGGGACGGTCACCTCTCGGAATATGGAACGAGTAGACGTCGCGATCGTGGGCGGCGGTCCGGGCGGGACCGCTGCGGCGCACGCGGCCGCGGACGCCGGTGCCGACGCGCTCGTCCTCGAAAAGGGCGTTCCGCGGGCGGATCGGGAGGCCATCGGGCCGGATTCGACGGACGCAGCCGGTATCTTGGACTACTGGGTCGACATCATGGGGATCCATCCCGACGAGTTCGACGAGGGGGTCCTCCAGTGTGAGTTAACCCGTGCGGAGTTCCGCGGGCCGGACACGGCGGCGACGCTGTACTCGACGGGGATCGACTCCTCGTATGATCACTTCGGATACACCTTCCACCGCGCGCGATTCGACGACTGGATGCGTGAGCGTGCCGAGGGGGTCGGCGCGGAGTATCGCGTCGGCGTCTCCGTTCGCGACGTTCGAACGGACCTCGACGTCACACCGGGCGGCTCGGAGCCACGCCACGTCGTCGAACTCGCCTCCGGCGACGAGGTCGGCGCGGACTTCGTCGTGCTCGCGGATGGCCCCCAGCGAACCGTCACGAACCGCGTGCTCGACCGGTTCCTGCCGGACGGCTCGAAGGCGTCCGAACGGCTCGCGTCCCACGAAGCCAACCACATCGCGTACCAGGAGTATCGACGCGTTCCCGAGGAAGTATATAATGAGGTGCAGGACGCCATCGTCTTCTGGTGGGGTGTGATGCCCGGCGAGACGGCCTACCCCTGGATCTTCCCAAACCGCGATCGGGTCTGTCGGATCGGGTTGACGATGCCGATCGGACTCGACATCGACGACTTCGATGTGGAGGCGTATCACCTCCTCTCGTCGGAGGACGACTCCATCCCGAAGGGCTCTGAGTACATCCGTCGACTGCTCGACTGGCAGTACGGCGACGAGTACGACATCGACGAGGCGTTCCCGCTCGTCGAGGACGCGGGCAAGCGGGGTGGGACGGAAACGTACGCCATCTCTTCGACGCAGCCGATCGATTCGCCGACGGAGGCGGGGATCGCCGTCGTCGGCGGCGCGATGGGGACGACCTCGGCGTTCCACGAGGGCGGCGACCACGCCGCCGTTCGGACCGGCGCGATAGCCGGGGAGTTGGTCGCCCGCGGCGACATGGCCGCCTACAATCGACGATGGAAGGAGGCGATCGGCGACGAGATCGTTCGCAACGTGACCATGGCGGACGCCGTCGCCGACTACGACCCGGACGACTGGAACCGGATCATCGGCGCGGCGGACGCGATGCTCGCCGCGGAGACGGGCGATGGCCTGCTCTCACAGCCGTATCGGTCGGGTTGGGAGTCGGCCAAACTCCTCTTGAGTTATAAGTGGCGTAAGCGACGGACGAAACGGAACTACGTGGGCATCGACGAGACCGAGTACGTCTACTGAGCGGGCACGACGACCCTCACGTCCCCGGGTTTATACCACTCCTTTTGAGCCCGATCGGTTAGCCCGCCTAGCGAACCACGGGTGCGTGAAGCGGGATCGGATCGGTGGAAATCCCCTCGATGTCGACCGGTGTCACCTCGTGTGTCGGCCACCGACCGGTTTTCGTGAGCGTCTCGATCCGGTCGTCCGCGACGAGATGGGTATCCTCGCTTTTCGTCCCCTGAACCGTCGGGTTCCAGGCGTACCCCATCGGGGCGTGAACGCGATCGGTGCTCCCGGGCGTCGCGACCCATTCCCGCCCGGCGAAGCCCGCTGCACCGCCTTGATGATGGTGTGTCCACTCCTCGGGGAAGCCGACCGCCTCATAAGCGGACTGGATCGCGGTGAAGACGGTTCCAGCCGTGCCGCCGTCGAGGTCGCCGCGGACGGCCGCCCGGGTCGCTGCAAGCGCGGTCGCCTCGACCCGGGCCGCGGCGCGATGCCGTTTCTCGAACCACTCGGGCGGATCGAAGAGGACGGCTCGGGTGAGCGAGGCGTACAGTCCATCGCGCTCGGCGGTGACCGAGACCAATGCATAGTCCCCGAGGCGGGCATCGGTTGGGGTGAAATGTCGATACGCCTGCGCGCGATCGGCCCCGCCGACGAGCACGACGGGAGTGTTGACGTCGCGGGAGGCCAACGAGATCTCGATCCCGGCAGCGACCTCGTACTCCGGGTCGTCGGGTTCGAGGTTCCGACAGACGGTTTCGACCGCGATGGCGGCTTCCCGGCCCAGTTCGCGGTAGCGCTCGACGTCGTCATCGGTGAGCGGCTGCCTGAGGTCGGACGGGTCGATCGGCTTGAAATTCGGGACGGGGAAGTCCGCCGCGGCGGGTGTTGGAGAGCGTTCAGCGACGGCCTCGGCGAGCGACGCCTCGTACCACGGGTACGGTTCGACCGCGACCTCCTCCGGGACCTCCTCCTCGGCGAGTCGATCGGCCTCGATACTGTCGGTCACCACACGGAACGTCCCGTCGTAGCCGGCGGCGGCGACGCCGACCTCGGAATCGGCATCCACGACGTTATCGCCGCCCACGAGCCAGGCGAACCCGTTTGGGCGGGCGAACCAGACCGCCTCAAGCCCCCGCGCGGAGAGGTACTCGTCGAGACGCGCGGCGCGGGTGGAGAGGTCAACCATATCGAAACGTGTGGAGGGGTCGGATAAAAGCGGACGGAAGCGGCTACGTGAGGCCTCGCGGACGCGACCGTCCACGGTGTGCGTGAGAAAACCACCACACGGACCCCCGATCCGAAAGGTTCAATTATGTCCCCCGGAAATCCAAGAATGCGCCAGTAAGCCCGCTCGGGTTGGTAGTCTAGTCCGGTTATGACACCTCCTTGACATGGAGGAGGCCGGCAGTTCAAATCTGCCCCAACCCACTTTCTTCCATTCGTTGCATCATCGAGCGTTGCAACTGTAGTTCCCTTATCGAGGCCGGCATCCGCACCGAGCACAGCGAGGTGCGGGCTCGGACGGCTTGCCGTCCGGTGGTTCAAATCTGCCCCAACCCACTTTCTTCCATTCGTTACATCATCGAGCGTTGCAACTGTGGTTCCCTTATCGAGGCCGGCATCCGCACCGAGCACAGCGAGGTGCGGGCGCTACTGAGGGTCGTAGCTTCGCACACAACCCGAACATCTTCGGCCCCGTTCCCGATGGGTAAGAAGACCGGTGACGGTTGAGGGTAGCCGGCCGATAAGTACGGATGATGAAACCCAGCGTCAACCCGACCGAGCACCCTGATCCGCCGGACTCCCGTGCGGTTTCCGTCCCGAACGAAGAACGGTCGGACACGTCACAGGGCCGGGGATCGGCTGACCCGGCTTCTGAGGGAGCGGGCGGGGGTGGGCGGCCGGCTACACGGAAGGCCGGGCCGATGGGCCGGACGGTCGATTTCGATACCGCCCCATTGGTGCTTATCTGGGAGGTAACCCAGGCGTGTGGGTTGGCCTGCCGCCACTGCCGGGCCGCCGCCGTACCGCAACGACATCCGGACGAACTCGACACCGAGGAAGCGATGGCGTTGCTCGATGACGCGGCCGAGTTCGGCGACGGGCAACTCGTCGTGTTCTCCGGCGGTGATCCCCTCCGGCGAGATGACCTCGCTGAACTCATTCGATATGGAACGGACAGGGGCCTCCGGATCGCGGTGACGCCGAGCGGGACGCGATCGCTCACACGCGACCGCGTCGCCGAACTCGCAGACGCCGGCATGGCACGGATGGCCGTCAGCCTCGACGGGGCGACCCGCGAGTCACACGACGCGTTCCGTGGGGAGGAGAGTTTTGCCGATACGATCGCCGCGGCGGAAGCCGCACAGGAGTGCGGCGTCCCGGTACAGGTGAACACGACGGTGTGTGCCGATACGGTCGAGGAGCTGCCGGCGATCCGGGAACTGGTCGGCGAGTTGGGGGTCGTCCTCTGGAGCGTGTTCTTCCTCGTCCGCGTCGGGCGCGGCGGCGTGCTGACCCCGATCTCCCCGAAGCGCGCCGAAGGGATCATGGAGTGGCTCCACGACGTCGACGCCGAGGAGCCCTTTGGCGTGAAGACCACCGAGGCACCGTTCTATCGCCGGGTCGGCATTCAACGCGAGGACGGCGGCCGCGAGGGGAGCCGACGACGGGCCGGGATCACCGCCGGTTGCGGGTTCGCGTTCGTGAGCCACGTCGGTGAGGTGTATCCATCCGGATTCCTTCCGCGATCGGCCGGTAACGTTCGGGAGTCCTCGGTCGTGGACATCTATCGCGAATCGGATCTCTTCAGGTCACTTCGGGACCCCGATGGCTTCAACGGCAAGTGTGGAGCCTGTGAGTTCAGACACGTCTGCGGCGGGAGTCGATCGCGTGCCTACGCCGAGACCGGCGATCCCACCGGGAGCGATCCCCTCTGCCCATACGTTCCGGACGGCTACGAGGGGCCGCTTCCGGAACGGATCGCCGACTGAATCCCCGGATGCTCAGGCCACCGCAGACGCTTCCCGAGCGTCGGTGGTGCCCGCCGTGATCTCCTGACGCATGATCACGTTAAGCGAAATGTTTTTCTGTTATTGATCGTTATTTAAATGATGGTCGGATATTCGCGCCGTTAGCGGCGGCTAGATTGGTACAACAAAAGTAGTAATCTTTCCCAAAAGTATATTTAGGGGCTCTACATAATCCCCAAAACGTAATGGTCGATACTGACCCAAATAGCGATCTGAGAGAGAGCAGCGTCTCGCGGCGTCGCTTCATGGCGGCCGCCGGTGCAACGGGCGCGGCGATGGGGATAGCGGGGTGTACAGGCGGTGATGACGACGACGGCACGACGACGGTCCAACTGTCCGCCGACGCTGACTTCGAGGCGATCGAGGACGAGATCGAGGCGGCGTTGTACGACGCCGGCCTCTCGGAGGACATCGAACTCGAGGTCCTTCCCGGCGACTTCGAGACCGACTCCCGCCGTGAGGACTATCAAGCGGCGCTCGACGCCAACCGTGGGGACCCGGACATCTTCATGATGGACAGCGGATGGACGATCCCGTTCATCCTCCGCGAACAGGTCCTCAACCTCGAAGAGCAGCTGTCCGACGACGTCCTCTCACGTATCGAAAACGAATATCTCGAGGCGTCCGTCGACACGGCAACCCCCCCGGAGACCGGGGAGCTCTTCGGCGTCCCGTTCTTCCCCGACTATCCGGTGATGCAGTACCGGAAGGACCTCGTCGAGGAGGCCGGCTACGATCCGGAGGGTGAAAACTGGGCCACCGAGCCGATGTCTTGGGAGGAGTGGGCCGAGATGGTCGCCGACGTCTGGGACTACCACGGCGGCGAGGACGAGTACACCTACGGGTTCACCACCCAGGCAGCCGCCTACGAGGGGCTTGCCTGCTGTACGTTCAACGAGACGATGTCCTCGTTCGGCGGTGCCTTCTTCGGGGGGCGGGAGAACCTCTTCGAGCGCGGTGACCGGCCCGTCACGGTGACCGAGGAACCGGTCATCGAGACGATTCGGATGATGCGCGCGTTCATGTACGGCGACGAGGACGAGGAGGCACATCCGGACTTCCCGCAGATCACGAACGATGATCTCGTGCAGTACACCGAGGAGGATGCCCGCGAACCGTTCACGAACGGCAACGCCATCTTCCACCGCAACTGGCCCTACTCGGTCGTCATCAACGGCGAGGAGGACGCCTTCGGCGAGGACCTGGGGACGATGCCGCTTCCATACGGTGTTTCGCCGGGGGACTCCCAGTATGACGGGCTCGGCGGCACCCAGCACGCGCTCGGCGGCTGGCACCTCACCGTGAATCCGAACTCCCAGAACCTCGACGCGGCCATCGAGGTCGTTGAGGCCTTCGTCGACGACGACGTCATGCTCACCGTCTTCGAGCTGAACGGGAACCTTCCGCCGGTTCCGGAGGTCGTCGAAGCTGCCGACCCCGACGAACTCGGGCCGATCGGCCGCTACCTCGACACCCTCGCCGTCGCGGGGGAGCACACGATCCCGCGCCCGGTCACCGACGTCTGGCCGCAGCAGGCTGCACAGGTATATCAGGAGGTTCACGACGCCTATACCCAGGAGAAGACGCCTGAGGAGGCGATGGAGGATCTTCAAGAACAGCTCGAAACGAGCGATCAGGACTGAGACATAAATGGCCACAGATAGATCGAACGAAGGTTCAAATGCCCTCCGGCGCCTGCTACAGAGACCTGTCAACCGGATGGAGACGCTTAGTGAGGCCGCTTACGCGTACATCCTGTTGATTCCGGCGTTCATCCTGCTTGCGATCGTGGCGTTCTATCCACTGATCGCCACGTTCCGGATGTCACTCCTGGCGGATGAAACCGCAGGCGCTGACCCGTTCGGTGAGTTCGTCGGTATCCAGAACTACATCGACGTGTTCACCGGTGACACCCGCCTGACGCGGGAGTTCGTTGACGTCGGCCTCTCGGGATCGTTCCCGTTCCTTGAGCTCGGGACGCCGTTCCTTCGACAGGCGCTTTTCGTCACGCTCGCGTTCGCGATCTTGAGCGTCATCTTCGAGACGCTCATCGGCTTCGGGCAGGCGCTCGTTCTCGACAAGGAGTTCCGCGGCCGTCGCTGGGTCCGTGTCGCGATCATCCTGCCGTGGGCGATCCCGGTCGCCATCCAGGGGATGCTGTTCTACCTGATCTTCCAGCCAACGGTCGGATTCGGCTCCGACCTGATGCAGTGGTTGGGGATCTTCGGCTCCTCGCCGCTTGCGAGCAGCCGAGACGGATTCATCATCGTCCTGGTGGCCGACATCTGGAAGACGGCGGCGTTCATGGCCCTGCTCATCCTTGCCGGGCTCCAGAGCGTCGACCGCAGCCTCTATGACGTCGCCCGCGTGTCGGGTGCGTCGCCGTGGCAGCGGTTCAAGATGATCACGCTGCCGATCGTGATGCCGGCGCTTCTGGTCGCGATGCTGTTCCGCACGCTGGACGCGATGCGCGTCTACGGGGTCATCGACTCGACAGTCGGTTGTTCGACGGTGCCGTCGCTCACCTGTCTCGTCGTCGACGGGCTCTTCGGCGGGACGCGGATCTACGCGACGGCGGCGACGGTCGCGTTCATGACCGCGGTGATCATCGGGCTGTTCGTGATCGTCTATCTGTGGCGCTTCCGTGAAACCGAAGGAGGGTTCGCCTAATGAGCGAAGAGAGCGCAGCGGAGAAGCTGAAAGAGTACTCGCCGGGCGAGGAGCCTGAACTGGACCGGGGGCCGCTCGAACAGTGGGCGGCGAACATGATCTCGAACCCCGAGCGCGCCTACAAATCGATGTTCTACACCGCGACGGTGTTTTTCCTCGTGACGACGCTGTTCCCGTTCTACTGGCTGCTCATGGTGGCGTTGACACAGCGAGGGAGCTTACAGAACATCATCTTCCTGCCGGGAAGTTTCGACCCTACCCTCCTCGCGGAGGGAGAAGTGACGATGGGGATCAACTTCTTTGCGTTCGTTGAGGTGTTCACCACGGTCCCGTTCCATCGATACATCTTCAACAGCTTCGTCATCGCGGCGGTGACGACGGTGATCGTCATCGTCGTCGCGAGCCTCGCCGGCTACGTCTTCGGCCGGCTCCAGTTCAGGTTCAAAGGGCCGCTGATGCTGCTGGTGCTCATCGTATCGTTCTTCCCACCGGCGGCGTTTTTCATCCCGTTGAACCAACTGTTCAACACGCCCGTGGACGTGATGCGTCCGATCCTCGCGGACGGAACGCTTTATAACACGCCGTATGCGATGTTGATCCCGTTTTCGGCGCTGTTCATGCCGCTTTCGATCTTCATCCTGACGACCTTCTACTCGCAGATCCCTGACGGTCTGGAGGATGCGGCCCGCGTCGAGGGGACGACCCGCATCGGCGCTCTGTTCCGGGTCATCGCGCCGCTGTCGGCACCCGGCGTCGCGACCGCCGGGGTGTTGACGTTCATCGCCGTCTACAACGAGTACTTCTTCTCCTCGTTGATGACGGACGGCAGGGAGCACAACTGGGCGCCGCTGGTCGAGGGGATCCTGCGTTACCAGGGGCAACACGAGGTACTGTTCAATCTGATGGCGGCCGCGAGCATCGCCGGGGTCATCCCCGTCGCCCTGCTCGTCGTCGTCGCACAGGAGAAGATCGTGAGCGGACTGACATCGGGGGCACTCAAGGAGTAATTCATGGCGGACGTACAACTACAACACATCACGAAGCGGTATGGTGACGTAACGGCAGTCGACGATATGAACCTCGAGATACGGGA
>PWGU01000051.1 GCA_003554605.1 Halorubrum sp.
CGGGAGGCCGAGCGGTTCGCCGACCGGGCGGTCGTCCGCGGGGTACGCGAGCATTTCGAGGACGGCGTCCCGTGGCGCGAGACGGCGCTTTTCGACGCCTTCCGTGAACAACTCTCCCGGTTCGGGAACGCGTGGGGCTACCGAACGCTCGACGGGTTCGAACCGCGGTGTCGTGAGATCGAACGACTATATACGTCGCTCTCGACGGAGGGATATCGACGGCGCGAGGAGCTCACCGGACGGAGCCGGCCGGTGCTACTCGACAGGGCCGACGAGATCAACGTCGACGTCGGCCGCGACGGGACGCTGTACTGGCGGGCATACGGACAGCACCGGCTCGCGATCGCACAGCTGCTCGGGCTGAAACGGATCCCCGTCCTGTGCCATCGTCGACATCGCCGCTGGCAGGCGCGTCGCGAGCGGGGTCGGATAACGGGCCGGTTCGACGGGATGGCGGACCATCCGGACATCGATGCAGACACCGATACCCCATCACGATCGGGACGGACCGGCTCTTCCGGGGTGTCCTCACGATGACGGCGACGGCAACGTCGTCGGCTCGAACGCCCCCATGGCGACCGCTCGCGCTCGTCGGGTGCTGTAGCTTCCTGGCCGTCGGCGGGACGATGTGGATACTGGCGGCGACGGGGGCCGCACCGGTCACGGGGTGGGCACTCGGCGGGATGGCGGGCGCGTTCATGATCTTCCTCTCTATCGTCGGCTGGGTGATGGCCGCCACGACCCGGCGGGCGGATCCCCCACGGCTCACCGCGGCGACGTGGGTCACGCTCGCGCGAGGGTGGGCACTCGTGTTGTTCGTGGGGATCGTTGCGCTCGTCCCGGCCGATCCCGGGTTCGGGTGGGCCGCGCTCGGGCTGTTTCTCGCCGCGACCACCCTCGACGCCGCCGACGGCGCGCTGGCACGCCGAACCGGGACGGAGACGGTCCTCGGCGCGCGCCTCGATACGGAGGTCGACACGCTCGTCGTCCTCGCCGGAACGGTCGCGGCGGTCGTCCTGGGGGTCGTCCCATCCGTCTTCCTGCTCGTCGGGGTCGCCCGCTACGCGTTCGTTGCCGGCATCGCGCTCCGAAAACGGCGGGGACAGCCGGTGTATGACCTCGAACCGAGCCGGTACCGCAAGGTGACGGGCGCGGCGATCATGGGCACGATCGCCCTCGCGTTGCTGCCGGCGGTCGACCCCGCTGTCTCGCGAGCGGTCGGGTGGGTGGTCACCGGGCCGATCCTCGCACACTTCCTGTGGGACTATCTGGGGGTTTCGGGCCGGCGTGGGACGTCGGAGCGGTAATCCACACGGGAGGGGGAACGTTCAGGGATGGCCGGACCGAAGGGGCGTCAATGACAACCGGTGATGGGTTCGAGCGACACGCGGTCGGTCCCGGCGGCGAGTACCTCGTCGGCGACGCACTCGCGGCGCTCGATGCCCTCGATGGCGAGGCGGCGGCCATCTTCCTTGACGACGCGTGGGCACGGCCCGGCCGAACCGAACAGACGAGCGTCAGCTACCGCTTACATCCGTTCGACGCCGATCAGCCGATCGACGGCCCGCAGGTCGACGACACCCTCACCACGACCCAGCTCATCGACGCCTGTTACGGGGCGCTCGAACCGGGTGGCTGGCTCATCGCCGACGTCGACGACTGGCTGCTCCCCCGATTCGTCTCGTACCTGCAGGAGACGTGGGGGGATGCGACCGAGGACCACGCAGGCGGGGGATTTCGGCGCGTCGGCGGTGTCACGTATCTCACCGAGGACGGGACGCCCGACCGCGACACCCACGGGCCGTTCCTGTCGACCGGTGGCTACAGCGTCGTCTTCGCTCATAAGGGACCGACGGAGCGCCGAACCGACGTCTCCGCCCGGCAGGTCGCCCGGTGGCCGACCGAGACGTACGGGCGGGGCGGGCGTGCGAAGCCGGTCGAGCCGTATGCGGCGTGGCTCTCCGGGCTGGTGGAGCCCGGCGAGCTCGTGGTGATCCCCTGTGCGGGGACTGCGCCGGCGGCGATCGCAGCCCGGCGAACCTTCGGTGCGGAGGCGAGGTTCCGCTGTATCGACGTCGAGCCGGCTGCCTATGAGGGGTTCAAGCGACGGTACGCGGAGCAGATCGAGCGATAGTCGCGGGCCGAGCCGGGCATCGTGATCGACCCGCGTGTCGGTCGTCCTCGGCACACCCATATGTTAATGATTCCTTATGCCGGACGGATAGACGAATGAGGGAGCACGATGTCGTCGTCGTCGGTGGCGGCGGGGCCGGGTTGCGCGCGGCGATCGCCGCGGACGAAGCCGGTGCCGACGTCGCGATCGTCTCGAAACTCCATCCGGTCCGCTCGCACACGGGTGCCGCCGAGGGCGGGATCAACGCGGCGTTCCACGACCGGGATTCGACGGAAACCCACGCGTACGACACGATGAAGGGGGCGGACTACCTCGCCGATGCGCCCGCCGTGGAGGCGTTATGTCGCGAGACCCCGGAGGAGGTGATCCAACTCGAACGGTGGGGGATGTCGTTTTCACGAACCGACGCGGGCGGAATCGACCTGCGCTACCTCGCGGGGCATTCGGCGCCGAGGACGACGTATGCCGGAGCGGAGACGGGCCATCACCTCCTTCACACGCTCTATCAGCAGGTGATAAAGCGTGGGATCACGGTCTATGACGAATACTACGTGCTCTCGCTCGCGGTGACCGAGGAACCGAACCCGGACGATCGCCGCTGTCACGGCGTGGTCGCCTACGACCTCGCGACCGGCTCGCTCGACGGGTTCATCGCGGACGGCGGCGTCGTCCTCGCGACCGGGGGACTCGGGCAGGTATACAATCACACCACGAACGCGGTCGCAAACACCGGCGACGGCGTCGCGATGGCTTACCGCGCCGGCGCGGCCATCCAGGACATGGAGTTCATCCAGTTCCATCCGACGACGCTGCCCTCCACGGGGGTCCTTATATCCGAGGGAGTTCGCGGCGAGGGCGGGATCCTCTATAACGCCGAGGGTGAGCGGTTCATGTTCGAACACGGCTACGCGAACAACGCCGGCGAGCTCGCCTCCCGTGACGTCGTCTCCCGTGCGGAGCTGCTGGAGATCCAAAACGGGCGCGGCATCGCCGATCACGTCCACCTCGATATGCGTCACATCGGCGAGGAGCGTATCCGCGACCGGTTGGAGAACATCATCCCCCTCGCGGCGGATTTCGAGGGCGTCGATCCGATCACGGAGCCGATGCCAGTCAAACCCGGACAGCACTTCGCGATGGGTGGGGTCGAGACCGACGAGTACGGGCGGACGAGCATCGAGGGCCTCTATGCCGCGGGCGAGTGTGCCTGTGTGTCCGTCCACGGCTCGAACCGTCTGGGCGGGAACGCGCTGCCCGAACTCATCGTCTTCGGTAAGCGCGCGGGTCGTCACGCCGCCGGCGACGACCCCGGAGCCGCCGAAATCCCGACCGGCCAGGAGGCGAGAACGGAGACATGGAACGGGGCGATCGAGGCGGCCATCGGGGAGCCCGAGGCCGTCCCGGCGACGGTAAGCGATGGGGGGCGATCACGCGATGGGGGGCGATCACGCGACAACCCCACGTCGGTGGTTGCCAGACGTGTCGAGCGGGAACGTCACCGGATCGACCGACTGATGGATCGGGAGGGGGCCAACCACGCGGCGATCCGTTCGACGCTGCAACACGCCTTCGAGGAACACGTCAACGTCTTTCGGACGCGTAGCGGGCTCGAATCGACGCTGGAGACGCTCGCGACGTGTCGGCGTCGGTATCGGGACGTCGCCGTGTCGGACCCATCGCGAACCTTCAACACCGACCTCATCCAGACCATCGAGACCAGAAACATGCTCGATATCGCCGAGGCGATCACGCTCGGCGCGCTCGTTCGTGAGGAGTTCCGTGGCGCACACTGGCGATTGAATCACCAGGGGCGGAACGACGACGAGTGGTTGCGCCACACGTACGTCACGTGGAACGACGGACGGCCGTCGATCCACTTCGGAGAGGTGTTGCTCGCGGGCGAGTCGCGGACCTACGAGCCGAAAGTTCGCAGCTACTGAACTGGGACGGAAGACGGTGAGGGAGGGAGGGAGAAGGTTCAGTAGATCAAGACGACCTGGAGCGCCTCCTCGGGGCGACGGTCGAGGAGTTCGTAAGCCTCGGGGGCATCCGCGAACGGGATCCGGTGACTGATCAGATCCGTCGCTGGGGACCGATCGGCGCGAGCGAGCAGGTCGATGACCGTCGAGAGCCGTCGAGCGGTATCCCAGCGACCGCGGAGTTCGGGTGCGATCGTACTCACCTGACTCGAGGTGATCGTGATCCGATCGCGGTGGAACCGCCCGCCCAGATCCAGCGCGGCCCGTTTCGTGCCGTACCAGGAGCCCACGACGACCCGACCGCCGTACCCGACGGCCGCGATCGCGTCGTCGAGGACTGCCGGACGGCCGGACAGTTCGACGGCGGCATCGACGTCCGCGACCCGATCGCCGAGGTCGTCCGGGTGGATCGCCTCGTCGGCACCGAACTCGCGGGCGACGGTTCGTCGCCGCTCGATCGGATCGACGACGACGAGCCGGTCGAGCGGAAAGTCCGCGAGCAGCCACGTCGTACAGAGGCCGATAACGCCCGCGCCGAAGACGACGATCTGTTCGCCCAGCCGGGGCGCGAGGTCGTGTGTGACCGTCAGCGCCGTTTCGATCGACGGAACGAGCGTCGCCGTCTCAGCGTCCAGTCCGGATGGGAGTGGCACGAGGGTGTCCGGTGTCTCGGTGAAGCGCGTCTGATGGGGGCTGAACGAAAAGACCCTCCTGCCGAGCCAGTCGTCCCCGACGGACTCCCCGACGCCGGTCACCTCGCCGACGGCCGCATAGCCGTACCGCATCGGATAGGAGAACTCGCCTGCAAGCGCGTCGATCGTTTCATCGCGCGGGAGATCGGTAGGTGTCTGCCCACGATAGACGAGGAGTTCGGTCCCCGCGCTGATGGCGGAGGCGACCGTCTCGACGGTGACCGCTTCCGGTCCCGGCGGGCCGACGTCGATCGTGTCCGTCTCGACGGACCCGGGGGCGGTGAAATACAGCGCGGACCCTGCCATACATCCAACACGAACCGCAGCGAGTTAAACGCCCTGCGATAAGCGACTGTGGACGGTTCCCCGAGTCGGCGATCGGGCGACCACCGTCAAGTCCGCCCGGTACCGGCGGGGTTTTCACTCGCCGACACACAGGGATGATATGGAGCTGTTCGCCGTGCCGGACCTCCCGGAGATCCGGGAAGGGGACGACCTCGCGGCGCTGATACGCGACCGCGTCGACCTCCGCGAGGACGACGTGGTCTGTGTCGCGAGTACCGTCGTCTCGAAGGCGGAGGGGCGCCTCTTCGACCTCGAGGAGTTCTCGCCGAGCCCGCGCGCGAACGAGCTTGCAACCCGGCTGGGCGAACTAACCGGCGAGGAGAAGGACCCGCGGTTCGCCCAGGCGGTGTTGGAGGAGTCGACCGAACTGATCATGGAGGCCCCGTTCCTCCTCACCGCCACCCGGTTCGGCCACGTCAGCGTCAACGCCGGCATCGACCGCTCGAACGTCGCCGATGGCGACCTCCTCCTGCTGCCGAAACGCCCCACCGAGAGCGCCGAACGCATCCGTGCGGGGCTTGAGGCGGATCGCGTGATCGTCACCGACACCTGTGGGCGGCCGTTCAGACACGGCCAGCGGGGCGTCGCGCTCGGCTGGGCCGGGATGCCTGCGAGCCGCGACTGGCGCGGCGAGCGCGACCGCGACGGCCGCGAACTCGGCGTCACCGTCCAGAACGTGATCGACGAGTTGGCGAGCGCGGCCAACCTCGTCGCCGGCGAGGGTGACGGCGGAACCCCGGTCGTCGTCGTCCGCGGCTGGTCCTTCGGCGACCACGCCGGCTCGGACGCCCACTTCCGGGAGGTCGAGGGCGACTACGTCCGGCAGGCGCTTCGCGAGTGGCGGTACGATGGAGGGACACACTGACCGATGCTTGGGATAGAACTCACCCCCGAACACGACCTGGATCGTCTCGTTGACCTCGGCGTCCGTGCCGAGGAGGCCGGCTACGACGCCGTCTATTCGACGTGTCATTACAACAACCGCGACCCGTGGGCGTTCCTTTCACGGCTCGCGATGGCGACCGACGAGGTCCGGCTCGGCCCCGGTGTCGCCAACCCGTATGAGACTCACCCCGTGACGCTCGCCTCGCGGATCGCCACCCTCGATGAGGCCTCGGGGGGGCGTGCGGTCTTCGGGCTCGGTCCCGGCGATCCCTCGACGCTCTCGAACCTCGGGCTCGCCGACGAACGTGGCCTCCGCTCCGTGTTGGAGGCGTTCAAGACGGCCCAGCGGCTCTGGGCCGGCGAGCGCGTCGACCACGAGGGAACCTTCGAGGCGACGGACGCCGGGCTCAACTACGAGCCGCCACAGGGCGCGTCGATCCCCGTTCACGTCGGCGGCGAGGGGCCGCATATGTGCCGGATGGCAGCGAAACACGCCGACGGCCTCCTCTATAACGGCTCACACCCGGACGACCTCGCGTGGGCGCGCGAGCAGGTCGACGACGGCCTCGACGCTCGCCCCGACGAACGGGGCGCGTTCGAGCTGATCGCCTACGCCGCCGTGAGCGTCAACACCGACGAGGAAGCCGCCCGCGAGGCCGCCCGCCCGCCGGTCGCCTTTATTACGTCGGGGGCGGCCCCGCCCGTGTTGAAACGCCACGGGATCGACCCCGCGGCGGCCGAGGCGATCGGCGAGGACGTCGCCGCCGGGGAGTTCTCTTCGGCCTTCGAGCGGGTGACGCCCGGGATGATAGACGCCTTCTGTATGGCCGGAACGCCCGAAACCGTCCGGGAGCGGGCCGCTGCCGTCGCCGAGCACGCCGACGGCCTCGTCGTCGGATCGCCGCTCGGCCCTGATCTGGAGGCGGGCGTCGACCTCGCTGCGGAGGCGGTCGACGGGCTGTTTTAAGTAGGTGAGGCGGTCTCAGGCGACGAAAACGTGTGACGACCCGGAACGGCCCTCGTATAGCGGAATCACCTCGGTGTCGATTTTATATACGAAAAGGAGTCAGGCATGACTGGAAGTGACGGCCATGACGTGCTCGGTGAGCTTACGATGACGAACTACGACGTGACTCCACCGCCAGATCGGATCGCGGATCGGGTGCAACTCCGTACCGCCTTCTCGACGGAACGCGGACACGTCCGTAGGTTCGTGATCCAACTGGAGTATTGGGTGAACGGTGACTGGGAAGAGGTCGTCCGCTATGATCATGAAAGCGAGGCTCCGGGCGGACACGACATTACCCAGGAGGGCCTTCATCGAGATGTCTATCGTGATGGTGAAAAGATCCGCACGGAGCACGTAACTGGCCCGATACCAGCAAATGAGGGTTTCAACGCCGCCGAAGCTGATTTACAGGAGAACGTCGAACGATACATCGAGAGGTTTGAGTTATGGCACGAAGTCAACGGGGGACCCAGCCCGTGAGCGAGGAAGAATATACGGAGCTGTCGAGGCGAATTGGTGAACACTTCGACCGTGTTCGGAACCTTCTTGACGCGGAACTGGACGAAGACGAGTGAGCAAGGGCCCTCAAGGATCGTGGACTTTTTATCGGTTGTTTGGACGTACTGAGAAGTCGGGAGGGTAGCAAACCACGTCTCACGATCCGGAATTGTTCTTTTTAGCACCAACCCATCGCTTCCTGCTACCCGAGGGTTCAAACCGGATCCAGACGGATCGGGTGGTATGTATGCCGTCGTCGGCTGCACCGACTGTGCGAACGTGTGGCTCGTCCACGACCTGCGCTCGAACGAGACCGCCAACTGTCCACGATGCGGGCGCACCCATCAAACGGCGAAGCTGAATGCCTTTTATACCTCCGAGGATCGCGAGGAGGCGCGTGAGGCGCGGGCGGCGTTGCTCGCGCGGAAACGCGGCGAGAGCGAGGCGTTCGCGAAGGTCGCACACGTCGCCGACTTGGAACGCGCGGTCGAGGACGCGGGCATCGACGACCGCGAGTATCTGGAGGCCTCCGGGCTGGACGCCGATGCCGTCTTCGAGGCCGGGGCCACCGCGACCGGGGGTGGATCCCCGTCGCGCTCACGCGACGAGATCGTCCGCGATGCGGTTCGGGAGACGGAGGAGCCGACCGAGGCGGCGATCGTCGCGTACGCGACCGACCACGGCGTTCCAAAGAAAGCCGCTCGTGACCTCCTCATGAAACTGACCCGGCGTGGCGAGCTTTCGGAGTCCGGCGGGCGATATCGAGTGCTTTGACGCGGAGGGCTGTTTCGCGTTCGCTGAGTCCAGCGGGCAGGACGACACGAGCCGATGGCCCCCCGAAAGCACTTATATACCTGCGTTAGTCGGTGGATATGGACGCTCGAAATGCCCTCATCCTCGGCGCGGTGGTCCTCCTCGTCGGGGCGGCCGGCGTCGCCGCCGTGCCGGGAGCCCTCGATGACCCCCGCGTGGATGACCCTCCGGACCATCCAAGCCACCTCAGCGTCGGCGACGTGGTCGTCGAACCGGGCGAGGTCGGCGGCGCAACCGCTGAGCTCGATATGACCCTCGACCTCGAACACCGCGGCGGCGCCGCCGAAAACGTCACGATCCGATACCGCGCCATCGACGACACCTCCGGCCTGCTGGTGGATGAGACCACCGAAACGGTCGGGGACATCGAACCTGAATCGACGGACGAGGCCGACCAGCGGCGACCGACCGAGCGAACCGTCAACGGAACGCTCTCCGTCGATCGCGAGGGCGGCTATCAGCTCGAGGCCGTCGTCTATGAGGACGGCACGCGGCAAACCACACAGTCGACCAGCGTCTCCGGGGTCTCGGCGCTAACGCCGTCGTATGCGGACTCACATGTCGGCTTCACCGACGGAGACATCTGGCCGACGGTGAGCGTCTCGGTGCTTGAGGCCGACGACGGGACGGCGACGCTCTCGACGGCCTCCTCGATCACCAACTACGGCGACGAGCGCTCGGAGAACCTTGAAGTCCGCGTGCTGGTCCGTCAGGCCGACTCGAACATCGTCGCGGACGAGGCGACGGAGACGGTCGAGCCGATCCGTTCCGGGCGGACGTCGACCGTGCGCACGGACGTTGACGTGCCGGACGGCTACAACTACTACATCGACGTCGCCCTCTGGGACGACGACGTGTTGGTCGATGAGGCCCAAAGCGTCGCGAACCTCGACCCACAGGAGTCCATCGACGCGAACGAGACGGTCGAATCGGTCGAATTCGCCGTCGAGGACTTCGCCGAGGACGACGTCGCGGACGACGCGGACGACGTCATCGCGGACGATGACGTCGAGGACGTCGAGGACGTCGAGGACGAGGACGCGCCCGGATTCGGCGTGTTCGCCGCCGCCCTCGCGCTCGTCGTCGCCGCGCTGTATGCACGGAGGCGAACATGACGGATCGACCCGATAACCGCCCGGAGTCACCTTCGAACGCACCGACACACTCCACCACCATGACCGACCCATCCACGACCGAACCCGAGACGGATCGACCACTGAACGACGCTGACGCATCCGACTCACGATCCGGCCGACTCTCGGCCTCGGAGATCCGCGCGCTCCTGGATAGGATCCTGCTCGGGGCGCTCGTCGTGCTCGCACTCATCGCCGGGTGGAGCGCCTACGGACACGTGGGGACGGCGATACGGACGTGGCTCGACCCCGCGTATCAGCCGATCATGCTGGCCGCGTTCAACTTCGCGGTGCTGCTCGTCGCGCTCGCGGGGGCCGTTCACCAACTCCGGAAGCTGCGTGGGGAGGAATCGGGGGGCCACACCCCCATCGACTCCTCGGAGTAACGCCTACTCCTCGGGGAGGTCGTCCGTGCTCCCCGGGATCCGCTCGACCTGTCCCGCAAGCGTCGCTGCATCCCCCGCGACCGTCGAGGCCGAGACGCCCGCCTCCTCGGCGACGAGCTGGACGTGGGCGGCCAACAGGGCGAGCGCGCGAAGCCCCTCGTTCTCGGAACCGTCGCCGGTCCGTTGGGCGAACGTCGTATCCACCTCGCCGTCGCGGACGACGCCGACGTGGATAGCCTCGATATCGTCGCCCGACAACAGCTCACGGGCCGATTCCACCTCCGCGGCGAAGGCGTCGTCGGTGTCGGCTCCCGTCCCGGCATCGGTACCGTCGCTCATCGTCGCCACCCCGTCTCGTCGCTCATCGTCTGGTTCTCGTCAGTTGGCATGGACGCTGTTTGGGGATGGACGGCGAAAAAGCGCGGGGGTCAGGGTGATGTCGTGTCGGTCAGTCCGGTCGGGGTCGGGCGACGAAGAGCGCCTCCTCCAGGGTAAAGGGGTCGTAGGTCGACTGGTGACAGACACAGTAAGCGCCGTCGGCAGCGTTGTATCGGGCGGACTCCTCAAGTTCCTTATATCCAGGGATACAACAGAAGTGGGTACAGACGTTGAGGTACGCCATGAAGCCCTCGTCGGTGGAGGCGTCGATCCACTCGTCCTCCTCTGCGGCCTCCTCGACCTGCGTCGAGCGGATGACCACGGCGTTCAGGTCGGTGTCGGCGTCCTCCGAACGCCACGTGACCGTCGCGGGCTTGCCGACGCCATCGTTACCGATGCCGTTACCCCAGGAGTCGTAATCGTCGAAGTCGTCGATGTGGATCATGTCCCCGCCGCTGTACAGGTCGTCCTGCCAATCGTAGGTGCCGGGGCTCGCACGGAAGATGTTGTCCGACTCGTGGTTCGGGTCGACGTTCTCCTGTGATTCGATCCCACAGTACTGGAACCACGCACCGGAGTACGTTCGGCCGCCGAGTTCCTCCTGGGCGACTTCGATCTCCATTCCTTGCTCTTCGATCGTTGTGGTTTCGGGCCAGATGCCCTCGACGTAGCCGTCGTCGTTCACCCGCACCGGGATCTGCGGGAGGCCGCGCGGGGCGGGACCACCGGTGTGGGCGATCGTCATCGCGACCGTCTGTCCACCGCCGACGCCGCCAGCGGTCGTCAGGGAGTTCACGGTCGCCGACCCAGCGGCGCCGACGCCCGCGAGGGCTGCTCCCCCGACGACGCCCTTCACGAAGCGACGGCGACCGGATTCGGTCGGATACTTGTCGGACTGGCTCATACCTCGCCTCAGGTCGGACGGGTAAAAAGCGTGACGAACCACCGAACACCCCAATGGCTCACGGGGGACACCGACGGTTCACGCGGCCCGGCTCCGTGGGAGATTCACTCGTGGGCGAGGCAAGATTCCCATCGGACGGCGGATTTAACCGACACCACCCATGTCAGTATGTCATGGAGTTGCACAACCGCGACGTCCGGACGGACATCCGCGAGCTGGGAGCGCTCGTCGGGGACGTCCTCTCCGCACAGACCTCCACCGAGGCGTTTGAGACCGTCGAAAGCCTCCGAAACGAGTCGATCGACTACCGGCGTGGCGACGCCGAGGATCGGAGCGCACTTCGAACCGCCGTCGACGACCTCTCGACCACCCGGGAGGGGATCGTCGCCCGGGCGTTCACCACCTACTTCGAACTCATCAACCTCGCCGAGGAGCGCGAGCGGGTCCGTGCAGTGAGAAACGCCGACGGGAACGGCTCGCTCCACGATTCCTTCGAGACCACCCTCGCGGAGCTGTCGGAGGCGGGTGTCACCGCCGAGGAGTTCCGCGAAGTGCTCGATGACGTGCTCATCGAGCCGACGTTCACCGCCCACCCGACGGAGGCACGACGGGCAACCGTCAAATCGAAGCTGCGTTCCATCGCCGACCACCTCGAGGAACTCGACGAGCGCAACCTGACCGACCGTGAGCGGCGCGCGATCTGGCGGGACGTCACGGCGGAAGTGACGAGCTTGTGGGGGACCAGACAGGTCCGGCAGCGGCAGCCGAAGCCCGAAGACGAGGCACGAAACGTCGGGTGGTACCTCGAAAACATCCTTTTCGATGTCGTCGGCGACGCATACGAGGAGTTCGAGGGAACGATCGCCGAGGCATACGAGGACGTCGACTGTCCCAAGCTGTTCGAGTTCCGCTCGTGGGCGGGCTCCGACCGCGACGGGAACCCGTTCGTAACCCCGGAGGTGACCGAGGAGACGCTCGAACGACAGCGCGCGGTCGCCCTGGAGAAGTATCGCGAGCGGCTCAAGCGGCTCTCGGCGGTGGTGAGCCAGGATGGCGAGCGCTACGCCGTCACCGACGCCTTCCTCGAATCGCTCGATGAGGACGCCGACCGGTTCCCCGCGGTCGCCGCGGAGGCCCGCGAGCGGTATCCTGACGAGCCGTACCGCCAGAAGCTCAAGCTGATGCGCGAACGGCTCGACCGCGTCGACGACGTGCGGCCCGGCGGCTACCGCGACGGCGACGCGTTCCTCGCGGACCTCGAAGTCATCGCCGAGTCGCTCTCGGCCGACCGCAACGACGAGGTTCGACGGTCGTTCGTCGAGCCCCTCCGGCGACAGGTCGACACCTTCGGGCTCACGCTCGCCTCGCTCGACCTCCGTGATCACCGCGAGAACCACACCGAGGCCGTCGCCGAGGCGGTCGCCGTCGAGGGGGTCGACTATCGTTCGATGGACGAGGACGAGCGCGTCGAGTTCCTCACCGAGGCCATCCTGCAGGACGCACCAGTCATCGACGTCCAGGAGCCGGGCGATATCTCGGAGACGGCCGCGCGCGTCATCCGCCGGTTCCGTGCGTTCGCCGACTGGCAGGAGGAGTACGGGGTGCAGGCGATAGACACCTACTGCATCTCGATGACCGAGGAGCCGAGCCACGTCCTGGAGGTGTTGTTTTTAACCGATCAGGTCGGCGTGTTGACGCTTCCGGATCACTGCGGGGTCGACATCGTTCCGCTTTTGGAGACCGAGTCGGCGCTCAACGGCGCCGAGCGGATCCTCGGGACGCTCTTCGACAACGAGGCGTACGCCGCCGCGCTCGATGCCCGTGGGGACCTCCAGGAGGTCCTGTTAGGCTACTCCGATTCGAACAAGGAGAACGGGTTTCTGGCCGCGAACTGGTATCTCTATGAGAACCAGCGGCGGATCGCCCAGTTCTGTCGCGACCGGGGCATCCCCCTCCGGCTCTTTCACGGCCGCGGCGGCTCCATCTCGCGCGGCGGTGGCCCGATGAACGAGGCGCTGTTGGCGCTGCCGAACGAGACCGTCTCCGGGCAGGTGAAGTTCACCGAACAGGGCGAGGCGATAGCCGAAAAGTACGCCAACCCACGGATCGCCGAACGCGAGCTCGAACAGATGCTCGACGCACAGATCCGCGCCCGCCACGAGGCGAACGAGGAGCCGACCGAGGTGGTCCCCGACGCCTGGGTCGAAGCGATGGAGACGATGGCACCCGCCGCACGCGACACCTACCGCTCGCTTTTGGAGACGAAGGGGTTCGTCCCGTACTTCGAGCAGGCGACGCCGATCACCGTCGTCGAGGACCTCAACCTGGGGTCGCGTCCGGCCTCGCGCAGCGACGAGCGAACCGTCGAGGACCTGCGCGCGATCCCGTGGGTGTTCTCGTGGACCCAGACGCGGCTCATCCTCCCGGGCTGGTACTCGCTCGCGTCCGGGATCGACGCCTATCTCGACGCCGCCGGCGACGGGGGAATGGAGACGCTCCGGGAGATGTACGAGGAGTGGCCCTTCTTCCGGACGACGCTCGACAACGCGGCGCTCGCGCTCGCCCGGACGGAGCCGGAGATCGCCGCCGAGTACGCCTCCTTGGCCGACGAGGAGCTTCGGGAGCGGTTCTTCCCGGAGCTTATCGGCGAGTACGAGCGGGCGTGCGAGTTGGTTCTCGAGGTCAGCGGGCGCGACAGCCTCATTCAGCGGGAGTGGCTCGCCGAAAGCCTCGACCGCCGCAACCCCTACGTCGACCCGCTCAACCTCCTCCAGGTCCATCTACTCGGCCGATCCCACCGGACGGACGAGGAGGAACGGACGCTCCGGCTCACCGTCAACGGCATCGCCGCCGGGATGAAAAACACCGGGTGAGAAGCGACCACCGCGGAAGAACGGGCCCGTTTACGCGACGGCGGCGATGGACCGAGCGGCCCCGCTCAGAGCGTGTCTCGGGTCCCGGCGCGTCCGGGTGATGCCTCCTCGGTTCGACCGCCGAGCCGTTCGAAATCGAAGTTCTCGAACCCCTCGGGCACCCGTCCCTCGACCGCGTAGACGTAGAGGGCGGTCTTGGCGATGCCCCAGATCGTCTGGCTCAGGAGGTAGGTGGTGATGGCGACGCCGAGGAGAAGGAGGATCGTGAGGGCGATCCCCGGCGCCGGAAAGAGCGCCGTAAGCGGGATCGAGACCGCGAGCGCGCCGATCGCGAGGACGACCCCGACGAGGGTGACGATCAGGGTGATCCCGAAGCCGGCCCCGATCGTCTCGCCCCACGTGTCACGGAAGGCGCTCGCGCTTCGGGAGAACATCGAGCGCACCGAGACCTCCTCGAAGACGATGACGGGGACGATGAAGAACGTCATCACCGTCCAGCCGAGCGCGAACAGCGACCCGACCACCCGCGCGACCCCGCTGTCGGAGTCCTCAAGCGAACGGAGGATGACGCTCACCGTCGCGGAGATGGCCGACCAGACCACGATCGGGCCGAGTCGATCCGAGACCGCCCGCAGCGAGTCCATCACGCCTGGTTCGCGGTCGTGAAACGCCTCGTTCGAGGCATACACGAGCGCGCAAGCGAAGTAGGTGCTCACGAACGTCGTCACAAAGTAGAATGCGAGGAGGACCACGAACTCCACGCCGCTGCCGATGAGGTTCCCCAACCAAAGCGGCACGAGGAAGGCGATCAAAAAGACGAGCCCGGAGATGCCGGCAAGCAGCGGGAAGACCGCCAACACGGGGTACCGTCGAAGGACCCCGAAGGAGTCCTTCGTGAGCGTCCAGCCGGTTCGTAATCGGTCGAAAAAGCCGATCCCACCGGATCTCAAGCCTGTTGCCATGACCTGGTTGTCCCACCGGACGCGCTTAAATATGCACACGTGGCCCGGCGCTCGGCGGCCCCCCGTCGTCGGTGGAAACGGCCCGTCGGTTAGCGTTGGTCGGTCCGGCCAGCTCGTCGGTTAGCGTTGATCGCCCGACCGGGACGACTCGGCGTTTCCTGGCTCGCCCACACCCGGGGACTCGCTGTCCCCGTCCGACTCCGCCGCCGAGCCGCCGTCCGACGACCCACCCTCCCCCGCAGTCGAGGGTGATGGATCGGGCGAGGAGGCCGCTGGGGGATCGCCGGAGACGCTCATCGAGCCGGCGTCGGTACCGCTCATACCGACCTGGGCGACCCCGGAGGTATCGTCGAAGACGAGATGTCGGTGCGGGTAGGCCATCTCGACGTCGGCGTCGGCCGCGAGTTCGTGGATACGGGTATTGATCTCCGAGCGGACCTTGCCCAGCTTATACGGCTTTTTCACCCAGTAACGAAGCCGGAGGAGAACCCCGTTGTCCCCGAAGTCCTCGATCCGGCAGTCCGGGCTGGCGTTGTATCGGGCGATCCCGACCCGGATGTCCGGGCCGCCGTCGATGACGGCGTCACAGTCACGGGCGGCCCGCTCCATGATGCGCCGACCGGCGTCCACGTCGCACTCGTAGGTGACGAGCAGATCGAGCGTCTGTCGGCTCCGCTCGTCCTCCGCGGAGTAGTTGGTCACGTCGCGGTCACGCATGTTTCCGTTCGGGATGACGAGGAAGGTGTTATCCAGGGTGAAAATCTTCGTATAGCGGATCGTGATGTCGTCGACGAACCCCTGCGTGCCGTCCTCCAACTCGATCATGTCGCCGATCTCGAACGGCTGGTCCGCGAGGATGAAGACGCCGTTGATGAAGTTTCCGATGAGCGGCGCGAG
>PWGU01000011.1 GCA_003554605.1 Halorubrum sp.
GTCCGGGGGTTGGACGGTGATACGAATGACACGAGACGCTCGTGGCCCTTCGGAGGATAGAGGAAGTCGCCTCGCGGCGGCTGGCTGTGAAATTCTCCGGTGAGGAGCCCACCCCGACGGAGGCAGCGACGGACGACTCGACGGTCACGACGACTATGGAGGCCCTTTTGAACCCATTCACCCACCTCGATGAGGTACAGCTTTTGGACACCACCCTGCGCGATGGCGAGCAGATGCCCGGCGTCTCGCTCACCCCGGCCGACAAGGTCGAACTCGCCCGGGAACTCGACGCCGCGGGCGTCCACCTCATCGAGGCGGGCTCGGCGTGCACCTCGACGGGCGAACGCGAGGGGATCCGCCGGGTCGCCCGCGAGGGGCTCGATGCGACCGTGACGAGCTTCGCCCGCGGCGTGCAGTCGGACATCGACCGGGCGCTCGAATGCGACGTCGACGGGGTCAACCTCGTCGTGCCCGCCTCGGACAAACACGTCGAGACGAAGGTCGGATCGACGCGCGAGGAGGTCGTCGAGACGACCGTCGAACTCGTCGAGTACGCGACCGATCACGGGCTGTGGGTCGAGGTGCTCGGCGAGGACGGCTCCCGGGCCGATCTCGACTATCTCGAACGACTGCTCGGTGCGGGCCTCGATGCGGGTGCCGACCGCGTCTGTTTCTGTGACACCGTCGGCGCGGTCGGCCCCGAGCGGACCGCCGAGGTCGTGAGCCGACTCGCCGAACTCGGCCCGACCAGCCTGCACACCCACGACGACCTCGGCTTCGGGCTGACGAACGTCCACGCCGGCTTGAAAGCCGGGGCCGACACCGTCCATGGGACGGTCAACGGCGTCGGGGAGCGTGCTGGCAACGTCGCCTTGGAGGAGGTCGCGATCGCGCTCGACCGGTGTTATGACGTCTACACCGTCGAGTTACGCCGGCTCTATCGGCTCTGCCGACGGGTGGCGGAGGTCACGGGCGTTCCGCTGCCGCCGAACAAGGCGGTCGGCGGGGCGAACGCCTTCGCCCACGAGTCCGGCATCCACACCGACGGCACGCTCAAGGACGGCACGATGTACGAACCGTACCCGCCCGAAACGATCGGCCGGGAGCGGCGGCTCGTCCTCGGCAAACACGCCGGGCGCGCGGGCGTCGCGGCCGCACTCGCCGAGCACGACCTCGCCGTCGACGACGACGAGCTTCGCGAGGTCGTCGCCCGCGTGAAGGACCTCGGGGACCGCGGCAAGCGCGTCACCGACGCCGACCTCCTTGCGATCACCGAGGATGTGCAGGGCCGCGAACGCGACCGCCACGTCGAACTCGTCGACCTCGCGGCGACCTCGGGAGGCAACCTTCCGACCGCCTCGGTTCGGCTCCGCGTCGGCGACGAGGAGCGTGTCGCCTCCGGGACGGGTTCCGGGCCGGTCGATGCGGGCCTTGAGGCGGTTCGCGCCGCCCTCGCCGGCGTCTCCTTCGAACTCGATTCCTACCACGTCGACGCCATCACCGGCGGGACCGACGCGGTCGTCACCGTCGAGGTCGACCTCTCCCGTGGCGACCGCTCGGTGAGCGTCTCCGCCTCGGACGCCGACATCACCCGCGCCAGCGTCGTCGCGATGGTCGATGCGCTGGATAGGCTCCTCTCGGCGGAGGCGACCGAGGCGGGCGTCGATCCCGACGCCGTCACCGCGGACGACTGACGCGCCGATCCCTCCTCAAACGATTGCGACGACAACCAACCCGGCACTGATCGCAAGGACGAGGCCGTCGAACCGGCCGAACGCGAGCCGCGGTAGGGTCGGATTCCACGCGAAACAGCGTGCGGAGAGCGCGACGCCGAGCCGATCCGCCCGCTCGAACGCCCGGTTGATCCCCGCGGTCGCGACCAGTCGCATCCGCACGTGAACGGCTACTTGCTCGCCACCGCGGGCGGCGATGGCCTCACGCGCCGACGTGAGATCACGCGTGAGCAGCGGCAGAAACCGAAACACCAGCGAGACACCGACCCCGGCCATGACCCCGAACCGACCGGGAACCGTCCGCTGAAGGGCGGCCCGGGAGTCACGGACGGGCGTCGACCGGACGTACGCCGCGGCGACAGCCAGCACGAGCAGCACCCGATAGCTCGCGAGCGTCGTCTCGACGGCCCGATCGATCCGGAACCACGGGTCACCGAGCGTCCCGCCCGCGACGAGCGGCGCGACGAGCAGGAACGGGAACGCGAACCGATAGCTCCACAACGATCGGGGGCCGCCGCCGGCAACGATGAGGGCTCCGGCGGCGACGACCGTGAGCGCTGCCAGGCCCCGTGGCGTGGTGTAGGCGTACGCCGCCGCCGCGAAGGCGACTTGAAAACACAGCTTCGAGCGGGGATCGAGCCGGTGGGCGAGCGTGTCCCCCGGGACGTACGAGAGCGTCATCGACCCGGTTCAGTCCAGTTGTCCACTTCGTCGCCCACGGTCCGCTCGGGGACCCGAACGCCGATGTCCGAAAGCGACTCGGCGGCCTCCGCGGGCGGGGCGTCGACGACGACACGGCCATCCGAGAGGCCGACGACCCGGTCGGCGAGGTGAAACACATCCCGTAGATCGTGGGTCACGATGACGATCCCGGTTCCCCGCTCGTGGAGCACACGCAGTCGATCGAGGACGCTTCGCCGCGCGGGCTCATCGAGGCCGGTGAACGGCTCGTCACAGACGAGGTGATCGGGCTCCATCGCGAGCGCACCGGCGATGGCGACCCGCTCGCGTTCACCCCCCGAGAGCGTCGCGATCCGGTCCGCCTCGCGCCCGGAGAGGTTCACCGCGGCGAGCGCCTCCCGTACCCGTCGGTCGATCTCGGCGTGTGAACAGCCGAGGTTCTCGGGGCCGAACGCGACGTCCGCGCCGACCGTGGCGGCGACCAGCTGGTCCCGCGGGTCCTGAAAGACCATCCCGACCGCCTGCCTGGCGGCGACCAGGTCGTCCGTGACCGGCCGACCGTTTACCGACACGTGCCCGGATGTCGGCTTCACGAGGCCGTTGAACGTCCGGATGAGCGTCGTCTTGCCGGAGCCGTTGGCACCCGCGAGCACGACGAACTCGCCGTCCCCGATCGAGAGCGTCACGTCGTTGACCGCAACCACCCCGTCGCTATTTCGCCCCCCACACCGGCAGGTGACCCCGCGAACGTCGATCACGGCGACCACCTCGGATGGCCGTCGCCGATCCACCCCATCCACTTCCGTCGGGACATCCTCACGTGGCCGCGATCGCGTCCGAGCGCACGATCCCGACCGCCGCGACGATCTTGGCCGCCTCGGCGGGTAGGAAGACGACCGCGCCCTGGAGGAACGCCTCCGGGAGGGTGAGCGCGAGGACCGCGGCCATCGCGAGCACGCCGAACGTATAGATGACGACGGTCCCGGCGACCATGGCTCCGACGAGTGTCGGTAAACCGATCTCCTGTCGGTCACGGAGGGTTGTCCCACGATGGACGATACCGCCGACGACCATCGCCGCGATCGGATACGCCCAGAGGTAGCCGAGCGTCGGCTCCGCGAGCAACGACCCGAGCCCGGCCGATCCTCCCGAAAAGATCGGGGCACCCAGCGCGCCCGCAGCGAGGTATAAAAGAAGCGCCACCCCGCCCCACACCGGGCCGAGGAAGATCCCGGCGAGGAAGACGCCGAGCACTTGGAGGGTGACCGGTGCCGGCGAGAGCGGGAACGGGAACGAGACGTACGCGAACGCGCCGACGACCGCCGCGAACAGCGACGCGCGCGCGAGGTTGATCGCGACGTCATCCCCCACGAGGTCGACGCCTTCGGTGCGTGTTTCCATGCCGATCGCTGGTCCGTAAACCTACTTCAATTGTGTGGTTTACGAAGGGTGGACTGCTCCGAGATCGACTGTGCGACTGCTATATTGGCCACACAACCTCTGACGACACGTTTTTGGGGTGTTCGGCTTTAGTACCGAATATGGACGAAAAGACCGCCGAACTCCGTGAGGTCTTTATCAAGGCCACGGGCGCGGAGTCCGTGACCGAGGGACAGACCGAATCGCGCGGCTCCCTGACCGACCGCGACGAAGCAGCCGTCGCGGACCGGCTCACGGATCTGGTCGCGACGATGCGGGAGCGCTACGGGTTCGAGACCGACCTCGAAGACGAGGCATACGTCCGGATCGCCAGTCGTCACCTCGCGAGGGAGGAGTCAGACGAGGTCATCGCGGACGCGCTCGGTATCGACGCCGAGACCGTTCGGACCGCGCGTCTCGACCTCCACCTCGTCGACGAGGCGGATCGCGATGCGCCCTTCGCGTACGATCGGTTGAAGCGACTCGTCGACGAGGGGCGCTCGCCCGTCGCGTGCGCCACCGAACTCGCGGTCGACGCCGACACCGTCGAACGGTATCTCCCGGTCGCACGGGCGGACCTCGCGTCGACACGGGCGACCGACCGGTTCCGCGACGAGTTCTCCGAACTCCTCACCGATGCCGCCATCGAGGGCTCCTATGCCGCCAGCGCCCGCGAGGACGGCCTCCGCGACGCGACCGAGGACATCGAGACGGACGTCTCTTTATAAGAACGCCACGCGGTCGGAGCCGGTTTCCTCCGGGTAACTCCGGGTAACTCCTTATCACCGATCGCGACCCCAGTCGTCCCCGTGATCCCGTTCAGCGACCTTGCGCGGGCGGCGTTCTGTCCGCGGCAGTGTTATTACGCCCGGCGTGTCGGGGAGCGATCCATCCCCCCTGAGGCCCGTACCCGGATCGACCTCGCGTTTCGCTATCCCGAACTCGTCGACGCCCCGGACGCAACCCTCCGCCGATTGCCCATCCGCCGGTCACCCGCCGCCTACCGACGGATACTCGATCGGTTGCGCGAACGACCCGTCTACGATCGCCTCGTCGATCCGGTCCGTGAGCGCGCCTACGTCTCCGGGCGTGACTGCCACGGCCTGATCCAGAAGGTGATCGAACCGCCAACGGCGCCGGTACCGGAGGGCGATACGGCCGCGGATGGGTCCGAAGGGGAGTCGAATGGAGGTGAGTCACCACGCGCGCCGGTCATCGTATCGCCCGGCGAGCCCCCCGAGGAAGGGGTGTGGGAGCCGCAGTCGGTTCGGGCGGTCGCGGCGGCCAAGGCGCTCGCATGGGAGCTGCAACGACCCGTCCGACGGGCATATCTCGAATATCCGACGGTCGGGGTCGTCCGCGAACTCACGATGACCACCCGCCGGAAGGCGGCGTATCGGCGGGCGCTGCGGGCGGTTCGATCGATCGACGGCCCGCCCGCGCGGGTCGATGACAACCGCTGTACCGGCTGTGCCTATCGAGAGCGGTGTGGCAGTAAGCGGCGCTCGCTCCGCTCGCTGCTCACTTGAGCACGACCGCCGTCACGTGCGGGGTTCGAGGGACACCTTGGACCGTACTCAGCTCTCGAACCGATAGGTCGCGCCGTCGGGACCGTCCTCGATCTCGACGCCGACCGCGTCGAGGGCGTCCCGGAGTTCGTCGGCGCGCTCGTAGTTACCCGCCTCGCGTTCGGACGCGCGGACCGAGAGCACGAGTTCGACCAGCTCACCGGCGAGGGTCACGTCGCCATCGGAGGGCTCGTCGAACTGGAGCCCGAGGACGCCCTCGCCGAGTTCCTCGAACGTCTCCACCGCGCGGTGCAACCCACGGTAGTCGTAGCTCGCCGGATCGTCGGGATCGTCCCCGTCCGTGGCGGAACCGGCGGGGTCGGCGGAGTCGACCGCCTCACAGTGTCGGTTGACCGCGTCGGTGAGTTCGAGCAGCGCGGCGGTCGCCTCCCGGAGGTTGAGGTCGTCGTTCATCGCCGTCTCGAAGCTCGTCCGTGTGTCCGCGACCGCCGTTCGGAGGTCGTCGTCGACGGTCTTGCTCCGGGCGTCGGTCGAATCGAGCGCCTCGACGGCCCGCTCGTGGCCGCGGGAGAGCCGCTCCCACCGTCGCTCCGCCTCGGCGATCGTCCCCTCGGTGAGCGCCTGTTCGGAGCGGTAGGCGGCCCCGGCGTAGAACGTGCGGAGGACGTTGACGCCGAGTTCAGAGAGGGCGTCCGGCACGGTCCAGAAGTTGCCGATGGAGGAGGACATCTTCTCGCCCTCCATTTCGAGCAGCCCGACGTGGAGCCAGTGGCGGGCGAACGGCTGGCCCGTTGCGGCCGTCGACTGGGCGATCTCGTTTTCGTGGTGGGGAAAGACGAGGTCGCGTCCGCCCATGTGGATATCGAGGGTGTCCCCGAGGTGCGTCATCGACATCGCCGAGCACTCGATATGCCAGCCGGGCCGGCCCTCGCCCCACGGTGACTCCCACGTCTCGCCGGTCGGGGTCGACTCGCCGTGATCGTGTTTGGCGTGTTCACGGGCGGCCGTTTCGCTCACCCCGCCGGCTTTCCAGAGCGCGAAGTCCGTCGGGTTGCGTTTTTCCGAGCGCTCGTCGGGTTCGCCCTGGGCTTCGAGCGCCTCGGGGTCCTGATTCGAGAGCGCGCCGTAGTCGTCGAATTGGGTCACGTCGAAGTAGACGGAGCCGTTCGCCTCGTAGGCGTAGCCCTTCTCGACGAGCGTCCCGATCAGCTCGATGATCTCGGGGACGTGTTCGGTGACGCGGGGGTAGACGGTCGCGCGGCGGAGGTTGAGCCCGCGCATGGCCGCGAAGGTCGTCTCGGTGAACGCCTCGGCGACGTCGGGTTCGGCGGTCCAGTCGTCGCGTTCGCCGACGCGGGCGGTGATCTTCTCGTTGACGTCGGTGACGTTCTCGACGTGGGTGACGTCGTAGCCGAGGTGTTCGAGCCAGCGGTGGAGCACGTCGGCGTGGAACCAGAGCCGGGCGTGTCCGAGGTGGGGGTCGTCCGACACCGTGAGTCCACAGACGTAGAGCGTCACGTCGCCATCGGCCGTGAACTCGACGCGTTCCTCCGCGAGGGTGTCGGTAACGACGAGGGTCATCGGCGATGGCTACCCACGGAAGCCGTTTTAAATCGTCGGATCGCGCGGGCCCGGAGCGGGGCGGGTGTGTTGTCCGGGTGGGATCGGTCTCGGCGTTCCCTGGCTCGATCGGTTATATATGCGCCGCCGCTCCGTGTCCGTCGCTTATATACTCCTTTCTCCCCGGTGTCGGCTGCTCCCGTCCTCACCCCTCCCCAACCTCGCCACGGCTGGCGTCCCCGCCAGCCGTGGGCTCCCTCGCGCGCGTTCCTCGGGCTTCGCCCTCGTCTCACGCGCGCCGACCGCAACTGGATCGTGGCTGGATCGTGGCTGGGGGTGACTGGACCGGCACCGGGGTGGGTATTTAAAGTCGCTCGGACGCCCTCAACGGCCGGCCGTTTCGGTCGTACACTCCACGTCGTAGCCCGCGCCGCGCACGGCCTCGATCACGCGTTCCATGTGTGCCGGCCCGTTCGTCTCCACCTCGAAGACGAGGTCGGCGTCGCCGATGGGGAGGTCGGGTCGGCTCCGCTCGTGGCGGACGGTGCGGATGTTGGCGTCGACGCCGCCGATGAGCGTCGAGATCTCGCCCATCTTGCCGGGCCGGTCGTCGATCCGCACGGCGAGTTCGATCAGCTGATGCCGGTCCACCAGCGCGTGGGTGAGCACCTCCTGGAGCGTCGTGATGTCGATGTTTCCCCCACAGAGCAGCGGGACGACCGTCTCGCCCGTGAGGTCGAGTTCGGCGGCGACGGCGTCGTT
The DNA here is from genome assembly GCA_003554605.1 of Halorubrum sp. GTDB lineage: Archaea > Halobacteriota > Halobacteria > Halobacteriales > Haloferacaceae > Halorubrum. The sequence goes on from PWGU01000011.1 coordinate 7,685, forward strand.
CAACAGGGCGGCGACGGCGGTCGCGCCCGCGCCCTCGACCATCTGTTTCGCGCGCTCCAAGAGGAGGAGGATCGCGGCGGCCACGTCGTCATCGGAGACCGTCACGACCCCGTCGACGTGCTCGCGGATGAGCCCGAAGGTGAGGTCGCTGACCCCGCCGGTGGCGATGCCGTCGGCGATGGTGTCGGGGTCCTCAAGCGCGATCACCTCGCCCGCCGCGAGGCTCGCCTCGACCGTCGCCGCCCCCGCGGTCTGGACGCCGATCACGCGGACGTCGGGGGCATGAGCGGCGATGGCGGTCGCGACGCCGCCGATCAGCCCACCCCCGCCGATGGGAACCAACACGGTGTCCACGTCCGGTACCTGATCGAGCAGTTCCAACCCGAGCGTTCCCTGCCCGGCGACGATGTCGGGGTCGTCGAACGCGTGGATGAATCGGGTGTCGGGGCCGTCCGCCAGCGACCGCGCGTGGCTCATCGCGGCCGGGAAGGCGGTCCCGTGCAGTTGAACCGTCGCGCCGTAACCCCGCGTCGCCTCGATCTTCGCCTGCGGGGCCGACTCGGGCATGACGATGGTCGCGTCGATGCCCGCCTCCGCGGCGGCGAGTGCGACCCCCTGTGCGTGGTTGCCGGCGCTGGCGGCGACCACCCGGGTGACCGCGGGTTCGGCCTCGACGAGCCGTGAGACCGCGTTATGTGCCCCACGCGTTTTAAACGAGCCCGTCCGCTGGAGGTGTTCCATCTTGAGCAACACGTCGGCCCCGCAGCGCTCCGAGAGCGACCGGCTGGGCTCGATCGGCGTTCGCTGCACGATCGCCGCGGCCTCGGCTCGCCCCGCTGCCGCCTCGATATCATCGATCGTAACCCCGGACATGTCCCCGGTATCCACGCCCCCACCGCAAAAAGAACCCGGTTACGAAAGCGCGTTGTCGTTCAGAAGCCCGGTCGCTCCGCCTCGCCGTTCCGAATCCGCTCGACCGTCTCAGGCGGGAGCGATTCGAGCACCGCATCGGGGATCCGATCGGTTGGATCGTCCGAGCGATCCCCACCCCCCGCGGCCGTTTCGGTCGCCCCCGTGCGTTCCACCACCTCGGGACGCTCGAACCCGCCGTCGGCGGCGGTTCGATCCCGCACGCCGGAGTCGAGCGACACGTCAGCCTCGTCGGTTCGAAGGCTGTTCACCGCGGCGTTGAGGTCGCTCGCGGTTCGCGCTTGCGACTCGACCGCACCCGCGATCCCCGAGAGCTCCTCGGCGACGTCGCCGACGTTGCCGGCCATCACGTCGATCCCCGCGGAGATCTCGGCGGCGGCGCTCGCCCCCTCGTCGGTCGCGGTCGCGACCTCGGCGATGCCGGCGGCCGCCTCCTCGACGGTTCCTTCGACGCTCGAGAGCCGATCGGTGGCGTGATCGGCGGCCTCAACCCCGCGGCTGATCTCGGTGTCGGCCGCCGAGAGGCTCTCGTCGGCCTCGTCGATATGGTCGGTGACGTCCTCGATGATCTCCTCGACGCGGCCGGCCTGCGTCTTCGATTCGTCCGCGAGCGATTTCACCTCGTCGGCGACGACCGCGAACCCCGCCCCCTCCTCGCCGGCGCGGGCGGCCTCGATGGAGGCGTTGAGCGCGAGCAGGTTCGTCTGCTCGGCGAGGCCGTCGATCACCTCGACGACCCCCTCAATCTCGTCGACCGCCGAGACGAGCTGCTCCACGTGCGAGTCGATCTGATCGTGTGCCTCGTCGATACCGTCCATCCGCTCGCCCACCTCGTCGACGGCTTCACGCCCGGCTTCGGCGTGTTTCGCGGCCTCCTCGGCGGTCGCAGCGACCTCCTCGGCGGAGGCGGCGACCTCCTCGATCACCGCGCCCATGTCGTCGGCCTCGTTGGAGAGCTCCGCCGCCTGGGTCCGCTGGTCGGCGGCGATCCCCTCCACCTCCTCGATCCCGCCGGCGACACGGTCCGTGTTCTCGCCGAGCGCTTCCGCCTCTGCACCGACCTTTGCGCGGAGTTCGCGGGACCGTTCGATCTCCTCGCGCATCTCGGCGGCGTACGAGTGGAGGTACGTGTCGTTGACGACCTGCATATCGAGGTTCAGCGCGCGGAGGGCGGCCGCGACCGTCGCTTCGGTCTCCGAGAGGATCCCCTCGGCGACTGCCGCGTCCTCGGGGGCCAGCTTCTCACGGAGCTCCGCACGGGCGTCGTCCATCGCCGCGCCGGCGACGGTCACGGAGACCCGCCCGAACATCCCCGCGAAGTAGTGAAGCGGCATGTCGAGCCGATCGTGCAGCCGACCGATCCGCGTGCGGTGGGTGTAGTGATCACGGTCGTACGCGCCGGATGTGAGCGTCCGGTAATAGGCGGCGACGATGGCCCGCATCGCCTCTCGATCGCGTGGCGAGCGGTCGAGCACGTCCTTCGTCCGTTCCTCCTCGTAGATCGGGTCGATGAACGCGTCGACGAGGTCATCTATGTTCTCCTCGACGAGCGGTTCGAGCGCGTGCATCCGTTCGACGTCGCCGTCGTCGAACTTGACGAATTCCTTCCGCCAGGCGATCTCTTCCTCCGTCAATCCGATCTCCGTAGCGAGACGCTCCGGCGTGACGTCCCCCATACCGAGACTCTCGCCGCGCACGAGTGAGTCCATACCTCCACGCGAGCGGGGGCGCTGATAAGCATACGTCCGCAAGTATCACTCCCGATACTCCAGCGTCCTGCCGTTTCTCTCCCCGGCCGTCGGTGAGTACGGGCCGTTGACGCCGAGTAACTCGGCGACCTACGTACCACTCACACCGTCGGGACCGCCCCGAGCGCCGCCTCGATCACCTGTACGGCGGCCGCGCCGTCCCGGCGGGAGACGACCACGACGAGGGAGTCACCGACGACGCCGGCGGCCGACACGTCGACCTCGGCAGCGGCGAGTCGGTCGAGGACGGCCCCGAGCGCCCCGGCGTCGACCTCGCCGGTCGCGACGAGTGCGGTGTGGTCGCCCCCGTCCGTGACTGCCGCCCCGGGAACCCGGAGAAGTGGGCCCGTTGGGTCCTCGAAGTCGATATCGTCGCCCTCGTGTACCCCGACGCCGCTCCGCATCGCGACGCGCGCGGTTCGGCGCGCGGTCTCATATCCGGAGAGGTCCGATCCGTACCGCCGGAGCGCCGTCGCGATGGCGTCGTCGCCGCCGTCGAGGTCGGCATCTTCCGCGAGCCATGACGCGGCCGCGGCGTAGTTGAGCAGGCCCGCACGGAGCGCGTGGAGGAGGAACGGTCGCTCCCGAACGGCCTCGCGAACGTCGGCTGCCAGTGACATACCCGACGATCCGCCGGCCGACAAATAAAGGCCGCGCGACGCCAAGCGTGTCCATGGAGACGGTCGTCACCGAACACGCCGGATACACCCTCGCACGGCTCGAATCGCCCGACCGCGTCTTCGAGGTGAGCTTCGACACGCTCGAACCGACCGACGTCACGCTTCGGTTCATCCGCGACGGCGAGCGCGTCGGAAGCATCTACAACGACGACGGGACGGCCCGGACGATGGCGCGGCTCACCACCAACCGGGAGGGAACCGACTTCATCGCCGTCGAGGTACCGAAACCGTTCGTCGCAGCGATCCTCGATGCCGCCATCGAACATGGCCGGGTGACCGACCGGGACGCCGCCGAGGGGTACCGGCTCCGCGTGCTCCCCGACGCGTGAGTCCGCGGTAGTCTATCTTCCCCGACTCGCCCACCCCGCCGGCTCCGAAGTCCCTAAGGCCGGCGCGACCCCATCGCCGGTATGCAGTCGCTCGTCATCCTCGCACACGGCTCGCACCTCAATCCCGATTCGAGCGCGCCGACGTACGCTCACGCAGACACGATACGTGCCTCCGAAGCCTTCGATGAGGTCCGTACCGGGTTCTGGAAGGAGGAGCCACACCTCCGGGAGGTGCTCCGGACTGTCGAGGGCGACGAGATCTACGTCGTCCCGCTTTTCATCTCCGAGGGCTATTTCACCGAGGAGGTGATCCCGCGGGAGCTCCGGCTCGCCGGCTGGGACGTCGCCGAGTGGGATTCGGACGGCATCTCCGCCGATCAGGCAACGCTCGTCGCCGAGGATATCGGCCGTGAGGTCCATTACTGTGGACCAGTCGGCACCCATCGGGCGATGAGCGACGTGATCGTCCGCCGGGCGGAATCGGTGACCGACGACCCGGACGTCGGCGAGGGCTTCGGACTGGCGGTCGTCGGCCACGGCACCGAGCGCAACGAGAACAGCGCGAAGGCGATCGAGTATCACGCCGACCGGATCCGTGAACGCGGCCGTTTCGACGAGGTCCGAACCCTCTACATGGACGAAGAGCCCGAGGTCGACGACCTCCCCGAGCACTTCGAGAGCGAGGACGTCGTCCTCGTGCCGCTTTTCATCGCCGACGGCTATCACACCCAGGAGGACATCCCGGAGGACGTCGGGCTCTGTGAGGACTACCGCGACGGCTACGACGTGCCGACGGCCGTCGACGGCACCCGTATCTGGTACGCCGGGGCGGTCGGGACGGAGCCGCTCATGGCGGACGTGATCCTCGAACGGGCCGCCGACGCCGGCGCCGACCTCAACGACGCGTTGGCGACCGTCCGTGAAACGACCCGCGTCGCCACGGGGGACTGAACTATGTCTGAACCGATCACGGAGGGGACAACCACGGTCCCCGATATCGACCTTCCGGGTGATGCCTTCGACGCGCTGCTCGCGGCGGTCTCGACGGTTTCGGGGGACGAACCCTCCGAGGGACCCGCGATCGACTTCGAGGGGCTGCGGGTGGAGTCGAGGGGCGAGACGACCGTCGTCGAGGTCGACGGGGAGCGTTTCGAGGCGGGTTCCGAGCGTGAACTGCACGAGGTCGCCGCCGACAATGCCGCGTTCGTCACGAACTGGCATTTCTTCGAGCGGGTCGCGGGGGAGGGGACCCCGCGCCGAGCGTTCGTCCGCTGGCTGGAGGCCGCTGAGGAGCGTTCCGTGGGGGAACGGTACGCCGCGCTCGCCACGGGCGTCGTCCGCGAATGGGGGCAGTTGCGGGTGACCGCGACGGTCACCGATCGCGGGGAGCGGCGATACGACGTGCGACACCTCGAGGACGCCGGGGTCCCGATCGACGAACTCGACCGACACGAGGACCCGCGTGACGCTCGTGACATCGTGACGTTCGACCCGGACGGCCGCTATCGGCCGCTGAAGACCGCCCCGTCGCTCCGCGGCGGCTGGGTGTTTTCGGCACTCGATCACCGTGAAATGTACGAGGTCGTCGAGACGGTCTATCCGGCGACGGTCGCGAACTGGCATCGCGAACGGGAGGGACGACTCGACGTCGACCACTGGCGTGAGACGATGGGGCGGCAGTCCGGGATCTACGGCGTGGTGCAGACGTGGGACCGCGGCGAGGGCCACGAGCACGTCAACTGGGTCGCGGAGGCGTGTTGTGCGGACTCACAGTGTCTCAAACGTCGCGAGTGGGAGTACGACGACGAGACCGACCTCGACGTCGACGGCGGCGACGGGGTCTTCCCGTGTCGTGAACCGTGTTCGCTGGTCGTTTCGGCCGCCCGCAAGTGGACCCGACTTGAGGGGGAAACAGAGCGAACCTACGAGTTCGAGTTGACCCCGAGTGAGAAGGAACAGCTGGAGGCGCTCATCGACGCCGTCGCGGACGGTCGAACCGAGGAGATCCGCGAGGCCGACCTCAGGGATCCCGCGAACCGTTACCGCGCGCGTTTCCTGCGCGCAAAGCGCCTCGATGCCGACGGCAACCTCTGTGGCGTTCCGACCGACGACGAGTGAGACGGGACCGCCGTGTGGGATCCCCCTCGACCGATCCCGACCATGGGCGTGTGAACTCTCAAGGGGGCTCAACCGGTATTGGGTGGTATGATCCTGCCGATCGCCCGCCGGTTCGTCGCCGGTGAGACCATCCCGGAAGCGCTCGAACACACCCGAACGTACAACGAGGACGACGTCGCGATCATCCTCAACCTGCTCGGGGAACACTACGACAACGCCGCGGAGGCACGCGAGGACACGGACACCTATCTCACGCTGATCGACGACATCGCCGACAGCGGCCTCGACGCGTGTATCTCGGTGAAGCCGTCACAGATCGGCCTCGACGTCTCGGCGGACCTCTTCGAGGAGCACTATCGGGAGATCGTTGCCCATGCCCACGAACGCGACGCGTTCGTCTGGTGTGACATGGAGGACGTCGATACGACGGACGACACGCTCGACGTGTTCGAGGCGGTCGCCGAGGAGTACCCCTGGAGCGTCGGCCAATGTATCCAGTCGAACCTCAAGCGGACCCATGACGACCTCGAACGGCTCGTCGACGTCCCCGGGAAGATCCGGATCGTCAAGGGCGCATACGACGAGCCGCCGTCGGTCGCCTACACCGACAAGGCGGACGTCAACGAGGCGTATCGCGAGGACATCGAGTTCCTCTTCGAAAACCGCGAGCAGGGCGTCGCCATCGGCAGCCACGACCCCGAGATGATCGCGCTCGCCGGACGGTTGGCCGACGAGCACGGGACCGACTACGAGATTCAGATGTTGACGGGCGTGCGCGAGGACGCCCAGCGGGACCTCGCGAAACAGGGCGTTCGGGTCGTCCAATACGCGCCGTACGGCAAGAAGTGGCTCTCGTACTTCTACCGGCGCGTCCGTGAGCGCAAAGAGAACGTTCTCTTCGCCGCACGGGCGGTTATCGGTCGCTGAGGCGGCGTCGCCGTGTGCTGGCGTGTCGCCGTCGGTCACTGAGGCGGCGTCGCCGGGTGCTGGCGTGTCGCCGGACGCTCATGTGTCGCCGTCGCCGGACGCCCGCGTGCCGTCGTCAGGTTCCCTTTTCCCGCCGCGCGACGAGCGCGTAGAAGCCCTCTTAAGGGTCGCCATCACATAGCACTCGCATAGATGTCTACGTGGAAACGCGACTTCGCGAGCGGGCTGATCGTGTTGGCCCCCTTGCTCGTCCTTCTGCTCGTGATCCGGTGGATATACGTCTATATTGCCTCCATCCCGCTCATCGAGGCGCTCCAGCCCGCGATCATCCCGGAGGCGCTGCTCCCGGTCTCGCGGGTGATTATCGCGGTCGCCGTCCTCACGACGCTCGTGCTCGCCGTCGGCTACCTCATGCGGACGACGTTCGGCCGCGTCGCCGAATCGGCGATCGACGATGCGATCAACCGCATCCCCGCCCTCCGTGTCGTCTACAACGCCTCAAAACTCGCCGTCGAAACTGCCCTCTCCGGAACCGACGAACTGCAGAGCCCGGTCTATCTGGAGACCTGGCCGGGCATCCGGATGACCGCCTTTATGACGGGTAAACGGACCCGTGACGGCAAGGTCGTCCTCTTCATGCCGACCGCGCCGAACATCACCACCGGCTTCGTCATCGAGGTCGAACCCGAACGGATCGAGGAGACCGGCGAGACAGTCGAGGAGGGGATGACCCGGATCCTCTCGGCCGGCTTCGCGGAATCGGCCCACCAGATCCCCGTCGAGGAGGAGTCTCGACCCGGCGGATCGGGCACCAGCGACGGATCCCGTCCGGGCGGCCCATCGCAGCCAAGCGGCCCCAGGAGCGTCGATATCAGCGGGGCGGGGAGATCCGCAGGTGGATCCGTGGACGGGCCGAACGCGGCGGGCTCCGGGGAGTCCGGGAGTGACATCGGTGGGTCCGGTTCCGACGCGAAGTAGCCCACACGGGATCGCGGATGGTGTGCGGCGAGGGTCGGTATTGGTCCGGTCTCCCGAACCTCGCATTCCGATCACTGACGCTCGATCCTAACAATACAACCCCTTGGATCCGTAGGATGCGGCATGACCGATCCGGATTGGTATCAGGACGCGACGATCTACTCGCTCGATATCAAGACGTTCAACGACGCCGACGGCGACGGGTGGGGCGACTTTGCCGGGGCAACCGAGCGGCTTGGGTATCTCGCGGAGCTCGGCGTGGACGCCCTCTGGGTCCGACCGTTCTACCCGAGTCCGCTACGTGACAACGGCTACGACGTCGATCCGGATTCCGTCGAACGGATCGTCGGGGATGGTACGTATCACGTCGCCGAGGGTGGTGTGACGTTCGATCTCGACGGCTGTGGGTACGTCTGGATACGCGGTGAGCAGCGA
>PWGU01000130.1 GCA_003554605.1 Halorubrum sp.
GGACTCGCTCGACCGGCACGGATGGTCGGCCAGCAAACTCTGGAACGTCGCCAACTACCACTCTCGACAAGAGTGGGAAGAAACGGGCGAGATTCCCGACCACGGCGACCTCAAAAACGAGCTGAAGACTCATCCAAAATACAAGGGACTGCACAGCCAGTCCAGTCAGAAAGTTCTTGAGGAGCTTTCTGAAGCCTTCAACTCGTGGTACGAAACGAGGAAGTCCGATGATCGTGCGAATCCGCCCGGCTACCGCAAGAAAAACTACTACGACAACCAAGGCCGTCTCGTCCATGAAGAACACCCTCGTTCCACCGTGACGTGGAAGCAAAACGGAATCAAACACGATACCAAGAACAACCGCGTTCGCCTGTCGAAAGGTGCAAACCACAAGGAACACCCCAAAGCGTGGGAGTACATCCTTGTCGAATACGAGACGCGCCCCAGTGTCACCGTCGAGAACCTGCAACAAGTCAGGGCCGTCTACGACAAGGCAAAAGGACGTTGGGAGCTGCATCTCGTCTGTACAGACGAAATCGAGACACCCAACGCACCCGGAACCGAGACAGCTGGGATCGATCTCGGTATCAGTAAGTTTGCGGCGGTCGCCTACAGCACCGAGGAATCCGAGTTGTACCCCGGCAACCGCTTGAAGCAAGACGGGTACTACTTCCCGAAGGAGATCGCCAAGTGTGACGACTCTGGTGGCGACAAAGCCACCCGATTACACGTGAAGTGGTCCGAACGCCGCACTCACTTTTTCCACTCCGTAGCGAAACACATCGTTGAACGGTGTGTCGAGAAGGGAGTTGGCCGAATCAACGTCGGAGACTTAGAGGGTGTGCGTGAGGACGAAAATGGTGTGTCAAAAAACTGGGGTCGACACGGCAACCTTGACCTGCATGGGTGGGCGTTCGACCGCTTTACCTCGATTCTCACATACAAAGCGAAGGTCGAGGGAATTGAGGTGGTGGAAGTGTCAGAGCGCGACACGAGTAAGACGTGTTGCGTGTGCGGTAGAGAAGACGATAGTCAGCGTGTCGAACGTGGCTTGTACGTCTGTGAGTCGTGCGATGCGGCGTTCAACGCCGATGTGAACGGGGCAGAGAACATCCGCCTCAACATCAACGACGACACACAAAGTAACTCCGAGTCTTCGGCCAGTTTGGGCGAGGATAGGAGTACCGGCTGGTTGGCACAGCCCGGAGTCTACCTTTACGACTTGTCCAGCGGATTCCAACCGCAGGCACAAGTGGTAGACTGCAAACCGTAATATCCCAACCCAGCGGTGCGGTGCCGTGGGATTCCCGCGTCTTCAGGCGCGGGAGGATGTCAATCGCCGGATTCCAGTTCGAACTCCCACTCGCGATAGCCGCCGGCCATGCTCGCGACGGTGACGTCGTCATCGACCCCCTCGTAGCTCCCGATGAGCCGGGCGGCTTGGATCGACGACTGGCCGATCGGGCAGGCACAGACGACATCCGTGTCGTCCCAATCGACTTCCCCGACGCGGCGCGGTAACTCACCGAGGGGGAGGTTGATCGCCCCGGGGATGTGGCCGCGTTCGAACTGCGGTTCGGGACGCGTGTCGATCACGCGGATCGTTCCCTCCTCGACGCGCTCGTTGACCTCCTCGGGCGTGAGTTCCTCGACCATCGAGTGATCCTCAAGCGAACAGGAATATAAACCTCGTCGCTCCGACTCGGTCGTCGAGCGGGCATAGGTCGATCGTGGATCGGGCATGGATCGGTCGTCGAGCGGGCGGATCCGTCGTCCACGGCACCTCCGTATCAGGGGACGGGCAACCCCCGTCACTTCGTGACATGGCGACGGGAGTTGAGAAGAGTTAAATCGGATGCCGCGCAAGCGGTGAGTACGCTCGGTTGGTGTAGTCCGGCCAATCATGTTGGCCTTTCGACGGACGCGGCCCAAGCCGGTCCGGAAGACAGCCGACGACCAGGGTTCAAATCCCTGACCGAGCATTTTTCAGGAACGATGCACTCAGCGGCAGCGATCCGTTTTTGTCCGCCGCCGGCCCAGCAGGCGTATGAAGCGGGTCGCCCCTGAATGGCTGCTCCTCGGTTCGGTCACGCTCGTCGCCGCCGTGGCCACCGTCGGCAGCCTCTATTTCAGCGAGGCGATGGGGTTGGTCCCCTGTGACCTCTGTTGGGTCCAGCGGATCCTGATGTACCCGCTCGTCGTCGTGTTAGGCGTCGCGACCCTCGAAGGACGAACGGCCGTCTGGCGGACCGGGCTGCCGCTGTCGCTTTCCGGTGTCGTCGTCGCCGCCTATCACAGCTATCTACAGCTGTCGCCGAACGCGACCTGCACGCTCGACGGCGGGTGCACCACTATCCTCTGGCAGGGTTTCGGTGTCTTCACCATCCCGCGGCTCGCGCTGGTGGCGTTCCTCCTCATCAGCGTCGGGCTGATCGGTGCGGCGCTGCTCGACCGGCGGGACCCCTGAGGGTCCGCCAGTGACCACCGATTACTCCATCTCGACGACCGGCCACGGATAGTCCTCGCCGAGATGGACCCCGTAGTGGCCCTGCATCCCCGGATCCATCGTCCACGGCTCGTGGACGTACTCTTTCGGCAGATCGGCAACCTCCGGAACCCATCGACGGACGTACTCACCGTCCGGATCGTACCGGTTGGCCTGCCAGACGACATCGAACGCGCGATCGCGCGAGTCGTTGCCGACGCCGGCGATGTACGCCCAGTTGCCGTAGTTCGAGCAGGGGTCGTAATCGACGAGGTGAGTCTCGAAGAACGCGGCCCCCTTCCGCCAGTCCACGCGACAGTCGTTCGCGAGGAAGGAGGCGATGTTCTGGCGGGCACGGTTCGAGAGGTAGCCCGTCGCGCGAAGCTCGCGGATCCCGGCGTCGACGAAGGGCACCCCGGTTTGTCCCCGCCGCCAGCGACAGAGGAGTCGCTTCTCCTCCTCGCCTTTCGCCCACTCGATGTCGTCACGCCCGCGGATCCCTCCCTGCGAGAAGTAGCGGTCCCCGTGTTTTTCGACCTGAAAGGCGAAGAAGTCCCGCCAGATCAGTTCGAAGATGAGCCAGTAGGTGGAGTCGTTTTCGACGCGGGCGGCCTCGTACCGTCGGACCTCGTCGTGGACGGCCCGCGGCGAGAGACAGCCCTCGTTGAGCCACGGTGAGAGCTTCGAGGCGTAGTTGCGTCCGACGAGGCCGTTTCGGGTCTTTTTATATCGACGGAGATGGTCGCCCTCCCAGAGGTACTCCCGGAGTCGCGAGATCCCCGCCACTTCGCCCCCGCGGTACTGGAGGGCATCGTCTGGCCGGCGGTCCACGTCCCCGTCGCCCCTATCGTCGGGTCGACGATCCACGTTCCCGTCACCCATATCGTCGACCTCGCTGGTTTCCTCGTCGGCGGATCCACCATCGAGGAGGTCCGCTGGCTCGGGGATCCGTCCGGGCGCAAGCGGGTCCTCGTCGTCACCTATCGGTGACGTGACCGGCGGAAGCGACGGCACGCCGAGGGGCGCTCGAACGTCGACGTCGGCCGCGTTCTCGACGGACTTGCGGAACGGCGTGTACGTGTCCTCGATCCCCGCCGGGCCGTCCGGGAGGTCGGCCGGGTGATAGAGCGTGTGTCCGGGGTCGGTTTTGAGGGGTGTCGGATCGTCGCGGTCGGCGAGCGCTCCACGGACACGTGCTTCCGTCGTTCGCTCCTCGGGAACGTCCCACGATCCCGCATGGACGACCTCCGCACCGGTCCGCTCCGCGAACGAGGGGATCACCTCCGCCGGGGCGCCGACCCGAACGTATAGCTCCGAATCGAGCGCCCGGAGGGACGCCCGAAGGTCCGCGACCGCCTCGGTTCGAAAGCGAGCGCGGTGGAAGCCGGTCTTCTCGTATATAAATGAGCCCTCCCCGCCATACTCGCTCGGGCCATAGTCGTCCGGATCGAAGACGTAGATTGGGATCAGTCGGTCGGCCGCCGCGGCCGCGACGAGCGACGGGTGATCGTGGAGACGGAGATCCCGTCGGAACCAGTGGATCGCGACCGACAGTCGGTCGGCCGTTCCGCCGTCGGAGCGCGGTTCGCGGATTTCCTCCCCGGTGGCAGGGCGGCGATCGTTCTCCATGACTCCGGTACGGGATGGAGCGGTGAAAACGGCTCGGAGAGTCGCACGCCTACGCCGAAATAATGAATGAGTGATATTTCAAATTTAATATGAATGATAATAACGTACAATCATTACATAGTTGTCGCGTGAAACGGCGTCCGGCCATGCAAGCCGTCGTACTCGAGGAGTTCAAGGAGCCGTTGGAGGTACAGGACGTAGAACGCCCGGAGCCGGAGCCCGATGGGGCCGTTGCCCGGGTCGATGGGTGTGGTGTCTGTCGCAGCGACTGGCACTGCTGGCAGGGCGAGTGGGACTGGTTCAACTACCGGCCCGACCCGCCGCACGTACTGGGTCACGAGCCGACAGGGACCATCGTCGAGGTCGGCGAGAACGTCACGAGCGTGCAGGAAGGCGACACGGTGGCGATCCCGTTTAATTTCGCCTGCGGGGAGTGCACGCTCTGTCGAAACGGGCGTGAGAACATCTGTGAGAACCATATCGGTCTGGGCTTTATGAACGAGGCCCCGGGCGCGTTCGCCGAGGAGGTACACATCCCGGCCGCCGACGTCAACGCGGTCCCGCTTCCCGACGAGATCGAATCGGATACCGCCGCGGGGATCGGCTGCCGTTTCATGACCTCCTATCACGCGATGGCCCATCAGGGCGACGTCGGCAACGGCGAGGACGTCGTCGTGCACGGGCTGGGCGGGATCGGCCTCGCTGCGGTGCACATCGCGAACGCGCTCGGCGCGAACGTCATCGGCGTCGATCTGATGGACGAAAAACTCGAAAAGGCCGAGGAGCTCGGCGCGGTCGACACCGTCAACGCACGCGATGTGGACGACCCGGCGAAGGAGGTCCGGGACATGACCGACGGCGGCGCGGCGGTCTCCGTCGACGCCCTCGGGATCACCGCGACCTGTCAGAACGCGGTTCGCTCGCTCGGTAAGGGCGGCCGCCACGTCCAGATCGGCTTGACCACCGCTGCCGAGGAGGGCATGATCCCGCTGCCGACCGACGAGTTCGTCGCCAAGGAGATCGAGTTCATCGGCTCGCTGGGGCTGCAGCCGTCCCGATACCCCGAGATGCTCGATATGATCCGAACCGGAAAACTCGATCCGGCGGCGCTCGTCTCGGAGACGATAGATATCCACCAAGTGCCGGACCGGCTGGCGGCGATGACGGACTTCGACACGATGGGGATCCCCGTCTGTAACGAGTTCAGCAACTGATCGACCCCGGAGGACCCGACCCAGCCGGAGGGTCGGCCCTCCCCCGGTCCGCGGAGCGCGATCCTTTCAAGTCTCGGCGACCGAGCGGGGATATGAGCTTCGAGGCGCTCCCCGACGGGTGGCAGGTGTGGAACGAGGAGCCCGGCGGCCGGGCGATCCTCGTCTTTCGGCCGGACGTGTTCAACGAGGACGGGTTTCCCGCCGAGTGCCTCCCGACGATCTATCTGACGAACGGCTCCCGCAGGCGACGCCCCGGCGCGGGCCAGTACGCCACCGACGAGTGGCACGTCGTCTGCTTTTTGGAGCCCGAGATCGAGGCAGTGACCGAGACCTACGGGGAGCGGGACGTTGCCGCCGAGGCCGCCGTCGACCTCGCCGATCGATTCGCGGCTGGCGAGGTGGACTACCGGGAGGCGTATCAGATCCCTCGTAAGGACTATTTCGAGGCGCTCGATGACCTGACCGGGTGAGCCGTGATACCGTCCGTCTAATGCACATAAGTGGATCGTTCGGTGGACAAATACCCGCCGGCACGCCACGGACACGAGGGTTTTTATTCGATCACCGCACACGACGAGGCATGGAACCCGGTGGGGATCACATCGATGGCGACGAGCCGCGGGAGAAGTGCGGCGTCGTCGGCGTCTCCTTGACGGATCGGTCGGCGGCCCGGCCGCTCTATTACGCCCTGTATGCGCTCCAGCACCGCGGTCAGGAGTCCGCGGGGATCGTCACGCACGACGGCTTTCAACAGCACAGCCACGTCGAGCGCGGGCTGGTCGGCGACGCCTTCGACGAGCGGGCACTGGAGTCGCTCGCCGGCAGCACCGGTATTGGTCACGTCAGATATCCGACCGCGGGCAGCCTCGATAAGAGCTGTGCCCAGCCCTTCTCGGTCTCGTTTAAGTCCGGCTCGCTCGGGCTCTCACATAACGGCAACCTGGTGAACGCCGACGAGGTCCGCGCCGAGTTGGAGGCAGCGGGACACGCGTTCACCTCCGACGGCGACACGGAGGTGATCGCCCACGACCTCGCGCGCAACCTCCTAGAGGAGGACCTCGTCCGCGCCGTGAAACACACGATGGGCCGCATCCACGGCTCCTACTCGCTCACGATCACCCACGACGACACGGTCCTCGGCGTCCGGGACCCGCTCGGGAACCGGCCGCTCTGTCTCGGAAAGCTGGAGGACGGCTACGTTCTCGCGAGCGAGTCGGCCGCCATCGACACCCTCGACGGCGAGCTGATCCGGGACGTGAAACCGGGCGAACTGGTCGTCTTGGAGCCCGACGGCGCGGGCTATGACACCTATCAGCTCGTCGATGCGGACGCGACGGCCCACTGCTTTTTCGAACACGTCTATTTCGCGCGACCCGACTCGGTCATCGACGGCAGCCTCGTCTACGAGGTGCGCCGCGAACTCGGCCGAAAGCTCTGGGAGGAGTCCGGCGTCGAAAGCGACGTGGTCATGCCGGTTCCCGACTCGGGTCGTGCGTTCGCCTCCGGCTATGTCGACGCCGCGAACGAGACCACCGCCGCCGGCGATCCACGACCGGAGGACGACGACGGCATCGAGTTCGCGGAGGGGTTAATGAAGAACCGCTACGTGGGGCGGACGTTCATCATGCCGACCCAGGACGAGCGCGAACGCGCCGTCCGGCTGAAGCTCAACCCGATCCGCTCGACGGTCGAGGGCAAGGTCGTCACCATCATCGACGACTCCATCGTCCGGGGGACGACCTCGACGCAGCTCGTCGAACTCGTCCGGGAGGCGGGCGCGAAGGAAGTTCACCTCCGGATCGGCGCGCCGCCGATCGTCGCCCCTTGTTATTTCGGGATCGACATGGCGACCCGCGAGGAGCTGATCGCCGCGGACCGCTCGACCGAGGAGATCTGCGAGCGCATCGCCGCCGACTCGTTGGCCTACCTCTCTATCGACGCGGTAGCGGAGGCGTTGGAGGCGAGCAGGGCGGACCTCTGTCTTGGGTGTGTTACCGGGGAGTACCCGTTCGACGTCGAGGGCGAGGCGACCGACCGGCGTGTCGATCGACCCGAGTTCACCGAAGTCCCGGCCGACGACTGAGCCCGTGCGTCCGTCTGATCCGGTTGGCCTCCCCCGTTAGGCTTCCCGCGGGTCGCCCCCGTTCCAGTCGAACAGGGCCGGCTCGTCCGTTATTTTGAGGTACGTGTGTTCGCCGTCGATCCACGCACCGGAGTTCGCGACCCGTGCCGACCCGGCGATACCCGCCTCATGGGTGTGACCGAGACAGAGCCAGTCGACCTCCGGGCGGCTCTCGACGTACCGGGCGGAGCCGGGCGGCTGCACACCGAGGTCGAGGTCGGTCTCACAGCGGTCCATCTCCAGCACCCGGTCGTCCCACGATCCGCTCGTGAGGCGATCGTAAAACAGCCTGCCGACGGTCATGATCGCCTCGAATCGGCCGTCGGTATCGGAAACGGTCGCCCACTTCTTGCCGAAGGCCGCGCCCACGGCGTCGTCGCTGACGAGCGCCAGTTTGTCGAAGTACCACTCCCGCTGGACGGGGTCGAACTGATGGCCGTGAACGAACGCGTAGGCGACCCCGTCGTTTTCGAGCGTCAGCTCCGTCTCGTACTCCGTGTCGTAATACGGTCGCTCACGGCCCTTCGCGTCGTTTCGGGCGTACCAGTCGTGGTTGCCGAGGACGTAGTGGACCGCGATTCCCTCGTCGCGAAGCGCCGAAAGCGAGGCGAACACCCCGTAGTTCTCCCGGGTGAGCGTCCGCATGTCCCGCCGCCAGAGGTCCTCGATGTCGCCGTTCAACACGAGGTGGTCGGGCCGGAGGTCCGTCCGGAGGTACTCGAGAAATCGGCGAAATTCGGTCTTCGTTGGGGTTGAGGAGTCGGTATCGTTGACCCCGAGATGAACGTCCGAGACGGCGACTATCATGGCGGATCACAGACGATCCGTCCGAGACGCACTTAGTGTTGACTCCGTCGAAAACGAATCCGCCCGCTCACTCGCCGCGGCCGCGGCCGAGGGTGGGCAGTTGGACCCCGAGTTCGCTGAAGAGTGCCCCAACCACGCCATAGGCGAACACCAACACCGCAAAGCCGATCAGCACCTGTCCGACGGCGACGGAGACGATACTCAGCGGGTCGCCGGCACCCAAGACGACGTCGTTGATGAATATCTCGGCGAACCGACCGACATCGCCGACGAGCCGGACGAAGAAGTCTACGAGCGCGATCATAACCGAAGGTTCGGGGGGTGGGTACTTGGATGTTGAGGATCGGTGGCCCGCGAGCACGCCGCGACATCAATAATAGCACGCGACGGGCCGCGACATCAATAGCACGCGACGGGCCGTGACCGCGAGGTCGACAGCCCGTGTCGGTCCATGGAACCGAACACCTTACCCATAGCCGTCGCTAAACCGGGTTTAATGAGTACCCTGCTGTGGGTCCTGACGGGGATCCTCGCGTACACGGCGGTCGCGATGTGGCTCCGAAACCGAGGGATCCTTCCCGAATCCGTCCGGGTCTCCGGTCCGCTGGCGACGATCCATACCCGCCGTGGTCGCGACTTCCTCGATCGGCTCTCACGGCCGAAACGCTTCTGGCGGGCGGTCGCAAACCTCGGGCTCGGCGGCGCGCTCGTCGCGATGGTCGGCTCGTTCCTCCTCATCGTCACCTCCGGGATCTCGGCGATAGCCGCCCCGCAGCCGGCGGCGATCCAGCAGCCACAGAACTTCCTGATCATCCCCGGTGTCAACGAGTTCCTGCCGCTTGAGGCGGCCTTGGAGATCGTGATCGGCCTGCTCGTCGCGATGGTGATACACGAGGGGGCCCACGGGCTCCTCTGTCGCGTGGAGGGGATCGACATCGAGTCGATGGGGCTCGTGTTCTTCGCGTTCCTCCCGGTCGGCGCGTTCGTCGAGCCGGACGAGGAGACGACCCGCGAGGCCTCCAGGGGCGCGCGCGCCCGAATGTTCGCCGCCGGCGTCACCGCCAACACGTTGTTGACCGTCGTCGTCTTCGCGCTACTTTTCGGCCCGGTCGTCGGGGCGATCTCCGTCGCACCGGGGTTCGCCGTCGGCGAGGTGAACCCCGGGTCGCCGGCCGAGGAGGCTGGGATCGTCGACGGTGACCGCCTCGTCGCCGTCGAGGGCGACCCGGTCGAGACCGCCGGGGAGTTCGAGGCGGCGATCGCCGACGCCGACAGGGAAGTGACGGTCACCGTCGATGACGGCGAGTCCGAGCGTGAGGCGGATGTCGCCCGCGAGCTCCAGATCGTCGGCTCCGCCGGCGGCAACCCACTCGGCGTGACGATCACGGATCGTCCGGTGACGATCGAGGCGGTGAACGGCGAGCCCGTGGGCACCGAACGGGAGTTCTTCGAGATCGTCGGCGACGACGAGACCGCCGTCGTCGAGACGGACGCCGGCGAGGTCGACGACGACGCGGAGAACGCCACGGAGATGCCCATCGGGGCGTATATCATCGAGGTTCAGCAGGATGGTCCGCTCCATGACGCCGGTGCCGAACTCGGCGAGCCGCTGACGATCGTCGAGATCGATGGCGACCGGATCCGCGATGACGACGACCTCGCCGCCACGTTGGAGGCGCGGGAGCCGGGGACCGTCGTCGATGTCGTCGCGTACACGGGAGCGGACGAGCGCGTGACCTACGAGGTCGACCTCGCGCCGCACCCCGATCGGGAGGGTGGCTTCCTCGGCGTCAACATCTTCCCGGGCACGAGCGGGCTCGACCTCAACGACTTCGGTGTAGCCGAGTACCCCGCCGGGGCGTACCTCGAACTGCTCGGCGGCGACGCCGGTGGGGCGGCCGACGACGTCGCGATCGGCGGGCTCGTCGACTCGCCGCTCGGGCTCGTCTTCGTGACGCTCATCCTCCCGCTCGGAAGCCTCTTCGGGCTGCCGTTCAACTTCGCCGGCTTCAACGGAGGGGTCACGAACTTCTTCGTGATCGAGGGGAGCCTCGCGGTCCTCGGCGGGGGCGTGTTCCTGCTCGCGAACCTGCTGTTTTGGACCGGCTGGATCAACATCCAGCTCGCGCTGTTCAACTGCCTGCCGGCGTTCCCGCTCGACGGCGGACGGATCCTCCGGATGGTCGCAGAGGCGATCGCGAGTCGGCTTCCGCTCGGGGATAGACACGCGGCGGTTCGGACGGTGACGGTCTCCTCCGGGCTGCTCATGCTCTTCGGGCTCATCGTGATGATCTTCGGGAACCAGATCATGGCCACGCTCGGGTTCGTCTGAGCCGGGGCCCATTCCGTGGACCGAAGTCGGAAGCGACACCCCGAGTTTTATCGCTGCCCGAGGGAATTCAGGTATATGAGACACGCACAGGGACCGCTCCTCAGTATCGATGTCGGCGAGCGAACCGCGACGACCGAGCCGATAGACGACGTGCTTACCTCGTTCATCGGCGGCCGTGGGCTCAACACCCGGCTCGCGTACGATCACATCCCCTTCGACGTCGATCCACTCGGACCGGAGAACCGCCTGTACCTCTCGACGGGGCCGATGCAGTACTCGCGGACCTCCTACACCGGCCGGATGGCGGCAACGGCCGTCTCGCCGCTCACGAACGGGATCTGCTCGTCGAACGCCGGCGGCTTCCTCTCGCGGAACTTTACCGGCGCGGGATACGCGGCCGTCGAGATCGTCGGCGAGAGCGACGAGCTCCTCGCGATCCACGTCCGCGAGGCCGACGAGGACGGCACGCCGAACGTCACCTTCGAGCCCGTTCCGGACCTCGCAGAGGCGGAGACGTCGGCGGTGTCGACGTATCTGGGCGACGAACACGACCTCGAACCCGAGAACGTCTCCTGCATCGGCCCGGCCGGCGAACACGAGGTCCGTTTCGCGTCGATCATGACCTCCGACACCCGAGCGTTCGGCCGTGGCGGGTTGGGGGCTGTCCTCGGCTCGAAGAGCGTCAAGGCGCTCACGTTCGCGGGGGAGGCCGACCCGGGGATCGACATCGAGTGGCCGGGGGATGCGGGGGAGGTCCACCGTGAGGCCGCCACCTCCGATCACATCATGAAACGACAGGGGACCACGAGCGTGACCGAGTTGGCGAACGCGGTCGAGGCGCTGCCGTCCTACTACTTCTCCGAGCAGTCCTTCGAGGGGACGGAAGGGATCTCGGGGGACCGCGTCGAGGAAAAGAAGTATAAAAAGGGGACCTGTTCACAGTGTGCGTTCGCCTGCAAGCTTCCGACCCGCGATGAGGGGACCGGGATCGAAACGGAGGGCCCGGAGTTCGAGACGGTGATGGCGTTCGGGTCGAACGCCGGGATCGACGACATCGTCGACGTGATGCGCTCCAACGAGCTGTGTGACGAACTGGGGATGGACACCATCTCCTGTGGCGACGTCGTCTCGATGTTCCTCGCCGCCGAGGACGAGTTCGGCAACGAGACGCTCGTCCACTCGCTCGTCGAACAGATCGCCTATCGCGAGGGCGTCGGCGACAAGCTCGCGGAGGGCGTCCATCGCGCCCACGAGGAGTTCGGCGTCGACGACTGGACCGTCAAGGGGCTCGCGTTCGCCGGCCACGACGGCAGACAGCTCAACGGGCAGGGGCTGGCGTTCGCGACCTCGAACCGGGGTGCCGACCACATGTACGGGGAGTTCTACCCGTATGAGTACCCGCTCGTGGGCAAAGACGACGCGCTCGACCCACACGGATTGGAGGGGAAGCCACCGAAACTCGTCGCGAAAGAGAACCGGAACGCCGTGCTCGACTCGGCGGTCGTCTGTAAGTTCTCGCGCGGGACCGTCACCGACGAGCGACTGGCGCGGCTGCTCGATACGGAGTATGAGACCCTCATCGAGATGGGTGCGCGGGTCGTCGAACTCGAACGGGCGTTTAACAACGCGCGCGGCTTCGACCGCGAGGACGACACGCTTCCGTACGAGATCGACGGGTTCGATGCGGCCCTCTCGGAGTACTACGCCGAGCGGGGATGGAACGACGACGGCACCGTCCCGGGGTATCAAGCCGGGGAGGTCGCGGCCGTCTCCGACGACTGAGCGGCCACTCCCTACCCCGGCCGTCGCTTCAGGCTATCCCTCCATGTCGAAGTCCTACGAGCCCTCACGCCGGTCCGTCGGCTCCCTCGTCGGGGACGACCTCGACACCCCGAAACTCGAACCGGGCACCACTGGCGTCGGCGTCCACGATCGACACGGACCAGCCGTGCGCGCGGGCGATCTCGGCGACGATCCGGAGCCCGAAGCCGGTCCCGTCCGGATTCGTCGTCACGCCGGGTTCGAACACCTGATCGCGGATCTCGGGATCGATCCCTTCCCCGTCGTCCGCGACGTAGAACCCGTCGCCGTCGGCGAAGGGGCCGACCTCGATGGCGAGTGTGTCCGCTCCACTCCCCTCGTCCGCCCTCCCGTCATCAGCCGTTCCGTCCGCCCTCCCGTCATCAGCCGTTCCGTCCGCCCTCCCGTCATTGCCCCCGTGTTCGATGGCGTTTCGAAACAGGTTTTCAAGGATCCGCGCGAGCCGGTTCCGATCGGCAAGCACGGTGATGTCGCCGGCGGCCGAAAGCGTCGCCCCCTCGGTGTCGACGTTCGTCCAACACTCCTCGGCGAGCGCGGCGAGCGGGACCGGCTCCATCTCGTCGATACCGTCACCCTCGCGCGCGAGGGTGAGGACGTCCTCGATGATCGCCTCCATCCGGGTGAGCGACCGTTCGATCGCCTCCAGATGTTCGCTGTCCGTCTCCTCACGGGCCAGTTGAAGCCGACCGGCGGCGACGTTGAGCGGGTTCCGGAGGTCGTGTGAGACGACGCCTGCGAACTCCTCCAAGCGGTCCCGCTCGCGGGCGATCTCCGTCTCCCTCGATCGGAGCTGTTTCTCGCGTTGGACACGGACGAACACCATCGTGATGGTCGCCCCCCAGAGCCGAGCGACGGTGCGGTCGGCCTCGTCGAAGTCGTCCGGCTCCGGCGACCCGACGATCAACACGCCGTACCGACCCAACGGGACGATGAACTCGCTCCGAATCGACGTCTCGGGGTTCTGCCGATTTGGCTCGTCGTGGGTATCCGGGATATATTCCGCCTCCCCACGTGAGAACGCGCGGGCGACGAGGCTGCCGTCGTCGAGATCGAAACTGGGGTGATCCCCGACGATCGCGACCGCCGTCTCCGTCCACGCCACCGGATGGAGCGTGTCGTGATCCTCATCACGGATCCAGACCGCCGCGATCGGCAGCCCGAGAACGTCCTCGACGTAGTCGACGGCCGCCTCGGCACCCAGCTCCCAGTCGGTCGCTTTCAGGAGCTTTTGTGTCGCCTGATGTAACGCCGCGAGCGTCCGGGTTCGACGATGGAGCTCCGCCTCGCGGGCCCGCTCGGTAGTCACGTCCACGACGGTCGTCAGGATATGCGTCTCGCCGTCGTGTTCGAACGGACCGAGGCTGACGCTTACCGGGACCTCCGTGCCGTCCGCGCGAAGCGCATACAGGTCGAGCCCGGAGCCGAGAGACCGTGGCTTCGGGTCCTTCATATACGTCTCCCGGAGGATTACGTGGGGCTCGACGTCCTCCGGGTGAAGAAGGTGTTCGACCGTCTCCCCTTCGAGGTCTGCGGGGGTGTAACCGAGCGTATGCTTGACCCGCTCGTTGGCGAACCGGATGACTCCGTCGCCGTCAACGACGAGAACCGGGTCGGGGAGGCCGTCGAGAAGCCCCCAGTCGTTCCCCATCGTCACTCCTCGTTGGCCCCGTGTACGTGACCACATTCGGGACACCGAACCTCCTCCCCACGGAGGTCGGCCGAGGACGCCCGGACCTCTCGCATGACCTCGCTGATCCGATCCTCGGCTTCGAGCTCGTCGGCCACCGCGAGGTCGACCCCCTCGACTTCGAGGAGGAACTTCGCGACCTCCGTCACCTCGTACATCATCTCGTCAAGGTCCTCGGCGGTGAAGAAGCCGGACATCGCGCCGTATAAAAAGGTCGCCCCCGCCTTCGTCACCTTATCCTCGAAGGCGTACCGGGCCTGATTGACCGCCTGTGGGGTGTACGTATCGGTCATGAAGGGAACGAGTTCGGGGAGGTTCTCGCCGATCTTCGTCATCTCCACGCCGGTTTCGGTCCGGAAATCCGCACACAGTCGGGCGATCGCCCACTCACGAGCCGTGATATAGGTCCGATCCCGAAGGAAGCCGTTGACGCGCTCGTAGCTGGCCCCGTCCATCTTTTTAAATCGCTCGTATTTGCGGACGTCCGGCGGCGGCAGCGCGGAGTCATCCGTGCCGCTCGCCGTCGGTTCCGCTTCCTCGGCCGGCGTCTCGTCACCGCGCTCGCCATCGCCGGCCTCCGGGGGATCGGCCGCCTCGGACTCCACGTCCGCCGGGGCTGGGCGGGGGTCGTCGTCGGTTGCTGGGCCGGACTGATCGCTCATAGCGTAACGGATCCAACGCCCGCACAAAAGGGTTGTCGCCGCGGTCGATCGCCCGAGCCGCGACAGTCCCCATGGATCGATCCGCCACTCACGGACCCAAGCGAACGCCGAACCCTTTTCACCTCGCCCGTGAACGGGACGCGTATGAAGGTGCTTTGCGGAATTGGCGGGAGTGACGATTCGATTCGGGCGCTCAAACGGACTGCCGACAGGGCGCGGGTGGCCGACGACGATCTCACGGTCGTCGTCGTCGAGAATCCCGACGCGCCGCGGTCGACTGAGTCGGTCCTCGATCAGGCCCGCGAGACGATAGCTGAAGCCGGTCTCGACGCTGAGGTTCGCGCGGTCGAGGGCGACCCGGGAAGCCAACTCGTCACGATAGCCGAGCGCGAGGAGTTCGACGAGATCGTGCTCGGCGGGGGACAGACGAGCCCGATGGGGAAGATCACCATCGGCCCCATCGCCGAGTTCGTCCTGTTGAACGCGACCACCTCGGTGACGCTGGTCAGATGAGCTCGCGACGCTTCCCGGAGCAGGTGGCCGACACGTTCCCATCGCCGCCGACGAGCTTCGAGGATCGGGCGGAGCGGACGGTCGAGGTACGCGCCTACGACGGCAGCGACGCCGAACACGACGCGCTCGTCTCGATGTACACCTCGTTCGACCCCGCGGACCGCGCACAGGGGATCCCTCCCAGCGGGGAATCACGCGTCCGCGACTGGCTGGAGGCGATCCTCGGGGACGACTGTCTCAACGTCCTCGCCTGGTGTGACGACGAGGTCGCCGGCCACGCTACGCTCGTTCCCGACGGGGACGGCGAGAGCTACGAGCTCGCGATCTTCGTCCATCAGGACTACCAGGAGGCGGGGATCGGGACCCGGCTTATCCGCGGCCTGCTCGGCTACGGGCAGGCGAACGGGATCGGGAAGGTCTGGTTGACCGTCGAGCGATGGAACCATCCGGCGGTCGCGTTGTACAAAAAGATCGGCTTCGAGACCTCCAACGCCGAGAGCTTCGAGCTGGAGATGGCGTTGCGGCTGCATGAGGA
>PWGU01000108.1 GCA_003554605.1 Halorubrum sp.
GCGTCCTCGTCGACGCCGGCGGTCTCGATATCCAGCGTTTCCTCGCCGCCGACGGCGTCGCGGAGCCCCTCGATCGAGTCCTCGGCGACGAGTTCGCCGTCGCGCAGGATGCCGACGCGGTCACAGACCGCCTCGACCTGCCCGAGCACGTGTGAGGAGAAGAAGACGGTCGCGCCGCGGTCGGCCTCCGCGCGAACGATCTCGCGCATTTCCTTCGCGCCGGCGGGATCAAGCCCGGAGGACGGCTCATCGAGGATGAGTAGCTCCGGCTCCCCGGCAAGCGCCATCGCCAGCGCGAGCCGCTGACACATCCCCTTCGAGTAGCCGCCCGCCTTGCGGTCCCAGGCCTCCGCCGACAGTCCGACACGCTCCAACAGCGCGTCGGGCTCCGCGTCGATCCCCTTCGACTCGATCGCGAACTCGACGTGTTTTCGCCCGCTGAGGCGGTTATACACGCTAAAGCCCTCGGGCAACACGCCGGTTCGCCGCCGTATCTCGACGCTGTCGGCGGTGGCGTCGCGGCCGAGGACCGTGACGTTCCCCGTCGTCGGCCGGACGAGATCGAGTACCATGTTTATTGTCGTCGACTTACCGGCCCCGTTCGGGCCGAGAAAGCCGTAGATTTCACCCTCCTCGACGGCCAGATCGAGGTCATCCACGGCCGTAACGTCCGCGAACTGCTTCGTGACGCCGTGCAGCTCGATGGCGGTCATGCGTGCCGATTTTCCCGGCGGATGATAAAGGGTTGTGTCTTCGTTATTCGACGGGATGGGGCCGCATGCCGGCCGTAACGTGCGGGCTTCACGCCTCCGGCGGCCAGTCGATCCCGTGTTCGGCGAGCAGTTCGGCGAACTCCTCCTCCGTTAACACGGGTACGTCGTTCGCCTCGGCGTCGTTCCGTTTCGACTGCCCGGGACTTTCGCCGATGACGAGATAGTCGGTGTTGCCCGAGACGCTCGATGTCGCGTTCGCCCCGTACCGCTCGATTAGGTCCTGTGCCTCGCGGCGGGCCACGGCGAGCGAGCCGGTGAAGACGAACGTCAACCCATCAAGGGCGTCCGGACCGGGCCCCTCCCCGCCCGCGTCCCCCGTCTCGACGGGCTCCGGGTCGACACCGCGTTCGCGCAACCCCTCGATCGCCGACCGATTCTCCGGCGCGTCGAGGAAGCCGCGGATCGAGGCGGCGACCTCCGGGCCGACGTCGTCGACCTCCGTGAGACTATCCTCGTCGGCATCGAGCAGGGCGTCGAGGTCGCCGAAGTGCCGGGCCAACGTCCGGGCCGTCGTCGCGCCCACGTCCGGGATCCCGAGGCCGGCGAGGAACTCCGCGAGCGGCGGCCGCTTTGTCGCCTCCAACTCGTCGATCAGGTTCCGGGCGCTCCGCTCGCCCCATCCCTCAAGGGTCACGAGCTCCATCACGGTGAGGTCGTACAGGGCCGGCAACGAATCGAGGAGTCCGGCCTCCCGAAGCTGTTCGACGCGTTCAGGGCCGAGCCCCTCGATGTCGAGGGCGTCCCGGCGGGCCCAGTGTTCGACCGCCCGTTCGAGCTGGACCGAACAGCCCAACCCGCCCGTACAGAACGCGAGCGGGCCGTCGCGTTCGACGGGAGCCGCACAGACGGGGCAGGTTTCGGGGAACGCGTAGGTCCCTTCGCTCCGCTTCTCGACGACCTCGGGGACGTAGGGGATGACGTCGCCCGCGCGGTAGATCCGGACGCGGTCGCCGACGTTCACGCCCAGCGCCTCCATCTCCGCGGGGTTGTGCAGCGTCGCCCGCGAGACGGTGACGCCGCCGACGTCGACGGGCGCGAGTTCGGCGACGGGCGTGAGCCGTCCCGTTCGGCCGACCTGTACCGTGACGTCCTCGACGGTCGTGGTCGCGGTTCGGGGCGGGAATTTATACGCGAACGCCCACCGCGGGGCCCGCGAGGTCGACCCGAGCGCCTCGCAGGAGGCCCGGTCGTTTACCTTGATCACGACGCCGTCGAGCTCGTAGTTCAACCGATCACGCCGGTCGAGGATCTCGTCGCGATAGGCGATCGCCCCCTCCGCATCGTCGACGACCTCGATCAGGTCGGTCCGTTTGAGCCCGAACCGATCGAACGCCTCCAGTTCCCCACGGTGTGTCCCCGGTCGGTCGCCCTCCCCTTCCCACGCGAGCACGTCGAAAAAGAAGACGTCGAGGGGTCGCTCGGCGACGACGCCGGGATCGAGCTGTCGAAGGGTCCCGGCCGCCGCGTTGCGCGGGTTCGCGAACGGCTCCTCGCCGCGCTCGATCAACGACTCGTTGTGTGCCTCGAACGCGTCGATGGGCATGAACACCTCGCCGCGGACGGCGAGCCGTGCCGGCGGATCACCCCGAAGTTTCCCGGGGACGGCGCGGATCGTCCGCACCTGCTCGGTGACGTCGTCGCCCCGTCGCCCGTCCCCGCGGGTCGCCGCCCGCACGTACTCGCCGTCCTCATATATGACCTCGACCGAGAGCCCGTCGAACTTCGGCTCGCAGACGTACTCGACACGGTCCGGGTCGAACCCCGCGTCGGCGACCCCCGAGCGGACCCGGTCGTCGAACTCGTGGACGGCCGCCGGCTCGGAACCGTTGTCGATGGACAGCATGGGGGCGACGTGTTCGACCGTCTCCAGCGCGTCGAGCGGCTCGCCGCCGACACGGCCCGTCGGCGAGTTCTCGGTCGCGAGATCGAACTCCTCCTCAAGCGCTTGAAGCCGCTCGAAGAGCCGATCGTAGGTCGAATCCTCGATCAGCGGGTCGGCCTCGACGTAGTAGCGGTGGTCGTGTTCGCGGATCGCCTCGCGGAGCAACGCCGCCTGCTCGGCCGCCGCGTCCGCCGACAGCGACGAGGCCGGCTCGAAGTCGGTCGACGGCGACTCCACGTACGGGTTCCCCTTCGGATCGGCGTGTCTCGGCGGCGAGCGCGTCATTACCGAACGTTTGGCCACACGCCAATAAAAGAAGTCGCGATCCCTCGCGGCGATCACCGACTGCGTGCAACAGCGAGCCTTCCGCCGCGTTATCTGCGAAACCTATATATACTCGTCTTTCATCCCGCGAAACGCGGGGCGAAGGCATCCACCGCTGCTCTTTCGCCCCACATCGACCCGTCGAGCGACGGCGTCGGTGTGTGGCCCTGCTTTCGGTACGCCACCCGACCACTTTCACAGAAATGCAAGGAGGAAGTCCACGACTTTACTCGTGGGAGGAATCCGACAAGGCTCGAATCAATCTACGAGCGATAGCAGTCGGACTCCCCAACGTCAGTCGTGGAATTTATAAAAAATAGTTCACCATGTGAAATACGGATGGAGGACGTGATTCGCACCGTCAAAGTCAAACTCGACGTACCTACAGAGCGGTGCGACGACCTCCATCAAACCAAAGACCAGTTCCTTCACTGTGCCAATACGACGGCAGAGTGGGCGTGGAGATACCCACACGACTACTGTGTAACCTCGAAACAGAAGGCTGAGAAAGCCCTCTACGACAGACTTCGTAATGAGACGGAGTTGACCGCGAACCTCGTGCAAAAAGGGATCCGACGTGCTATCGAGGCCACCAAAAGCGGTGTCGTTCGCCTTAAGAAAGGCGACAAGACGAGTCAACCGCACTTCGACGCGTGGAGCGTTGTCTACGACAAACGCTCTGCGACGTTCCACCGCGACCACGTCTCGCTCTCCACGGTGAACGGTCGCGTCGAGTGCGACTACGTGACTCCCACCGAGCCGGAGGGAACACCAATTGGCGAGTACCTGCTGAACGAAGACTACGAGTTCCGTATGTCCACGTTGCAGTACGACCGTTTCTCAGAGTCGTTCTATCTCCACGCACGGTTGCGCCGAATTGAAACCGACGAGCAATCTACAACTGATTCTTCCGACACCAAGCACAGAACAGTCCTTGGCGTTGACCTAAACGTGGATGGCTCGCTCGCCGTGACTTCAACAGGGGCGTTCATAGGGAACGCTGACGAGATGACTCATCAACGCCGAGAGTTCGAGAAGACTCGCGGGTCGATGCAACAGACGGGTACGCGGTCAGCCCACCTGTCGATTCAGTCGATGAACGACCGCGAACACCGCTGGATGCAGGACGAGCTCCACCGTGCTTCGAACCAGATTCTCGAAGAAGCGCGTGAACACGGCTGTACGCATATCGTGTTCGAGAATCTGACCGGGATTCGTGACCGGGTGGTGGGTGCAAAACGCTTCCACGCATGGGCCTTTCGACGCGTGTACCAGTACGTCGAGTACAAAGCCGAAGAGCACGGCATTGAGGTTGAACAAGTGAGTCCAGCGTACACGAGTCAGCGGTGTTCGTCGTGCGGGTTTACCCACGAGTCTAATCGACGGTCGAAACACCAGTTCGTGTGTCAAAAGTGCGAGTACGAACTGAACGCGGATTATAATGCGAGCAAGAACATCGCTCGCAAACTCTTGAAGAGACTCCACTCGGGGCAGAAGTCTTCGAGTGGAGGCGCACTCTGTCAGTGTGCGCTAACGTCAGGGATGCTGAGCCTGAACGGCGATTTCCACGCCTCCGTCAGTTCGACGGTAGAAGGGGAGTCCACTGACAAGCCCACGACTTCAGTCGTGGGTTACTGACCGAGGTACCCTATCCCTTTTAGCGGAAGCCGCCGAACTCATCCCCGTGTCAGAGTCGTCGTTCCTGCGGTTCTTCCCGTACGAGGAACCGTATCCGAACCAGCGCGAGGCGATGGACAGGGTCGCCAATGCGCTCGCCCGCGGGCAGGACGTCCTCTTTGAGGGGGCCCCCGGCACGGGCAAGACCCTCTCGGCGCTCGTTCCCGCGCTCGAACACGCCCGCGAACACGACCGGACGGTCGTCATCACGACGAACGTCCACCAGCAGATGCGCCAGTTCGTCGAGGACGCCCGGGCGATCACGCGCACGGAGCCGATCCGCGCGGTCGTCTTCCGCGGGAAGGCGTCGATGTGCCACATCGATGTGGACTACCAGGAGTGTCAGACCCTCCGGGACACCACCCGCGAGGTCGCCGGCACCGAACGCGACGTCCGCGAGCTTGAGGCACGTCAACGCGAACTGCTCGCGGCGAGCCGCGAGGGCGACACGAGCGCGGCCGAGGCCCGCGAGGCGATCATGGACGAACTCGACGAGTTGGAATCCTCGCTCGCGGACACCGAGGCGGCGAACATCTGTGCGCACTACCGAAACAACCTGACGCGTGACACCGACGAGTTCTTCCGTTGGCTCTTCGAGGACGTCCGGACACCGGATGACGTCTATGCGTACGCCGATGAACGCGAACTCTGTGGGTATGAACTCTTAAAAGAGGGGATGGAGGGCGTCGACTTGGTCGTCTGTAACTACCACCACCTGCTTGATCCGAACATCCGCGAGCAGTTCTTCCGCTGGATCGACCGCGACCCCTCCGAGATAATCACCGTCTTCGACGAGGCACACAACGTCGAGGACGCCGCGCGGGATCACGCGACCCGGACGCTGACGGAGCGAACGCTCGATGCCGCCATCGAGGAGCTCACCGACAGCGACGACTCGCGCGCCGAACCGGCCGAAAACGTCATTCGCGCCTTCCGTGACGCGCTTGTCGAAACCTACGACGACGCGCTCGGGTTCGGCGCTCGCGAGACGGTCGGCGAGAACTGGGAGGACGTCGCCATCGCCAACGAGGACCGCCGTGACGACCTCACGCTCGCGTTCCTCCAGGGATACGAGGGCGCCGGCATCGACGTTGAAACGGAGCTCGCGATCCAACTCGGTCGGGCGATCGACGAGGAGTACGAGCGGCGCTATCGAGACGGGGAGACGACGAGCCGCACGGAGTGTCAGACGTTGCAGGCCGCGCGGTTCATCTCTACGTGGATGTCGGAGGGGACGGCGCTCGGGCAGTATCCCGTCGTCTCCGTTCGTCGTGACGGCGGCACCGACGAGGTGTACGGCCGGGCCGAGCTCTATACCTGCATCCCGCGGGAGGTAACGAGCGCGCTCTTCGATGAGGTCGCCGCCTCGGTGCTGATGAGCGCGACGTTGCGGCCGTTCGACGTGACCACGGAGGTGCTTGGGTTGGAGGACGTCGCGACGTTGGCCTACGGGATGGCCTATCCGGAGGCGAACCGCCGGACGTTCGCGGTCGACACGCCGCCGCTTTTCGCCTCCGCGCGCAACGACCCGGCGACACAGGAGACGGTCGGGTCCCTGCTCCGGGACGCGATCCGATTCACCCCGGGCAACACGCTCGTCTTTTTCCCCTCCTATGCGGAAGCCGAGCGGTATCACGAGCGGCTCACCGGCATGGGGGATTCGCGAGTTCCCCCCGGCGGCGGGTCCGCTGTCGATGGCGACGCCGGCCACACCCTCGCCGCGGCGGGGCTCGGTCGGCTCCTCCTCGATGGATCGGGTGAGGACGAGGAGCGGCTCCGCCGGGAGTTCGTCGAACACGACAACGCGGCGCTTTTTACCTCCCTGTGGGGCACGCTCGCGGAGGGGGTGAGCTTCGACGGCGACGACGCCCGAACCGTCGTCGTCGTCGGCGTGCCGTATCCACACCTCTCGGACCGGATGGAGGCGGTTCAGGACGCCTACGACCGCGCGTTTGCCGAACGCGATCGCGATCCCGGCTGGTCCTACGCCGTCGAGATCCCGACGATCCGCAAGACGCGCCAGGCGCTGGGACGGGTGATCCGTGGCCCCGAAGACTTCGGCGTCCGGATCCTCGCGGATCGGCGCTACACGAACGCCGACATGGGGAAATACTCGGTCCGTGGCGCGTTTCCCCCCGAGGAGCGCGACGAGTTGATCGACGTCGACCCGGACAAGCTGAAGTTCGCGATGCTCAACTTCTACGGCGACCATGACGCCTACGACGGGTCACCGCCGACCCCCTGAGTTGCTCCCGCGAGGGCTCAGGTCGGCCGGGTCGCAAACAGGAGGATCACCCCGCCGATCACCACGCCGAGAAGCACCGTGATCACGACGTGGATGGCCGTCATCGCGAGGGTCACCCGTCGCTCACGCCCGTAGCTCCAGTGAAACATCGCGGCGTCGAGCGCGAGCGCGAGCGGGACGGTCAGGAACGCCGGCAGCGAGAAGGCCCCGCCGACGACGCCGACCACGGCGGGCAGCGGGCCGACGTAGAGCGCACGGCGGGGATCGACCGCCCCGAGGACGTTGCGCGCGGCGAGATGGGCGGTGATCGAGAGAAAGATCGCAAAGAGGACGACCGTCCCGAGGACTTGGATCGGCGAGACCGTCTGTAAGAGCATGGTCGACCTACGTGATCGCAGCTAAAAGTCCCCTCGAAAACGCGAGGCGGGCGGGCACCCCCGGTCGGCGTGGTCGCGGCCTATCCGAGCAGGCCGAGTCCGCCGAGCTCCTCGACGATGTGGTCGACGGCCGCGGCCGCGTCCGCCGGTTCGGTCCCGCCGGTGATCACGAGCTTCCCGCTACCGAACAGCAGGGCGACCACTTCGGGTTCATCCAGCCGATAGACGAGCCCCGGGAACTGCTCCGGCTCGTACTCGATGTGTTCCAACCCGAGCCCGATCGCGATCGCGTTGAGGTTCAGATCCTCGCCCAGATCCGCGGAGGGGACGATGTTCTGAACGGTGATTTCGGGGTCGTCCTCCACCGGGATCTGCAGTTCGCGGAGCTTTTCGAAGACGATGTTCAAGCTGGCGTGCACGGCCTCCGTCGAGTTCGCGCCGGTACAGACGATCTTTCCGGACCGGAAGATGAGCGCGGCGGACTTCGGGTCGGTCGTGCGGTAGACGAGACCGGGGAACTGCTCGGGGTCGTAGTCTGCGCCCTCCAGGTCCATCGCGACGCTTTGGAGGTCGAGCTCCTGCCCGATCCCGGTGGAGGCGACGACGTTTTCGATCGTGATCGAGTCCTTCGGGTCGGCCATTGCTGAATACGTACTCGACACAACGGGTTAAAAAGGTTGGTTGGGGACGCTCACACGGATGGCACGAAGCGGGCGGACCGTCACGCTCTTTTCGCTCCTGTGCCGACGTTCGTCGTGTACTGGGTCGAACTTGCGGGGAATGCCGACGCCTTCGCCGCGGCGGAGGCAGCGACGGCGGCAACCGCGGTCGAACTGCTCGCACCCGGGGTCGCCCGGGCGGGATCGATACGTCCCCGCTTTGGAAGGCTCGCTTACGCCCGCGGCGCTCACGAGGCGATCGGTCAAACCGATGTCGACCTCGACGCGGCCGTCGCCCTCCTGCGCACCGCGCCGATCGACCGCTCGGGCACGGTCGCCGTCCGCGCCAGAAACGTCCGCAACACGGCCGACGTCTCGACGGCGGCCGCCGAGCGGGCGTTGGGATCGGTCCTCGTCGACCGCGGCTTCACCGTCGACCTCGAGGACCCCGATCACGTCCTTCGAGCGCTCTTTTCGAGCGGTCGACGGGTCACCCATGACGCCGTCCCCGGCGCCGACGGCGGGCGGGCGTCGTGCTGTGCGCTCGGCTGGGTCGCGGTCGAACCGGACCGGGAGTTCGCCCCTCGGCCGACGGACCGGCCGTTCTTTCAGCCGGGAAGCATGGCGCCCGTCGACGCCCGAGCGTGCGTGAACCTCGCGGGGGCCGCCCCCGGTCGGACCGTCCTCGATCCGATGTGTGGAACGGGAGGGTTACCCATCGAGGCCGGCCTCGCCGGAAGCGACGTCCTCGCGTTCGACGCTCAGTTCAAGATGGCGCGCGGGACGCGCGAGAACCTCGGGGCGATCCTCGGGCCGGCCTCGACGGTCGATTGGCACGTCGCCCGTGGGGACGCCACGGCGCTCGGACTTCCCGATGACGCCGTCGACGGCGTCGTCTTCGACGCCCCATACGGCAGACAGTCGAAGGTCGCCCGCCACGAACTGGCCGACCTCGTCGGCGGCGCGCTCGCCGAGGCGGCACGTGTCGCACCCCGAGCAGTGCTCATCGCCGACCGTGACTGGCGTGAACCGGCCCGCGAGGCGGGCTGGGCCGTCGTCGGAACCTTCGCTCATCGTGTTCATCGCTCGCTCACGCGGTACGTGACCGTCCTCGAACGTTCGGACCGGCGAACTCGTGACAGCGCGTGAAGGATCGAACCGCCGAACCCGTGACAGCGCGTGAACGCTCCACCCGACGAGCGTCCCGGTAGTGAACGTGTCCCTCCCGTTCGCCACAGGTACCGCGCCGCTGCCGGTCGGTTTCAGTTCCGATCCGGGGAACGGTTAAGTGCACGGCGTGAGGTTTGTTTCGTATGACCCGGGACGCCGACGGCGATATGCTCTCGTGGGACGAATCGGTGTTCCGCGACGAGTCGGTCTTTGAGATCGATTACGTCCCGGAGACGTTCAGACACCGCGAGAGCCAACTGGAGAGCCTCAAATACGCCCTCCGACCCGCGGTCCGCGGGTCCCGCCCGCTGAACACGATGGTTCGGGGGCCGCCCGGGACCGGCAAGACCACCGCCGTTCAAAAGCTCTTTTCGGAGCTTCGCACCCGGACAGAGGTTCGGACGGTCCACGTGAACTGTCAGGTCGATTCGACGCGTTACGCCGTCTTCTCCCGCCTGTTCGAGGGGATATTCGACTACGAGCCGCCGTCATCCGGCATCTCGTTTAAGAAGCTCTTCGGGCAGATAACCGACCAGCTCGTCGACGACGACGAGGGGCTCGTTGTCGCGCTCGACGACGTGAACTACCTCTTTTATGAGAACGAGGCGTCCGACACCCTCTATTCGTTGCTCCGCGCCCACGAGGCGCACTCGGGCGCGAAGATCGGCGTCATCATCGTCTCCTCGGACCTCTCGCTCGATGCGATCGACGAACTCGACGGCCGGGTGCAGTCGGTCTTCCGCCCCGAGGAGGTCTACTTCCCGGTGTACGATGCGACGGAGATCTACGACATCCTCACCGAGCGGGCCGCCCGTGGGTTCCACGATGGGGTGATCGAGCCGACCGAACTGGAGCTGGTCGCCGACCTCACCGCCGAAAGCGGCGACCTCCGCGTGGGGATCGACCTCCTGCGGCGCGCGGGGCTCAACGCCGAGATGCGCGCTTCACGGTCGATCGTCGCCGGGGACGTCGAATCCGCCTATGATAAATCGAAATACGTTCACCTGTCGCGGTCGCTCCGCGGGCTCTCGGCGTCCGAACGCGCGCTCGTCCGTGTCCTTGCCGAACACGACGGCGAGCGGGCCGGCCCGGTGTACGAGGCGTTCCAGGCCGAGACGGACCTCGGCTACACCCGCTACTCCGAGATCATCAACAAACTCGACCGGCTCGGCGTGATCGAAACCGCCTATGCCGACGTCGAGGGTCGGGGTCGGTCGAGGGAGATCTCGCTCGCCTACGACGCGGAGGCGATCCTCGACCGGCTTTAACCAGTCGCTGTTCCCCTGTCGTCCGGCGTCGGTCCCGCTCCAGTCCCCTGCTTTCCTGTGTCAGCCCCGCTCCAGTCCCCTGCTTTCCTGTGTCGGCCCCGCTCCGGTTCCCTGCCGTCCCGGCAGCGACAGCTTTTCGATCCCGCCGCACACACACCCCGGCATGAAGACGAGCGGGGGCGACGAGGCGGCGAAGCGGCGGGCCGGTGAATCCGCGGCCGAGGCGGTGCGCGACGGCGATGTCGTCGGACTCGGCACGGGGTCGACGGCGGCCCACGCGATCAGGGCGATCGGCCGCCGTGTCGACGCCGGCCTCGACGTTCGGGGCGTCCCCACCTCGTTTGCGAGCCGCGAACTCGCCCGGGAGTGTGGGATCCCGCTCGTCGACCTCGACGATCTGTTCGCCCCCGAATCCTCCCGTGCGGCCGGCACGGCCGACGGCGACGGGGGGATCGACCTCGCTATCGACGGCGCCGATCAGGTCGCCGACGGCGCGCTTATCAAGGGGGGTGGGGCCGCACACGCCCGCGAGAAGGTCGTCGCGGCCGCCGCCGACCGGTTCCTCGTCGTCGTCGACCCGTCGAAACGGGCCGACGTGCTCGACCGCCCGGTTCCCGTCGAGGTGCTTGCAAGCGCGCGTGCGACCGTCGCCCGAACGGTACGAGCCGCCGGCGGCGAGCCGACGCTCAGGTCGGCGGCCCACAAGGACGGACCGGTCGTCACCGACAACGGACATCTCGTGCTCGACTGTGCGTTCGGCGCGATCGAGTCGCCGGAGGCGGTGGCGACGACGCTGGCACGGACCCCGGGCGTGATCGAACACGGCCTCTTCATCGGGCTCGCCGATCGGATCTACGTCGGCACCGAGGACGGCGTCGAGGTGCTGGATGGGTGACCCGTCGGTATAGCGGATCCGCACCGCTCACGTGCTCCGTCGCAGCCGCTCTGCGGTCAATAGTGGAAATAAGAAACGGGGTTGCCCGGTTTAGAGGTCGCGGGGCTGGACCGTCTTCCGGTCGTTGGCCTCAGCGCGTCGAGCGGCGTCCGCGAGCAGCTCTTCGACTTCTTCATCCAGCGCCTCGTAGAAGTCCGAGGCAACGTTCTTGTCGTCCAGCGCTTCCTTGACGGCCGCTTTGACAATGAGGTCTGCCATGCAGTCGAAAATATCCCTTCCCTGTTTATAAGCGTTCCTGAATTCGCCCGCGAGGGGCGTCGTACGACCGGTCTGTGGACCGCCTCACAACACGTCGTATATAAATGTTTTGAGAACGACCGATCATTCCCGGAGGCGAACCGGGTGTTCGGACGGCCCTGACCGCGAGTCGGACGCGGAATCACCTCGGAAGCGCGGTCGCCCGCGCACGGGTTCCCCGTCCGATCGGCGGATTTGAAGTGGAGCCTGCGACGGGTTCGAATGTATGTTCTGCATATTGATACTTCTTGGGAGATCGTGGCGATAGCGACG
Source organism: Halorubrum sp. (assembly GCA_003554605.1). Taxonomy (GTDB): domain Archaea; phylum Halobacteriota; class Halobacteria; order Halobacteriales; family Haloferacaceae; genus Halorubrum. The sequence goes on from PWGU01000108.1 coordinate 11,841, forward strand.
GCTCGGATCGACCGTTTCTCGCGATCGGGCGAGGCGATGAAAACCCGCGCGGATGGGCGGCGAGCAAGGGTATTTGTTACTCGGTCCCCTACTGGTATTGCCGGCAGCGGTGGATGCCGGTCCAACATGCCAAGTTGCGACCATTGCGGGTCGCACGTCTCGGACCGCTTCGCCCGCGTGTTCGCGGACGAGTTCGGGGCACTCAACGCCTGCCCCGCCTGTGCCGCGAACGCGGGAATCGCCGAAGTGGCACGAAAACGCACCCGCACTCAAAACTGAACCGCCATGATCGGTGTCGCCCTCGACAGGCCACCGATCGGCACAACACGAACCGTCCCGGAACCGACCCACGGGTGGCCTCGTCGGCCGTATCCGATGATCGGCCGCCGGCGCTGGTTCGCGTCCCGCATCGTTTTTATCTCCGCTCACGGAGCCGTAGACGTGTCCCACCTCGATGCCGACGTGCCGGCCGTGACCGGTGGCAGCCACCTCGACGCCGACGCCGACCATCACGTCTACGTCCTCGCGTGTTCGGACGGCTCCCTCTATACGGGTTACACCACGGACGTCCGGCGACGGCTCGCCGAACACAACGAGGGGCGCGGGGCGAAATACACCCGTGGACGGACGCCGGTGACGCTCCGGTACGTCGAGTCGTTCCACTCGCGATCGGCGGCGATGTCCCGTGAACATGCGATCAAGTCGCTGACGCGGGCCGAAAAGGTCGCGTTGATCGGAGACGCCTGACGCGGCACGATCCACCCACGGACCTCGTTCACTCGGACGGCGCTATTCGCTTTCGCTCACCGGAGTCGTCGCGCGATCCGCCGCTTCAGCGTCAACCCACCGCTCACGAGCCGAGCGACCCAGTCCATCGGGAGGGCCGACGGGAACGTGAGGGGCCCGACGCGCGACGTCGCGACCGTTCGCACGGCGAGGAACCGCTCGATCCCCTCGGGACCGTGGCGGCGGCCGAGCCCGGAGTCACCGATCCCGCCCATCGGCGCGTCGACCGCCGACCAGCCGACGACGAAGGCATCGTTGACGCAGACGGTCCCGCAGTCGATCCGCCGCGCCACCGCCCGCCCGCGGTCGCGATCGGCCGTCCAGACGCTCGCGTTCAATCCATACGACGAGTCGTTCGCGCGCTCGATCGCCTCCGCCTCGTCGCGTACCGGCGTGACGATGACGACGGGGCCGAACGTTTCCTCGCAGGCGATCCGCGCATCCGGGTCGACGTCGGTGAGGACGGTCGGCTCGTACCAGGAGGGGCCGATGTCCGGTCGCGCGTTCCCGCCGATGACCACGGTCGCACCGTCCTCGACCGCCCCCTGTACGAAGTCGTCGACACGATCACGATGCGCCTCGTCGATGAGCGAGCCCACATCGGGGCCGTACTCGAACGCGTGCCCGAGCGTCAGCGACCGGGTCGCCTCGACGAACGCATCGAGGAACTCCGCATACCGGCTTTCGGCAACGTAGATCCGCTCGGGAGCCAAACAGAGCTGTCCGGCGTTCGCATACGCCGTCCTCACGGCACCGCGGACGGCGTCGGCCACGTCCGCGTCCGCTAAGACGATGAACGGGTTCTTGCCGCCGAGTTCGAGCGAACAGCCGATGAGGTTGCGCCCGGCCCGTTCGGCGACGACCCTCCCCGTCTCCGTGCCGCCGGTGAACGCGACATACTCCACCGCATCGATGAGCGCCGGGCCGACGGTCGACCCCTCGCCGGTCACCACCTGAAACACGTCCGCCGGGAGCCCCGCCTCCTCCAGCAACTCGGCCAGCGCGAGCGCGACGAACGGCGTTCGCTCGTCCGGCTTGCACACGACGGCGTTGCCCGCCATGAGCGCGGGTATGGCGTCGGTCATCGAGAGCGTCAGCGGGTAGTTCCACGGGGAGATCACCCCCACGACGCCGAGCGGATCGTGTGTGACGACGGCGTCCGAAACCAGCGGAAACGCCCCGTCCCGCGGGTCGTCAGCGATCACCTCCGCGGCCGTACCGGCGTAGTACGAGCAGGTGGCGGGGACGTCGAGGAGCTCTTCGAACGCGTGGATGCGCGCTTTCCCCGTTTCGAGCTGCACCACGTCCTGTAGCTCCTCGCGGTTCGCCGTGACGAGGTCGCCGAACCGCTCGATGACCTCGGCTCGCTCCTCAACCGGCGTCGCCGCCCAACCCTCGCCCGCCTCGCGGGCCCGTTCCACCGCCGTCGACACGTCCGTCGCGGTCGCGGCCGGCACCGAGGCGAGCGGCTCGTCGGTGATCGGCGTTCGGACCACGAGCGATGTCTCGCTCTCCTCGGCGTCCACACGTGCTGCAAGCCGTTCGAGGCGCTCCGGGGTGACGGTGGTGTCTTCGAGGAGGGCCAGGGAGTACGATTGCGACATGGTCTCGGTACGGGCTCGCCGGTGAAAGCCTTTGGAGTCGACCCGGCCGGCTTTATCCGACCAGCCGCTCGATCTCCGTCACGAGGATCCCGCTCGCACCGACGTTTTTCAGCTCCGCGATCACCTCGAAGACGTCCCGTTCGTCGACGACGGCGTGGACCGCGACCATCCCGTTGCCGTTTTCGTCCGCTTCGACGTTCATGACTGTTGGCCCCCCAAGCCCCGGAATCACGTCCTTCACCTCGTCGAGACGCGCCTTCGGGGCGTTCATCATCAGGTAGCGACGGCCGTCGGCCGCGAGGACGGACTCGAAAGCCGTCCGAACCTGGTCGACTTTCGGCTCGTCGAGCACGTCCCCGCGGGCGAACAGCCGCACGGAGGAGTCGAGCACGTCGTCGATCACGGCCAAGCGGTTCACCTGGAGCGTCGTTCCCGTCGAGGTGATATCGACGATCGCGTCGGCCATGTCGACGTGCGGGGTCAGCTCCGTCGCGCCGGTCACGGTGACCACGTCGGCGTCGACGCCTGCCCGTGCCACGTACGCCTCAGTGACGGTCGGAAACTCGGTCGCGATGGTCCCCCCATCCAGATCCTCGACGGTCCCGATCGGCCCGTCCATCGGGGCCGCAAGCACGAGCCGACAGCTGCCGTAGCCGAGATCCAACAGGTCGACGAGCTCGTCCGCGTCGGCGGTCTCCGGGTCCTCGGCGACCCCGCCCGACTCGTGGGCCTGATCGAGGCCGGTAATCCCGAGGTCAGCCGCCCCATCGCGGACGTATTCGGGGATGTCGGCCGCCCGCGCGAACAGGACGGTTACGTCCGGGTCGACGGTGTCGGCGTAGAGCTGGCGGTCCGCGGTCTCCTCGATGTGGAGCCCGGCCCGTTCGAGAAGCGAGAGCGTCGGTTCGTGAAGACGTCCCTTGTTGGGAACGGCGATGCGCATACCCGTGCGGTCGCGGCCGGTCCGGGAAACGCTTTCGTCCTCGTCGGCATCCAGGCCATATGTTACCCCTCGCCACGGCCGAGGGTTCATATCCGAAGACGCGGCCATCCCGCCCATGCGCTGATCGACGCCCCGTGGTGGTCAAGGCGGTCGTGCGACACGCCATCACGGATCCGCCCACGTGTCCGCCTGTCCGCCTGTCCGCCATTCCCCGTCGCTTTCGACCGAGCCGAGCTAGCGCAGCGCGTCGAGGTCGAACTCGAAGGCGGCGACCGGCACCTCGAGGTCGTGTTCGACAAGGACCGCCGGGTGCACCTCACCGATCACGCCGACACGCTCGCCGTCGATGACGACGCTTGCCACCCGGCCATCGATGAACGACGGGTGTTCCGTCGGTGGCGTCTCAAGGCTCGCACCGAAGTCCTCACAGAGCGCCGCAAGCCGTCCCTTTGCGGCCTCATAGGACGCATCCCGTCTCGCGATCGCCGCGGCGACGTGACGCCGCTCGGCGACGTTCGTGTTCTCGGCGTCGTCGCGTTCGGCGGCGAACCCGACCTCCGCGACGTCCTGTGGATACGCGTTGTGGGTGTTGCGTTCGAGCAACATCACGATCGACGGCA
>PWGU01000159.1 GCA_003554605.1 Halorubrum sp.
ATGAAACCCGCCCCCTCCGTCGACCGGACCGAACACGTCCGGGAGACGGCCCGCCTCCTCGTCGAGGGCGACGTGAAGATCGCCCCCGTCTACGAGGGCGAGAAGCTCTACGGGATCGTCACCGTCGACGCCATCCTCCAGGCGGTCCTCGACAGCCTCGATGCGATCACCGTCGAGCAGGTCGCGACCGACGACGTGATCGCCATCAACGAGAAGGACCGCGTCGGGCAGGCGATCAACCGGCTCCGTGAAAACGGCGTCTCGCGACTCCCCGTACTGAACGACGACGGCCGGCTCACCGGCGTCGTCACCACCAACGACATCGTCGAGTTCGTCGTCCGCGATCAGGAACGACAGGGAAGCGGCGACCGCGCGGGCGACATCGACCGGATGCTCGATCTCCCCGTCTACGACATCATGACGAGCCCGGCGGTCACCGCGACCGCCGGCGAGACCGCACAGCGCGTCGTCGAGCGGATGTTTGAAAACGACCTCTCGGGGCTCGTCGTCACGTCCGACGGCGACGATGGGGTCGTCGCCGGCATCGTCACGAAGACGGACATCCTCCGCGCGCTCACGTTCACCGAGCAGGAGTCGATGGACGTCCAGATTACCAACGTTGACTTACTCGATACGACGAACCGGAAGCACATCGTCTCGTCTATCGAACAGGTCGCCGACAAGTTCGCCGCGATGCAGGTGATGCACGCGCACGTCCGCTTCCACCAGCACAAAGAGAAGCTCCGGGGAACCCCCCTTATCCGGTGTCAGATCCGCCTCCGAACGAACCAGGGACAGGTTGCCGGCTCCGGCGAGGGCTACGGCGCCGAACACGCGTTCCACGTCGCGCTCGACAAACTGGAGCGAAACGTGCTCGAAATGAAGGGGATCAAAGCCGACGAGGAGTACCGCGGCCAGCTGCTTCGGAAGCTGAACGACCTCTGAGTCGACGAGGAACTCTTTTATATAGCGATCTAGCGATCACGGATCGGCCGCGTCAGCCAACCCGTCCGCGACGATGCGGAACGGGGCTGTTTCGCCGGCCGGACGCGATCGATGTTTCTCCAAGGTCGCCCGCCGGTTCCCACCCCGGAAGCGGTCGACCCGCAGAATGGTGCCGGTCCAGTGTTCGAGCGTGTTGCCGCCGAGCCCACGGACCCGGTCGGCGTCCGGGTCCCTGAAGACCTGATTGGTGATGACGACCGCCAGGTCGTATCTCCGTGCCAACGAAAGCAGGTGCGTCACCTGTTTCGTGACGGCGCGTAGCGAGTCACCGCCCTCGACGTCGTCGGCGCGCTCCAGCCGGTAGAACCCGGTTGCGGAGTCGAGAACGATGAGGTCGACCTGCCCCGCAAGCTCCTCGGCGTCCCGGACCGCCTCCCGCTGGTCGGCGAAGTCGTACGCCTCGGTGATGATGAGCCGCCCGGCGAGCGTCTCCATCGTCTCCGCGGGCTCCGCCGCTTCGGTCGACTCGACCATCTCGGCTGGCTCGACCGAACCAGTCACATCCGCCTCGGTCTCGGCCTCCAGCCGGGCGCTCGCCAGTTGCTGGAACCGCTCTATCGACAGGCCCTCGGTATCGATGTAGAGGACGCGACCGCCGGCGGCCGCGACCTCCACAGCGGCGGCGAGCGCGAGGTTGGTCTTGCCCGCCGCCGGCGGTCCGTACACCTGGGTGACGACGCCGCGCTCGAATCCACCGCCGAGGAGCTCATCGACCGGTGGACAGCCGGTTGGGATCGGATCGCTCACGTACGATGTTTCGTGCCGTTCGCGTGATAAAGAGTCGGTCTCGGGGTATCGTCCCACCTCCCGCGGGCGACGACGTCAACGCTGGAGGGAGGGATCGGACGACGGGGGCTGGCCGAGGCGAACTGCGAGGCGAGTTAGTTTTGGACGTCGACGGTCTCTTGGACCTCGAACTGGCCGTCGACGACACGGGAGATGTCGTAGGATGCGGACGCGACGTCGCCGTTGTCATCGAAGACGACCTCCGATGCCGCTCCCTGATACTCGATCTCCTCCCCTGCGGCGGCGAGTTCGACCCCCTCCGCGAGGTTTTCCGGGGTGATGAGCTCCCCGCCGGGGTCGGTCACGGGACGGATCGCATCGCGGATCGCCGTCCCATCGTTGTCGCCGGCCGCGGCGTTCGCGAGTACGAGCGTCGCGGCCGCGTCGTACGCCTCGGCGTTGAAGACGCCGGCCGCCGTGTCCCACTCCTGCTCGTACAGGTCTCTGAAGAAGTCGACGCCGGGCCCGGCCGCCGCGGGTGCGGTCGCCCACACGTTCTCCATATCGTCGCCGACCTCGCCCGGGAGGTCGTTGTCGATGAGGCCGTCCGTGACGAGGATCGGCAGGTCGACGTCGTCCTGGAAGCCGTCGTAGTAGTCACGGAAGAGCTGGATACCGGACTGTGGGAAGCCGATGACGAAGAGGAAGTCGGGCTCGCCGCTGAGTGCATCGTCCAACTGCGAACTGTAGGACGCCTGTTCGGGCTCGAACGAGACGCGGTCCAACCCCTCGCCGCCGTCCCCCTCGAAGGCGTCCACGAAGGCCGATTCGAGCGCCTGTCCGTAGTCATCGTTTAAAAACAGCGTTCCGACCGTTTCCGCGCCGAACTCGTCCATCGCGAACTCCGCGGCCACCGGTCCCTGGAGCGCGTCCGAGATGGCGGTCCGGAAGATGTAGCCGTCGTCATCGAGGTCGGTGATCGCCGGCGAGGTCGACGATGGTGACATCCCAACCACCTGATTCGGGATGAACGACTGGCGGGTTACCTGCAGGGTCACGTTCGACGCGGCCGCGCCGACGATCGCCGGATAGCCGGCGTCGACGAGCGAGTCGGCCTCGCTGATGCCAGCCTGTGGGTCTGTCTGCGTGTCGCCGGTCGCGAAATCGAGGTTGAAATCGACCTCCCCCTGCAGTTGCCGTGCGACCAGCCGAGCCCCGTCCCTGATCCCCACGCCGAGCGAGCCGAGGTCGCCGGTTTCGGGCATGAGGATCCCGAGTCTGATGTCACGAAGGTCGTCGTCGGTATCGTCCGTCGTGTCGTCAGCACCGTCATCAGCGCCGTCGTCTTCTACCCCTTCGTCGCCGCCGAGGCAACCGGCCATCGTTGCGGCGCCGACGCCGGCACCGGCCGCGAGGAACTTTCGTCGATCGATCCATTGGTGATCGGTATCACGCGTCATGCGATGGTAAAGACGACGGCTACGCATAAACATGCCGTCCCGATAAGCGCTCTCGCGCCGCTGACCGGGCGAATATCCCCGCCAGTGAGCGATGAACACGGCGGCGGCGTCCCGATCCGCTCAGAAAAACAGCGTGTTGTGGTCCGGGGTCCCTTCCTCACGTCGCGCGCGGCCAAGCCGTCAGAACTGTGCGGCGACGGCGTCGACGATCGCGTCCTCGACGGCGTCACGCTCGCCCGCAAGGAACTCGATCTTCCCCTCACGGAGCCCGGCAGTCGCGATCTTTGCGGCGGGTGCGGCCTCCGCGGCCGTCGTCGCGACCTCGCGGATCGAGAGGTCAGCCGTCGCGCGAACGTACAGCTCGTCGGTGCCGATACCGACGGTCGCAAGCGGCTCGCCGTTCGCCTGCCGGCGGTGGAGGTCGTCCAGAAGCAGCGGCGTCGGCGGGAAGTCGAACCGGTG
>PWGU01000157.1 GCA_003554605.1 Halorubrum sp.
CCGGTGGCCGCCTCGTAATGGTTTAGGGCCCCGGCACGAAACGGCGTAGCAATGAGTACACAGGCCGCAGCGGAGGAGACGGCGGTCGTGATCGGGTTGGAGGTCCACGTCCAACTCGAAACCGACACCAAGGTCTTCTGTGGCTGCTCGACCGACGCCGCCGACGACGAGGAGCCAAACACGCGCACGTGCCCGACGTGTCTCGGGCTCCCGGGTGCGCTTCCCGTCCTCAACGAGGCGGCGGTCGAGGCCGCCGTGAAGATCGGGAAGGCGATCGACGCCGACATCCCCGAAACGACCACGTTCCACCGCAAGAACTACTACTATCCCGACCTCCCGAAGAACTTCCAGCTCACCCAGTACGACGCGCCGATCTGTGCCGGTGGCGAGCTCGACGTGAGCGTCGAGGGGGAGCGACGGACCATCCGCATCACCCGTGCACACTTGGAGGAGGACCCGGGCAGCCTCCAGCACGCCGGCGGATCGATCGAGTCGGCGACACACACGCTCGTGAACTACAACCGGGCGGGAACGCCGCTCATGGAGATCGTTACCGAGCCGGACTTCCGGTCGCCGAAGGAGACGCGGGCGTTCCTCGCGAAGTTGGAGGAAGTGCTCACCTACCTCGGCGTCTTCGATGCGACGCGCGACGGGAGCCTCCGGGTCGACGCCAACGTCTCGCTCGTGCCGGCCGAGGAGATGGCCGAGGACGGCTCCGTCCCGGGGTCGGTGCTCGCCGAGGCGAACCGCGCGGAGGTGAAAAACATCTCCAGTCACAAGGGCGCGGAGCGGGCGCTCGCCTACGAGGTCACCCGCCAGCGAAACCTCCTCCGCCGTGGTCGGGAGATCCCCCAGGAGACCCGCCACTGGGACGAGGGCCGTGGCGTCACCGTCTCGATGCGCTCGAAGGAGGAGGAGAAGGACTACCGCTACTTCCGGGAGGCCGACCTCCCCGCGCTCGAGGTCTCCGACTGGAAGGAGTCGATCCCGATCCCCGAACTCCCCGATGCCCGCCGCGAGCGCTTCCACACGGAGTACGGGTTGGACCGCGAGGCGGCCTCGAAGCTCACCTCACGAAAGGCGGTCGCGGACTTCTTCGAGGACGTCGCGACGGCGTACGACCCCGAACTCGCCGCGACGTGGGTCGCGGACAACCTCCTCGGCGAACTCAACTACCGTGAGATGGACATCACGGACGTCGAGGATCGGCTCGACGAGTTCACCCGACTGATCGAACTCGTCGACGCGGGGGACGTGACCGTGAAGAACGCCGAGGAGGTCGTCCTTCGCGGGATGCTCGACGACGGCGACGATCCGGAGACGATCGTCGAGCGCGAGGGGCTCGGCAAGGCCGATTCGGGCGAGGTCGAAGCGGCCGTCGAGTCCGCCATCGACGGCAACCCCGATGCGGTCGCGGACTACCACGACGGCGACGACGGCGCGATCAACTTCCTCGTCGGACAGGTGATGGCCGCGACCGGCGGGAGCGCCGACCCCGGACAGGTGAACGGCCTGTTGCGCGAGCGTCTCGACGGATGAGCGGGGGCGGACGGATGGACCGCGACGCCGCCGTCGATCGACTCGAATCGATCGTCGACCGCGTGGAGACGGCGCGGATGCCCGTCCCCGTCCGCGAGGTGTGGGCCTTCGGCGACGTCGCGTTGGGGCTCGACCCGATCGCCCGGCTCGACGTATATCTCACGAAGGACGTGTTGATGCGCGGGGACGCGGACGCCGCGCGGGACTTCGAGTCGGAGTACGGGATCAAAGGCGTAGGGACGACCGTCCGTGCCGACTGGGCGGCGGCGAACCCCGATCGCGTTCGGGTGAGCGACAACGGCTACGCCGCGCCCGAGCGCTGTCTCGCGGCCGAGTTGGTCGGCGAGGGTGCGGAACCGATCCATCTTGAGGTCTGTAACGCGAGCTTCGAGGACAACGTCACCCAGCGGCTGAAGGGGGCGCTCGCGCGCGAGGCGTACGGGGAGGTACTCGATCCGCGGGGGGTCTGTCTGTGGGTTGACGGTCGGCGCGACGGGGAGGCGTTCGAGCGCCTTCGTGCGGCCTCCTTCGCGATGCCGACGCTGCAGGCCGCACTCGGGATGCTCGGCGTCGACGACCGAGAGGCCGCTGCGATCGCCGAGACGCTCGCCGCCGCCCGGGGCGAACAGGAGGGATCCTCGGTCCGTGGCGACATGATCTGAGCGCGGGACTGTGTGGAAAACATAACGCTACCCATCCAGGTACATATAAGACAGGCACGGAGCGGAAACGTCTTCGACCCGCACGGCACGTGCCAACATCCGCGCATTCGCCCGAAAATCGCCGGTATCGGCCGATCCAACACGGTCGATCTGGAGCAAAACTCGCGGGATTTATATCCGATGCGCGGCGACTTCGGATCGTTATGGGACAAACGATCGCAGAGCAGATCCTTGACGATCACCTCGTCGAGGGAGAGCTGACGGCCGGCGAGGAGATCGGTATCGAGATCGACCAGGTCCTCACGCAGGACACGACGGGGACGATGGTCTGGCTCCAGTTCGAGGCGTTGGAGATAGACGAAGTTCAGACCGAACTCGCCGCGCAGTACTGTGACCACCAGACCTACCAGTTCGATTTTAAAAACACCGACGACCACCGCTTCCTCCGGTCGGCCTCCGGCACCTACGGCGCGTACTTCTCCCGGCCCGGTAACGGTATCTGTCACCAGGTTCACAAAGAGAACTTCGCGGCCCCGGGCAAGACGCTACTCGGCTCCGACTCGCACACGCCGACGCCCGGCGGGCTCGGCCAACTCGCGATCGGCGCGGGTGGCCTCGACATCTCCGTCGCGATGGGCGGCGGTGCCTACTACGTCGAGATGCCCGAGATCGTCAACGTCCACCTCGAAGGCGAACTTCCGGAGTGGGCGACGGCGAAGGACATCGCGCTCCACCTGCTCGGCGAGCTGACGGTGAAAGGCGGCGTCGGCAAGATCTTCGAGTACACCGGCCCCGGTGCGGAATCGCTTTCTATCCCCGAGCGGACCACGATCACCAACCTCGGCACGGAACTCGGTGCGACCTCCTCTATCTTTGGAACCGACGAGAAGACGAAAGCGTGGCTCGCGAAACAGGACCGTGAAGAGGAGTATGTCGAGCTCGCACCCGACGCGGACGCGGAGTACGCCGACACGATCACCGTGGACCTCGACGACCTCGAGCCCCTCATCGCCTGCCCGTCGATGCCCGACAAGGTCGTCCCCGTCCGGGAGGTCGCCGGGACGGAGGTCGAACAGGTCATCATCGGCTCCTGTACGAACGGTGCGTACGAGGACATCCTCCCAGCCGCGAAGATGCTGGAGGGCCGCGAGGTGGCGAGACACGCCGAAATGATCGTCGCACCGGGCTCCAAACAGGCCTCCGAGATGCTCGCCCGCGAGGGCTGGACCGCCGAGATGATGGCGGCCGGCGTCAACTTCTCCGAGGCGACGTGTGGTGCCTGCATCGGCATCGGTCACGTTCCGGCCTCCGACTCCGTCTCGCTGCGGACGTTCAACCGCAACTTCGAGGGTCGCTCCGGCATCGAAGACGACTCCGTCTATCTCTGCTCACCGGAGGTCGCCACGGCGGCGGCCATCGCCGGCGAGATCGTCGACCCACGCGACCTCGC
>PWGU01000071.1 GCA_003554605.1 Halorubrum sp.
ATGGTGATCAGGTAGGCGTGAAGCGTCTCGTTGCGGTGGGTTCGGCAGACGCCCTTCGGATCGCCGGTCGTCCCCGAGGTGTAGTTGATCGTGATGACCTCGTCCTCCGTCATCTCGGGACGCTCGTAGTCGGGTTCGACCGACGCGAGCAGCTCGTCGAACGACTCCCATTCGCCCTCGACGGCGTCCACGTCGTTCGTGATGAACATCTCCGTGGGGATCTCATCACGGATCGGTTCGATCTTCGCCGCGTACTCGTGGTCGGCATAGATCGCTTTCACCCCCGCGTCGTCGAGGATGTACGAGAAGTCCTCGGGGATGAGCCGATAGTTGAGCGGGGTGTGGACCGCGCCGATCTGCATCGAGCCGTACGCCGCTTCGAGGTGATAGTGCGTGTTCGGGTCGAGGACGGCGACGCGGTCGCCCTTCCCCACACCGCGAGCCTGCAGGGCGGCCGAAAACCGGTCGGCACGCTCGCCGAGTTCATCGTAGGTGTATCGCTCACCGGTGGTGGCTATCACGGCCTCGTCGTCGCCGTAGTGGGTTCGCGCCCTGTCGAGGAAGTCCGTGACGAGCAGCGGCTTTCGCATGCGATTGTTGTTCATTTATCATCATATAAACGTTGTCGCCGGTGTGACGTCCGTTCGCAGCCACCCGTTCGAGCGACCTCCGGCCGGCGCTTACCACGGCACTCCGCCCGCGAGCAACGCGGCGTCGACGAGCAGGATGACCGCACACCCGCCGCTCGCGAGGAGGTATGGCCGACCGGCCGCCGCCAGACGGGACGCCGGAACCGATCCGTCGACGCGCTCGGCGGGGAATCCCTCCGCCATGTACGTCCCCCATCCGAGTTCCGGATCGAGTTCGCGGCGCATCCGCAGCACGCCCATCTCGATCAGCCCGTTCATGATCCCCCAGAGCGTGAGCATCGCGAGGACGAGCCAGCCGCGGGTCGTCGACGTCAACAGCTCCAGCGGGGTATATAAAGCCCAGATCATGTACGCACCCGTGATCGGGAGGACGAGCCCGGTCCATCGGGTGATGAGCAGCAGCCGGTGTGCGCCGTCGACGAACGTCGTCGGCCGCATGGTCCCGTCGACCGCCCGCGGCAGCACCGCGTAGACGACGAAGAGCGTTGCGCCGGTCCACAGCGCCGCTGAGAGCACGTGTAACACGAACGAGGCGGTGAGCAGCACGGTAGATTACTCGGGTGGTCGAAAGATAAATACCGGGGCACAGGGCACCGTGGTCGTCCGTCGCTACCGTCGGTGAGGCGGTCCTCGTCCGTCGCCACCATCGCCGAGGCCGTGAGGCCGTCCCGGGTCAGCGTCGCGGACGACGATCCGTTAGGGGCGACGGTCCGTTAGTCGCGATCGACGCGAGGCGGGGCGACGACCGCACAGGGGGCGTTCAGGAGAACCGATTGAGCGACGCTGCCGAAGACCGCCTTCGCCGTCGGGGACTGTTTCCGACCCAGGACGACGATGTACCGCGCGTCCTCGCGCTCGGCGTACTCGACGATCTCCTCCTCGGGGTCGCCGACGAGCCCAACCCGCTCGATCGGCGGGAGGTCGGCGTCCCCGTCGTCGGCACCGTCGACGTCGAAACCGGCCGCCTCTATCGCCTCCTTCGCGACCCTCTTTCCGTACGCCCGGACCTCGTCTATCGTGACCGGGTCGCCATCTTGGGCGGTTCTGACGCCGATGTCGACGAACGTCGAGCGGTTAATCGAGTGTACGACGTGAACGGGCTCCCCGAAGGCAGCTCCGAGGGCGACGGCCTCCGTGACAACCCGTCCGGCGCGATCCGATCGATCGACAGCGGCAACAACGACCATGTCGGGTGGGAGGACCGGTCAGTATAAAAAACCGCCCGCACCCACGTGGGAGATCGGCCACTACTCTGCCCGTCGTTTATATACCGACTGGATAGGATATAAACGACCGAGGACAGGAACGACTCCGGCGCGACCGAGAGGACACTTCGAAGCGAAACCATTAGGATCGTTACGGGCCGATCACGAAATATGTCCGATGAGATAAACGTCGAGGTCGAAGTCGAGGTAGAGGTGGACCCGGAGGAACTGGAGATCGAAGTCGGGAACAGGAAGGAGGCGACGGCTGAACTCGAGACCGAGGGCCTCGAGATCGAAGTCGAAGTCGAGATCGACGTCGCGGAGGCGGCGGACGACGACGATGTGTCGACGGACACAGACGGGTCGTTGACCGCCGAGAGCGACGAGGACGAATCCACCGAAAGCGACGATGCCGAGGACGCCGAGAGCGACGCCGACACCGACGAAGCTGAAGACGTCTGAACGGACACGTCGAAGGACGACCCGCCGACCGACGTTTCGCTACCGACCGACGTTTCGCTACCGACCGACGTTTCTCTACCGACCGCAGTTACATTCCCATATCCGCGGCATCCTCGGGGATCGGGAGGTCCCCGACGGCGACGCCCAGCAGTTCGGCGGCGTGATCGAGCGCCATATCGAAGCCGTAGTAGCGCTCCAACTCGTCGCCGCCCGGGCCCGTTCGAACCTTTAACATCGCATAGCCGTCGACGTTCTGTGCCACCGTCGCGGTTCGTCCGTTCGCGGAGAAGGTGAGGAGTCGCTCGCCATCGGCCACCTCGTATCGCGCCGACACGCCGTCCGCCTCCGTGGTCTCAACCATACCGATCCTATGGGCCGGCGGGTGTCGTATCTGTCGGTCGGTATCACCGATTTGCGTGGCAGATTCCGCCTGAAAAAGCTACCTCACCCACCTGGTCCGGACGTGTTCCGGGAGGGCGAGTCGCTCCACGAGCGCGACAAGTACGACTCCGGCGAGCCCACCAACCAGCAGGCCATGAAATGAGGTGACGATGGGGAGCGCAAAGGCCAATGACAGGCCGATCCCGACGGGCACGAGGAGCATCGCGACGCCGACGGCGACCACCCCGAGTCGGTTGCGGGTTTCCGCATCGTACCTCTCCCGAACCGTCCATGCGATCGGGCCCACAAGGAAGGCGGAAATGCCGGCAGCGATCGCCATCGTGGCCCACGGAACGGGTTCCGCGTTCGCGACACGGATCAGGCTCTGGAGGGCGAACACGAGGACGAGCAGCCACGTCAGTAGCTGTCGCTGCCGGTTCGTGAGGACTCGGGACACGCACGCGAATTTTCGATCGGACGACATATAGCGTTCGGTGAGACGGCCGACCATCCGCATCCTTTTCACGGCTCGGCCGACTACGCCCGGCAACCATGACCGATCCGGCCGAGTTTCGGGTAACCATCGTCGACGGCTACGTCGACGAGCCCGCCCACTTCGGGGTGCCGCCGTACCTCTCGACGTATCCGCGCTATACGGCCGGCGCGCTTGTCGACGCCGGCGTCCCGACCGACCGGATCGTCTACCACACCATCGACGAGCTGCGCGAGGACCGCTCGAAGCGGGCCGACGTGGCGAACGCCGACCTCATGATCTACGTCGGCGGTATGACCGTCCCCGGGAAGTACGTCGGCGGGACGCCGGCGGAGCCGGACGAGGTCCGCGAACTCGGCTGGACCGCCGACGGCACCACCCTGCTCGGCGGCCCGGTCCGTTTCGGGGTCGGCGAGGAGAACGTCGGCGCGACCGAGACGGA
>PWGU01000155.1 GCA_003554605.1 Halorubrum sp.
ACAGGCGGACGTTCCTGAAAGCGGCTGGTGTCGCCGGTGCGGCCGGCCTCGCTGGCTGTACGGGCGATGACCAGCAGGAGTTCATCACCATTGGGACGGGCGGTACCGGCGGCGTATACTATCCGCTCGGCGGTGGGATGGCGGACATCATGAACGAACACATGGACGGCGTCGACGCCACCGCGGAGTCGACGGGTGCGAGCGTCGAGAACTGCCGGCTCGTCGGCGACGACGAGATGACGATGGCGCTCTCGCTCGCGAACTCCGTCCTCTTCGCCGCAGAAGGCGAGGCTGACTTCGATGAGCCC
The DNA here is from genome assembly GCA_003554605.1 of Halorubrum sp. Lineage (GTDB taxonomy): Archaea > Halobacteriota > Halobacteria > Halobacteriales > Haloferacaceae > Halorubrum. The sequence continues at coordinate 309 of PWGU01000155.1, forward strand.
ATCGACCTCGCGACGATGTTCGGTGCCTACCAGAACTCGTGGCACGTCGTCGTCCCAGAGGACTCCGATGTCGAGTCGATGGAGGACCTCGAAGGCCTCGACGTCAGCGTCGGTGCGCCCGGAAGCGGGACGGAGGTCATCGGCGAGGAGCTGTTGGAGTGGTACGGCCTCAGCTTCGACGACATCAACGTCGAGCGCCTTTCGTTCGCTGAAACCTCTGACGCGCTGCTCGATGAGAACATCGATGCCGGCTTCTGGAGCGTGGCCTACCCGGCTTCCTCCATCGAGGAACTCGCCTCACAGCGTGACGTACGGCTCCTCGATTTCCCCGAGTCGGATGTCGAAGCGCTCGAATCGGAGTTCGGCTACTATGCCAACGACGTCATCCCCGCCGGGACCTATCCCGGACAGGACGAGGACGTCCGCAACCCCGGCATGACCAACGTGATGATCACCCGCGCCGACGCCGACGAGGACTTCGTGCACGACTTGGTCGAAGTCATCTACGAGAACCTCGACACGCTCGAGAACGTGCATCCGGCGGCCGAGCAGTTCGAGGAGACGGCCCGCGAAACGCCGATCGAGCACCATCCCGGAGCCGAGCGCTACTTCGACGAGGCGGGACTCTAACCGCAATGTGCGCCCGCCGGATCGGTCTCCTCGCCACCGTGATCACGCTCGCCGCGCTCGCGAGCGTGACCGCCGTGGCGACGGTTCCGGCGGAGACCGCTGTGGTCATCGAGGATCCCGAAACGGGCGAACAGCACGACCGGTTCACGCTCGAACCGGACGAGAGTTTCTCAGTTACCTACATTCATTCCTCCGAGGGAACACCGGTTACGGGGGTCTACACGGTCGAGGACGGAAGGATCCACCAACTCCGCGAGGAGTACGATTACAACGCCGCCGGACTCGAGTACACCCGTCCTGAGCGACGTGAGGGCAACCGCACCATCGTCGATATCGACGAGCCGGTCGACTCCTTTACCCTTCGCGTCTCCGACTCCGAGGATCACTACCTGACGGTCGACGGCGAGGATCGCCCGCTCGCCGACTACGACGGAACCTGGGCCACCCTGCGGATCACGACCGACGATGAGAGCTACCTCGACCGATACGTCCTTCGCCGATAGGCGGGACGGCTACCCAACGGACGACACACTATCACACCATGACGAACACATCTGACAGCACCGACACGGACGACGTGAATGGGGGACCACCCGAGGGCGTAGATCACGGGATCAACCTGGATGAGGCCGGCGATACCGACGCCGCACGGCGCGGCTCGCACCTGAGCGGCTACGGCAAACGCGACCTCGACGGTCGACTCGTCGCGAAGATCATCACGTTCCTCGCCGTGGTCCTCGGCGGCTATCACGTCGTGACCGCCTACACCGGCGTCCCCGGCGCGTTCATCAACCGACCCATCCACCTCGCCGTGATGATGGCGCTCAGCTTCCTGATCTACAGCGCCTGGGACGGGGTCGCAGGCGACCGAGTCCCGTGGTACGACTGGCTCCTCGCGGCCCTCTCGTTCCCGGCCGTGTTGTACCTGGCGTATGCGATCCAGTACGGCGGGGCCGCCGCGCGGGCGGGGTCGCCGACGACGCCCGACCTCGTCTTTGGTGCGATCACGATCGTGCTCGTGTTGGAGATGACCCGCCGAACGACCGGGATCATCCTCCCGATCATCGCCGGTGCGTTCCTCGCATATGGCTTCCTCGGCCCGATGATGCCGGGACTGCTCGCTCACCGCGGCTACGGCTTCCCGCGCATCATCTCCCATCTATACATGACCACCGAGGGGGTCTTCGGCATTCCACTCGGCGTGAGCGCGACGTTCGTCATTCTGTTCATTATCTTCGGGGCGTTCCTTGAGGTGACGGGGATCGGCGACTGGTTCATCGACCTCGCATACGGCGTGACCGGCCGCCTCTCCGGCGGCCCGGCGAAGACCTCGGTTCTCGCCAGCGGCTTCATGGCCAGCCTCAACGGCAGTGCCGTCGCAAACACGGCGACGACGGGCGCATTCACGATCCCACTGATGAAACGGACCGGCTTCGACGACCACTACGCGGCGGCCGTCGAATCCTCCGCCTCCTCCGGTGGACAGATCATGCCGCCGGTGATGGGTGCGGGGGCGTTCATCATGGCCGTCTGGACCGGGATCAGCTACGCGGATATCATCATCGCGGCGGCGGTCCCGGCGCTTTTGTTCTTCCTCTGTGTCGGGATGGCCGTCCACTTCCGGGCGAAAAAACAGGGGCTCGAGGGGCTGCCGAAATCCCAACTCCCTGACTCGCGAACGCTGCTTATCTACCGGTTCTATTACACGCTGCCGATCATCGCGCTCGTGGTCATGTTGGTCCAGGGATTCACCGCGATGCGCGCGGGCTTTTGGGCCATCCTGCTCGCGCTCATCGTCTGTGTCTTCCCCCACCGCATCCGTCGCCTTTCTGACCTGCGAGATCCCACCTCCGATGAGAGCCTCGGACGAATGCTCCGTGACTCCGCACAACTGCTCACGGATGGGTTAGAGCGCGGCGTGCGGATGACGATCATCGTGGCGGCCGCCTGTGCGACGGCGGGGATCGTCGTCGGGATCGTCACGCTGACTGGCCTCGGGCTGGCGTTCTCCTCGCTCGTCGCCTCGCTCTCGGGCGGCGTCGTCCTCATCGCGCTCGTATTGACGATGATCGCGTCGATCCTGCTGGGGATGGGGCTGCCGACGACCGCCGCGTACGTCGTTGTCGCCGCACTCGGCGCGCCCGCGCTCACGCAGTTCGGCGTCGAAACCCTCGCTGCACACATGTTCATCTTCTATTTCGCGATCATCTCGGCGATCACGCCGCCGATCATGCTCGCGGTGTTCACCGCGAGCGGTATCGCGGAGTCCGACCCGTGGAAGACCGGCTTCACCGCGATCAACATCGCCAGCATCGGGTTCATTATCCCGTATCTGTTCGTCTACGGGAACGAACTCCTGTTGATGGGCGAACCCGCCGCCATCGCGCTCGCGGTCACGACCGCCGCGATCGGCGTCGTTGCGCTGTCGGCGTCGACGCAGGGATACCTCCTGACCGACACCTCGATCCCCGAACGGGTCCTGCTGCTCATCGGGTCGTTGGCGCTCATGTTCCCGCACATGCTCACCGACGCCGTCGGCGCGGTCGTTCTCGCCGCCGTGCTGTTCAGACAGTACAGCGTGGGGAACGCCGACTCGCCGGCGGCGGCGGCCGCCGACTGAATCGGAGAACGGACGAACCACACGAAAAAACAGAAAGAGCTACCCACCCACGTTTTGAACATTGTCGGTATG
>PWGU01000201.1 GCA_003554605.1 Halorubrum sp.
CGGCGGCGACCTCGTCCGCCGACAGCGAGAGGGTCGCCGGCGGGTCGATCGGTGCCGTCGGGATCGGCTCGCCGTCGAACGCCCGCCGTAAGCGTTCGTAGTTCACTCGCTCGTGGGCGGCGTGGGTATCGATCACAAGGAGGTCGCCGTCCGCCTCACAGAGCACGTAGAGGTCACGGAAGGTCCCGATCGGCGTCGCCTCGGCGAAGACGGAGGGTGTCGAGCCGTCGGCCTCCCCGACCGGGACCAGCGCCGTTTCGAGGTCGGTCGCCGTTTCCGCTGCGCGTCGGAGGTCTGCCCCCGTGAGCGCGTCCGAGACCGCCCGCTCGACCGCCTCCGCGACCCGGTCGCCGTCCCGGAGGCCGACCTCGCGTTTCGCCGGGTGCACGTTCGGATCGATCCGGTCGGCCGGAAGGTCGACCGCGACGACGGCTATCGGGTGACGGCCGTCCGAAAGGAGCCGACTGTAGCCCGTACGCACCGCAGCCGTGAGTCCGGGGGCATGCACCGGTCGACCGGTTATCGCGATCCGGACGTGGTCCCGCGTCGAACGGCTGATCGAGGGATAGACGAGGATTCCGGAGAGGTCGACGGTGACCGGGCCGGCCTCAATCGTCGCATCGAACGTCGTCGACCGGCTCGCCGTCTCGCGATCGTACACCCCGAAAAGGGCGTCCGTTCGGCCCGTACCCGACGTCGAGAGGGTCCGCGAGCCGTCGTGGTTCAGCCGGAACGAGACGTGCGGGTTCGAGAGCGCGTAGTCGGCGACGAGCCGGGAGATACGGGTGAACTCGACGCGGGGGGCCGAAAGCGACTCCAGCCGGGCCGGGCGGGAGGCAAACAGATCGGTCACGGTGAGCGTCGTCCCCCGCCCCCGGCCGGCGTCGGCGACGGAGACCTCGCCGTCGGCGTCCACCGTCACCCGCGTGCCGATCGGGCCGCCGTCGGCGGTGCGGAGTTCGAGCCTGCCGGCCTCCGCGATCGCCGCGAGCGCCTCGCCCCTGAAGCCGAGCGTCTCGACGCCGACCGGGTCGTCGCCGGACGCGAGCTTGCTCGTCGCGTGCCGCTCGACGGCGAGCCGGGCGTCGGCTCGGCTCATCCCATGGCCGTCGTCGGCGACGCGGATCCGATCGGTACCGTCCCCGTCGACGGCGACCTCGATCGACGTCGCGCCCGCATCGAGCGCGTTGTCGAGCAGTTCCCCGACGACGCGGGCCGGACGGGTGATCACCTCGCCGGCGGCGATCCGGTCGACCGTCTCCCGGTCGAGCCGGTTGATCGTGGCGTCCGCTTCGTCGTCGAACGAACCGGTTCGCTCCTCGGAGCCCGTCGGGTCCTCACGCATCGTCATCGATCCGCTCCTTCGCCGACCCGGCTTTGCAGGGCATACAGCGCGTTCAGCGCCTCGATCGGCGTCATCCGCGCGAGGTCGAGCTCGCGCAGCGTCGATTCGACCTCGGTAGGTCCGTCCTCACGCTCCTCCGCGAGGAATTCACGGAGCGAGCGATCCGTGGGTTCCGTATCCGGATCCCCCGATCCGGTGGGTGGCTCGTCGCCGTTGGAACCGCGGGGTGTCGAATCGTCGTGCGAGTCGGCATCAACCAGCTCCCGGGAGCGCTCGACGACCGCGGGCGGGACCCCGGCCAACTCCGCGACCTCGACGCCGTACGACGACGAGGAGGCGCCGCGGGCAACCCGGTGAAGGAACGTCACGGTCCCGTCCTCGCGGGTCGCCGTGAAGTGGAGGTTGAAGACGCGCTCGTGTGTCGCTTCGAGGTCGGTGAGGTCGTGATAGTGGGTCGCAAAGAGCGTCGTCGCGCCGAGTTCGTCGTGGATGAACTCGACGGCGGCGCGGGCGATCGCCTTCCCGTCGGTGGTCGCGGTGCCGCGGCCGACCTCATCGAGCAACACGAGCGAGCGGTCACCGGCGTCGTGAAGGATCTCCGTCAACTCGCGCATCTCACGCATGAACGTCGACTGACCGCCGGCGATGTCGTCGGCCGCGCCGACCCGGGTGAAGAGCCGGTCGACGACCGGGAGGCTCGCCGCCTGTGCCGGGACGAACGAGCCGACCTGTGCGAGGACGACGGTGAGCGCGACCGAGCGCATATACGTCGACTTGCCACTCATGTTCGGGCCGGTGATCACCGCGATCGACCCCCGCGGGAGGTCCGCGTCGTTCGGGACAAAGGAGGGGTCGGTCCGTTCGACCACGGGATGTCTCCCGCCTTCGATCCGGATCGGCGCGTCCGGGTCGGCGGCCACCTCGGGCCTGACGTAGTCGCGCTCGACGGCGATCGTCGCGAAGGTCCGGAGCACGTCGAGTTCCGCGAGCGCATCCGCAAGCGCCTGTATCCGCTCGATCTCCGCGGCGACCCGATCGCGAACGTCGACGAACAGCTCGTACTCCATGGCGTCGGCCCGCTCGGCAGCCGCGACGATCTCCTCCTCGCGCCGTTTCAACTCGGGGGTGACGTACCGCTCGCTGTTTTTCAGCGTCTGTCGCCTTCGGTAGTCCTCGGGCACCCGGTCGAGGTTGGCGTCCGTCACCTCGATGTAGTAGCCGTGGACCTGATTGTGTCCGACCGACAACGAGTCGATCCCGGTCCGCTCCCGCTCGGTCTGCTCCAACGTCGCGACCCACTCGCGTCCCTCCCGCTCCGTCGAGCGGAGGTCGTCGAGCTCGGCGTCGAAGCCGTCGCGGATCACGCCGCCGTCGGTGATCTCCCGGGGAGGGTCCGTCGCGATCGCGGCATCGATCAGCTCGCGGATCTCGGACAGCTCATCGAGCCGGCCGTGGAGGTCACGGAGGTGATCGGAGCGGGGTTCATCGGTTGGCTCCTCGGGGGTGCTCCCCCCGTCGCCGTCCACGAGCAACGACTTCACCTCGGGCACGGTCGTGAGCGTCGTATGAAGCGACCGGAGGTCTCGCGCGTCGGCCCGCCCACGTGAGATCCGGCCGACGAGGCGTTCGAGATCGTAGGCGCTCGCGAGCGCGTCGGCGACCCCCTCGCGGACGAGCGTCCGGTCGGCCAGCTCCGCGACGGCGTCGTGCCGCGAGCGGATCGCCTCGTGGTCCACGAGCGGGCGACGGAGCCACCGCTCCAGTCGACGGCGACCGAGCGCACAGCTCGTCGCGTCGAGCGCGTCGAACAGGGTGTCGCCCGCGCCGAGCCCACGGTTCTCGAACAGCTCCAAGCTCCGTTTGGCGGCGGCATCGAGCCGGAGGTGATCCCGCGAATCGTAGCGGCGGATCCGCGAGACGTACGCGAGGGGACCGTCATCGCCCTGTGTGTACTCGGCGTACGCCACCACCGCCCCGGCCGCCCGGATCGCCGCCTCGTGGTCGAATCGACGGTCCGGCGCGGGGCAGTACGGTCGCAGCCGCTCGCGGGCCGCATCGGGCTCGAAGGCCGCGGGGTCGAAGGTGTGGGTACGCCAGCCGCGGTCGGCGTCCGCGGGGGTGAAATCGGGCGCATCGGGCGCGGGAAGGAGTTCGGCGGGTCCGATGCGGTCCAGTTCGGCGGCGATCGTCCCGCGGTCGCCCGCGGTGACGAGACACTCGCCGGTGGCGACGTCGATCGCCGCGAGCCCGACGATCGGGTCGTCGCCGACAGCGCCGCCG
>PWGU01000205.1 GCA_003554605.1 Halorubrum sp.
ACGGCGAACAGCCCGAGGGCACGGTCGTCGTGAAGGACCGCATCGCGGACAACATGCTCCAGCAGCTGCTCACCCGGACCGATGACTACTCCGTCATCGCGACGATGAACCTGAACGGCGACTACATGTCCGACGCCGCCGGTGCGCAGATCGGTGGACTCGGGATCGCGCCCGGCGCGAACTTCGGACACGGTCGCTGTCTCGCCGAGCCGGTTCACGGCTCCGCGCCGAAGTACGCCGGCGAGGACAAGGTGAACCCGACGGCGATGATCCTCTCGGGCCGCGAGATGCTCGATTATCTCGGCTGGAAGGACGCCGCTGACCTCGTTCGCGACGCCGTCGAGGAGACCATCTCCTCGGGCAAGGTCACCTACGACCTCCACCGCCAGATCGACGGCGGCGAGAAGCTCGCGACGAGCGAGTTCGCCGACGCCGTCGTCGAGAACATCGAAAAACTCTCATAGAGAGTTTTTCGTGCGCCCAGCATAGCCCGATACTTGACATCGGCTTTTATTTGCCTCACCGAGCCACCTCACGGACGCGTTCTGTCAGGCTTGATCGCTATCTATCTCTATTGTTATTACATCGACACTTATACCGATCGAATGCCGTGTGGTATTTGGTGACAAACCACTAATGCACGAATCCGAACCGATCCACACCAGTACGCGGGTCCCGCTCGATGCACCGACCGACGAACCAACCCAGCGCTCCGCTCCGGCGGTCCCACACGACGAGGCTCCCGTCGCCGTCACGCGAATCGTTCCCGCTGCACGGGACTGAGTCGATGGCGACGCTCCCGTCCTCGTTTTTATACGTGTCCCTATTGAAACCCTCAAGTACAGGTCACCCATCCCTCCTCAGCTTTGACATCCTCCCCGCGCTGAAGCGCGAGGCTCTCTCCTCGATTCTCCGTAAAAGATACTTACCGCCTCCCGGGAAACGTATGTTATGCAGCGTCGTCAAGCCCTCCTCGGAACAACTGCTGTGTTATCCACGATCCCTGGTTGTCTTAGCCTGTCATTGTCCGATAGCTCACTTAGAGCGGTGAACGTCGAACTCTTGAACGCAACCGAGCAAAGACAGACATTCCATCTCGCGCTGGAAACGGGATCAGGTATGCTCGATTGGGAATCACACCCCGTTGACGCGGGTGTTGATGAAGCGGTCACCCTAACCCCGGATGGTGCAACCTCTCTCGTCGCCGTACACGGAGCAGTCAATGATTTTTCGGGGAGTGTCAGCAATCTGGATCCGGATGGACCAGACGGTGAATACTGTCTCCATTTTCGATTCCAGTATCCCCGTTCTATGGACGAGGACCCGCAGCTGGCACAGATCGCTGATATTCACTGCTGACCGTTGTATGGCTTGCCTACGCGTTCGCACGCTTCGGCGACTGGATGTTTTAAACGAGGATCCGTCTGAGATACACGATTTAAGCAGAAGTATATAAGCGATCGTCAGCCACGACGCCACCCGACACCGCCGTCGACGGCGCTCGTCTACCGAACCGTGAGCAGCCGCCGGAGGATGTCCCCGTACGCCGGTCGAGTGATGAGCACGCCGATGAGCACGCCGAGGATAGTGAAGATGGCGAACCCGGAGAGGTCACCGAGGCTCAACACCATGAGCGGCGACATCGCGATGATCGTCGTCGCGGCGGCCGCCCCGATAACCCAGAAGGCGCGTCTGAACCGCGAGTCGAACACCTTTCGGGATTTCACCTCACCCTCGCTCATCACCTCGTCGGCGATGATCACGAGGTCGTCCACCCCCGTACCGACCACGGCGATGAAGCCCGCGATGACCGCCAACTCGATCGGATAGCCGACGAGCGCGGCGAACCCGAGCAGCGCGTACACCTCCGCGAGCGCGGTGACGATCATCGGCAGGGCGACCTTCGGCTCGCGGTAGCGGAGGAAGACCATCCCGGCCACCGCGAAGATGGCGAACAGTCCGGTGAGCATCGAGTAGAACCGGAAGTTCTCACCCTGCGTCGGCGAGATGAACGCGGACGTCCCCTCGCCGGCGATGTCGAGTTCGGCCGGAAGCGCGCCGGCGCGCAGGTTGATCGAGACCTGCTGGGCGTCCTCGAAGGAGGTCGTGGTCAGCCGGAAGTTCCCGGAGTCGGCCCACGTTCCGCCCACCATACTTTCGGCGAGCCCGTCCTGCATTCCGAACGCGTTGACGACCTCGTCGTCGACGACGAGCAACATACACGGGTCGCTGCCCTCGTTGAGTTCGGCTTCATCCAGATCGAAATTACAGCGTGCTCCACCGGCCTCGGTGGCCACCCCGCGATCGACGATGGCATCCTGGAAGCGGTGTGCCGGGGACTGTTCGCCCTCGGGTGCCTCGTTGATGACCGAGACGGGGACGTACGGCTGGTCGTTCTCGTCACGGCTCGCGGTCCCGATATTCTCGAAGTCTTCCTGAATGAGGACCTCCTCCTCGACGCCGGTGCCATCTTCGGCGTCCGAATCGGGATAGGCGATGTCGATCTGGACCGTGCCACGCTCCTCCAGTAGGTCGATCACGTCCTGACGCCCCTCGCCGGGCACCTCGACGAGCATGAACCACTCGCCGGTGATCGACTGCACCTGCTGGACGCTCCCGCCGGAGAGGCCCGCCTCGTTGATCTTCCCGCGGATGACGCCCTCGGCGGCGTCGCGGGTCTCGGCGGTGACGCCCCGTCTGACGTCGTTATACGTGTAGCCGGAGGCGTCCATCGCGGCGCGGAACTCATCCTGGGTTACGTCGGGGTCGGTCACCTCGACTTCACCGCCCTGTTCGTCCTGTTCCTCCGCATTGACCTCCCTCGCGGAGACCCCCTCCAGCTGCTCGGCGACGTTCGCGGCCACCTCACTCGGGTTATCGCCGCCGAACTCGACGCCCGTGGCGGTGTAGCCCATCAGCGGCGCACGGATGCGCGTCCCGCCGGCCAGGTCGAGGCCGTACTGGAGGTTCGTGAGTCCCTGTCCGGCATCCTCGGCGTCCTCGCCGGGGGCGGTGTCGGGCGCGAACTGCGGCGCAAAGAGCGCGACGGACGCGGCGACGATCACGACCACGAGCAGCAGCACGCGCCAGTTCCGCTTGATCGGGCCAAGCATTAGCGGCTCACCCCCTCGAATTTGTACCAGCGAAGCAGGGTCACGTTCATCAGATAGGTGTTCATCAGGTCCGCACAGAGGCCGATCGCGAGGATGATCCCGATGTCACGGAGCAGGTCGATGCCGAAGAGCGTCGCGATGATCGCCATCACGATCATCGCCGACATCGACGTGACGGTCATCGTCACACCGGTCCGCATCGCCCGGCTCACGGACTCATAGAAGTCGCCGGTTCGGCGTAACACCGAGTTGTTCAACAGGATGTCGGAGTCGACGCTGTATCCGATGATCATGAGCAGCGCCGCGACCGTCCCGAGCGTCATCTCGATCCCGAGCAGGTTCATCGCCGCGATCGGGATGACGATGTCCGAAAACGCCGACGCGACGACCGCGATGGAGGGAACGAACGTCCGGAACAGCGCGAAGACGAGGACGCTCATCCCTAAGAAGGCGATCGCGACGCCGAACAGCGCGGTCTG
>PWGU01000036.1 GCA_003554605.1 Halorubrum sp.
ACACACACACACACACACCCACACCCACACACACACACACACACACACACACACACACACACACACACACACACACACACACACACATAGGTCATGCAAAGACCGCCAGGTACATTGCAGACCAGTTTGCAAAAGTAATCGATGAAGTGGGGCCTCAGCATGTTGTCGCTGTAGCAACAGATAACGCACCCAATTGCAAGGGAGCTGGTCAGCTGATTGAGGTGTGTGAAAGCAGTTTAGGAGCCCTAGCAGCTTATTTATATACCAGAGTCCCTTACTCTATTTCTGATCTTAATTCCTTCTCTTCATGCTCGCAACTAGGAGATGTACCCTCATATCACTTGGGTTGGCTGTAGCGCACACGTTTTGGACCTGATGCTGGAAGACATTGCTAGTGAGATGGAGTGGGCAGCCACTGTCATTAAAGAAGCCAAGGAGGTAGGCCAAGAGGTCCAGTTTATCAATGCCAACTATTAAAAAAGTTGACGATATTAGCACAATGATAATTGTTTTATTTCAGCGCATGCACAAGCGAACAATGACATGTGTTGTAGAAGCCCCCTTGTTCCAATGCGGGTTAACGTAAATTGTATGCCACAGGATATTTGCTTCAAAATAGCCAACTATCCAACTGCAGGTTGTCAACTGTGTGCGCAACCACCAATGGTGTGATGCGCTTTTTAAGCGCATGGTTAAACGCCCGGGAGTAGGCTCCAAGCTGGATCTGCTTAAGCCAGGTAGCCTTCAGGATAGGTGTTGACGCTACAGTCGAGTTAAACTCTTTAGTTGTAATTTCAGCTTAAAACTTTCTTCACTTGCATATATGCAGGTGAAACACGCTTTGCTTCAGCGGTCATCATGGCCAGGCGCATGATAGCTGTCAAGCGTGATCTCCTTGACATGGTGGATGACGAAATCTGGCAAGGCCACCTTCCTTCACGGCAGCAAGGGCAAGGTCGGCGGCGCGCGGTACGTAGCAATGTGTATATGTTGAATGCCAGCTGCGACTCAGTCAAGTTTGTTGCTCATTATCTGCGCAAATCAATCTGTGTAAACACGTACCTAAATTTTTTGCACCATTTTACGCTTGCAGCCTTCTTCAGGAAAGCAGCAACAACCTGAGCCGCCTGAGCAATGGTCGTCAGAACAGCCTCCACGACCCCTACGCACTTCTAACCGCAACGCACCTCCATCGAGGAAAGCGGCTGAGGCGCGCGAGCAGCAGCAAGAGCCACATGCACGAGAGCAGCAGCAGCAGCAACAGCCACATGCACGAGAGCAGCAGCAGCAGCAGCAACAGCCATATGCACAAGAGCAGCAGCAACAACAGCCCCCGGCAACACAACCAGAGTCTTCAGAGCCTCTGACACGGCGCATCAAGGACTTGTTGAAGAACGACCAGTTTTGGGAGAACTTGCAACTCCTTGTTGATTTGTGCAACCCATTTGTTTCTCTGATGCGTTTAGCTGACAGCAACGTGCCATGCATGGGAAAGATGTACCACCGCTTTTACATGCTCTCACAGTTTGTTGAAGCTATTGCTGGAGATGCAGATGCTGAGGCACAGGTCCAAGAAGCTCATAAAGGACTGAAGGTACAGCTGCAAAATGAAGAAACAAGCAACTTCATGTCTTGATTATCTTTCCTGCAAGAGAATTGCCGCATAAGCTGTAAGTAATGCAGCTTACTGTTTGTTGATTGCAGGCAGCCATGAGCCAAGCAGCTGAGGATTCAGCTGGCGCTGTGTTTTACGATGATGTTGATGAAGAGGTAACGCTAGCCCTAGCTAAGAGCCAGTGTAGTTGTGCAACACGATTTGTGCCTTTCAGCTTTTTTTGCGCATGATAAACATAACTTAAAAAAAACTATCAATCCCATTCGTTGTTTCTACGCAGGCACTGCCAATCCCTTTGCTCGACCCCGAAGATGTTGCTCGTTTGCAAAGGATTCTCTATGACAGGTATGTTTGGTTGATTTTGTTGCTAGGGTAGAAAGTTAAAGGCATTACAAAACAAATATTAGCTAGTAAAGAGGCTTGCAGCCATTACCCGCTTACATATGTAGGGGCTATGTTTAACTACCTAAAAGGCAGCAACGGAAGCAAGAAAGAACCTGAACCAGAACGAGCCAAATGCTTTACTTCCTTTGTCCTTGCAGGTGGGAGATGGCACACAACCCTTTGCAAGCAGCTGCCTATGTGTTGGAGCCAGAGTTCCGCAGGCATGAGCATGAAGCAGGTGGGGAGGTGATGCGAGGCTGGGCCACCATGCTAGAGCGGCTGTTGCCTGATGACCAGGATCGTGCTGAGGCTGAAGACCAGTACACCGACTATCTCATTCAACAAGGCCATTTTGGGGCAGGGAAGACGACCATGTGGCTCAAAGCAAGGTCCATGTCAGCTTGGCGCTGGTGGATGACTTACGGCGGGTAGGTGATGCCTTTTTGTTTTGTGACAGATATAAAGGTGGAAGAGGCCTTTCACCAATTTGTATTGTATGGTTATGGTTATGCTGCTTGCTGTGTCTTACAACTAAAATGTTCATTGGCTAGATCACTTTGGCTTAGGTACTTTTAGCGGTTATGAACAACAAGTTCAGCACGTACAATTCTGCTAGCGTCCGTTAGGAGGGGAGGCTAAGCAAGTGCTAGAGCATGCACCATATAGCAGAGTAGAAAGGAAGAGTGAGTCAGAAGGGTGCCATGCATCCATGCATGAAGATCCTCCCTCGACTTCTTAGTGCTTGGTCGTTCTTATTTTTGTGAATTCAACTTCCGTTTATTTGCAGAGGTGCCCCCCAACTGCAAAGAGTAGCTATGAGGGTTTTGGCTCAGCTTCCCTCCTCTTCTTCATGCGAGCGCAACTGGAGTGCTTATGGGTTCATCCACAACAAGAAGCGCAACAAGCTGAAAGCCGAACGTGCTAATGACCTTGTATTCGTATTTAGCAACATGCAGCTGATCAGGCGCCATCAGCGATTGAATGAAAAGAAGCAGTATGATGCATTTGTGCCATGGCAATGGTTTGATAGCGCCAGTGAGGAGAGTGAGCAAGAAAGTGATTAGCGTGGTTTGGGTATTTTCTTCCAACAGGAGTTTGATAGTTGTGTGAATTTATGGTTACCGTTTAAGGGCACCTGCCTCCAAGGGCAGCAGTAGCTAACTGGTATGCATTGGCTGCAGTGTATGGTTTGCGTGCATGTTGGATGAATGTTATAAGATGGAACTGTGTGTCCATGAACTCAATTGCCTACGTGTTAGGACTGTTTTGCCTATGTCATGCCCAACCATGCTTGTATGTGTGGTCTAAACAACTATATGGTTGTTTGCTAGAATATATTTTAGCAAACAACTCAAGTAATGGGCTTCTTTTGTAATGTGCAGTTGGCAAGAGTTGCTCTAGGCACTGTGTAGTGCCGTTTGAGGCTGGTTAAAGTCACCGTATTGGCCCTCCCGTGCCGTTGCCGTATCCGTATCCGTATCCGTATCCGTATTTCCGTATTGTGCAACTATGCTCCAGCTGCTTTTGTTCTTTGCAAGGCGCATGTCTGCTTGAGCCATCTGGTGCAGTAAGGTGTTGTTTGAGGACAGTA
>PWGU01000194.1 GCA_003554605.1 Halorubrum sp.
ACAGTTCCTGAACCGCCGAGGCGTATTCCTCCTAGAGAAAGTTCCGTCAGCCCACCGAGGTCGAAGAATTCTGCAGAAATAGTAACAATACCGGTCGCCTGGTTCACAGCAAACAATTCACCGCCTCTAAAATTGCCATCTTGGTCCGTCGAAACATAAAACACCCTACCGCCGTTAAACTCTACAACTTCGTTTTCAGGAGATGCTGTAAAGAAATTTCCGCCTGCATAAATTTCAGGATAATTTGTAGTTGGTTCGTTGCCTGTACCTATATCAAGAAAGTCGTGTCCTGTTATTCTTGCCTGGCTGTATCTTTCTCTAATTTCTACTTCAGTTTCGTGAGCAAGATTAAATTCTGTTTCTAGGCTCGGCTGAATGTCAAATCTCACTAAACGTGTGTTTTGCCTAGTGCCGTCATCGCCTAGATCAAACACCCGAGCAGCGTTAAACAGTTTTAGTGTTTCGGGGTCTTCTTCATCTGGTATTGTAGCAAACCTTAACTGAGCACCAACTCTTGGAACTATGCTGATACCGGAAAGTGTTACAGAATTATCTTCCGGAATAATATCTGCAAAACCGTCACCTGTTATTTCTACACGACTGGTTCGTGCAACATATCCTGAGCCTCTGTTTACGAAGTCTGGCTGGGTAAGCACGCCGTTTCCAATTCTTTCTTCAAATTGAGCATCTACTGTATTTTGAGTGTCGAAAACAGATATCTGCGGTGGATTCTCTTGAGAATAGCCCGAACCCGGGTCCCAGATCTTAACAGAATCTATTCCTCTCTGAAACAGTGTTACTCTAAACTTGGCTTGCTTTCCTGTGCTTGCTTTTGCTACTCCATCTACTGCAACATTGTCTGCAAAAATATACCAATTAGGCAGAGTGTCTAAAGTCGCAGTAGCAAAGTCGGTCCATGTTTGAGAAGTATCTAGAGTTTCTGATCTCCAAAGTAGTCCAGTTTCTGTTGTAGCTACTTGATTTGTAGAGCCTCCGAATTCATCTTGAGCAATTGCAAAAAATACTCCCTGAGCATATTTGAATTTCACATATTGAATTGGCGATTGTTCGTTGTTAGGAGCAGTTTCTCCTTGAAACCATTCAACACCGTCGAAACTGTAGTACACAACACCGTTTCGATTTAACAACATCCATTTGTTATCTCCGAAAGCAAGTCCTACAAAGTCATCTGTATGATCAATAGGGTCAGGCAAAGCATTTACATGCCGATTCCAGGTAATTCCATCTGGTGATGTTGCTGTTGCTTTGTCTGATACACTGACTGCAACAAACTTGCCTTTACCATAGGCTAAGTGCGTGTATGACGATACTGTTGAATCTTGAAACTCTCCTGTATCGTCTGGAATGTCTGTTAGGTTCCAGTTTTCGCCATCTTCACTGTAGACCACATTATTAGAATCATCTGCAATTATTACAAATTTGTTACTGCCGTATTCTCCGTCTGACCAATTTTGTGCGTCAGGAATTGATCGGTCTTGCCATATTATTCCGTCCAAGCTGAAACTTATTCGATTTTCATTTGCTGCCACTGCCACAAACCGATCGTTGCCTGCAATAAGTGCGGTATAATTTCCTACAAAAGATACTGTGTTCTCTTGCCAGTTTGAGCCGTCTTCTGTGTATATCACAAAATTCGGATCAGCAATAGCTATTATTCGACCTTTTTTACCTGTTCCTTCACTAGAAATTTCTACAATGCTGTTAGTGCTATCTTCTGTAACTTCTAAAATGTCGACAAAAAGGTCGTTATCCGGGGTTGTTCCGCCTAGCTGATCTCCTGAAACAACGAAAGAATCTCCAGCAGCATACCCTGTGCCGCCGTCCACTAACTCTACTTCATATGCTCTGCCGCGGCGAGTAACCGATACAACTGCAGGCACAAATGGTACGTTTTCTTGTTGTCCGGTTCCTTCACCTAGTTCAATGTTGTTAAAAAATTCTGTTGTTTCACCGTAACTAGCTGCTACAACAGTTCTTCCTGCAGGAAGACTTTCTCTTGTATTGGAAAATCCTGGGTGTACTGTGTCCACTCGAGGTTCTATTCTATATTGTGCACTAGAATCAAGGTCGCTGTTAATCGGTGTGCCAGGCACAACATGATCCCACCCTAGTTCTCCATCGCTTTCTCTGCGTATTGTTGCCTGTTTATTGGAGGGACTATATGCACTTATAAATCCATATTGTCCTGACCCGTCACCTGCAATAATCAGTAATCGCTGTCCTATATAATCTGTGTCAAGCTGAACAGCATCTGTTGCACTTAGAGTAATTGTAGATGTCGAATCTTCTGTAACCTGGGCAAATCCTTGCTGTACTAGGTAGTTCGAACCACCGGGTGCTCCAGATCCGTCTATAGCAGTTAGTCTTTCTTGGAATACTGCTCCGTCCCTAAATTCTCTAAATTCAGTTTGAATAAAATCGCCTGCTCCTATAACAGTTGCCTCTGCTTGAGAGTATTGTTCCCCTGCATGAGAAAATTCAAAAGCAAAAATTTCATCTGTTACCCCTCCTGCAAATGCATCTTCCACCTGAGCGTCGTTGTTTCTGTTAAACACTGTTGCAGTTCGAGGTGTTTCTTCAGGATCGTTTCCGTCTGCAACTGTGCCAAATCTACCGTAAGAATTGTTACCGTTGGTAGCTCTTATTATACCACCTTGTTCTGCTAGATAACCCACAGCATTAAAATAGGTAAACACAGAAACAAGTTCTGTTCTTCCACCATGAGAAACCCATGCACCTATACCATCGGACAATACCTGAGTAAAGTCATTTGACACCATGGATCTGTTTCCGCCATTGTGCAGCCTTCCGTCTACTCTTTTACCTACACAGCCTTTTCCTATAGTAGTAACGTTTTGAATGTATGGACTGCGATTTGTTATCCATGTTCTTTGGTCTTGAGGTCCCCAGCCCGGATCTAGGGCTATAAAGGCTCCGCCGGTTGCTACAGGATATCTTCTCTCTGCTGTGGTTTCGGTTATGTCGCCTTCAAGGCCAGTAACTGTTAACAGACGCACACCGGTTGTGTCTCTTACTCTGAAAAGATCTCCGTCTTGGCTTCCTTGCACAGCGTTTACATATCGTTCTGCAGCCAGTAAAGTATGGTAATTACCAGATGTTCTTAAATCTCTCCTTACACCTCTTATCAAACTGATCACGTCGTTTATAACTCGAGTTCTGTCAAAATTCTTATCTGGATTTTGATCTTGTGTGAACGCCCATAGTTCAGACGCAATAAATTTTCTGTTTTCCCACAGTGCTTGCCCTGCTCTTACACGATCACTGTTAGGATTAGGTTCATTAGATCCAGACAAGACAGGGTCTACAGAGCCGTCTGCTATTCTAAATTCAACATAGTTAACAAATTCGTCTATTTGATTCAGTATTAGGTTAACGCCGTTAATGTCCGTTGTTGTAGTGTTTGTTCTCTGTGGTAAATCGTTTCCTGGCGTAGGTTCTACAATATTGTTTTGCAGTACATCAAGTAAAAAGGTTGAAAGATAAGAAATATAATTTTGAACGAATTCAAAGTCATCCTGATATTGCTCCAGCGGCCGGT
>PWGU01000182.1 GCA_003554605.1 Halorubrum sp.
GTTGGCGGCGCGGGCGACGACGATGGCGTGGCCTTTCTCGGCGTCAACCCCTGCCAGCGCTGTGTCGTTCCCGGCCGCGACCCCGACACGGGGGTCGAGACGCCGAACTTCCGCGAGACGTTCCTCACGAAGCGCCGGGAGACACGCCCGCCGTGGCTCGACAGCGACCGATTCGACCACGACTTCCGGCTCATGGTCAACACCGTCGTGCCCCGGGAGTCGTGGGGACGGTCGATCGCCGTCGGCGACGCGGTCACGATCGATGGCACGGTTGCGGTTGATGGCGGGTCGGACCCACCACCTTCACAAGCGGAGGCGGAGCGATCGTGACCCGCCGCCGGGGGCCGCCGGGGCGTGAGACCGCCGCCGCCGAGTCCAACGAGCGTCGCTCGTGGTACGGATACGGCCATCTTACCCGCACCGAGAAGGACGGCTACGGGCTGTTCCTCCACGATGCGACCCGGATCTTCACCGAGGTGACCGTCTTCTCGCTTCCGGTGTTGCTGTTCGTGATGGACTACCCCGCAAGCGGCTGGTTCGACGCCAAGGCGACGGGGCTGCTCGCGTGGGCCGTCGCGATCATCGTCGGCACGCTGATCCGTGGCGGGTGGGTCCGGCCGCGGGGTTCCGAGACGCTCGGCTGGGTGTCGCTCTCGCCGTCGCTGCTCGCGTTGCGGGTTCCCTACTTCAACGCGGTCCTCGCACTCGCCATCTTCGGCGGCCTCCAGGTCGGCACCCTCCTGACGACCGTCGGCGCGTCGTCCACGGTGATGGTGGCCGGGGGACTGTCCGTCGCCGCGGTCACGCCGCTCATCGGCTTTCTCGTGTTTCCCCGGTTCGCGGAGGAGTGCGTGGCTCGGTTGCGGTGACCCGAGATCGGGAGTATAAACGGGACCTGACGGGGCGGCTATCGGCCGCCGTCGGTCAGCGCGATCGGTTCCTCGTCTGCTCCGACGTCGACGCCGTCCTCGGCCGTGTCGGCCGCGGGGTCGGCGAGGACCTGCGTCCAGAGCGTCGCGCCGATGACGGCGTAGGCGACGAGGTCATAATGGACGCTGCCCCCGAAGGCGGTGAACGCCGCGAGCGTGCTGTAGACGTAGATGAGGAGCACGCCGCCGACGAACGCCGATTCGGTCGTGAACTGACGGTCCAGCGCCGTCGTCCACGCCCGGCGGATGATCGGGCCGCAGGCGACGAGGAAGGCGATGCCCGACAGCGCCGCGAGGTTCACATAGAAGTGGGTGGCGACCCGTGAGTCGAGCAGCGACTGGAGGTACGCCACCGTGACGGGATCATAAAAGAGCCACTCGACGCGGGTCGGATAGAGGACGCCGATGTAGGGTGTGGCGACCATCAGCCCGAAGAGGACGGCGACGGCGATCCTGGCGGAGTTGAACTGCGCCGCCCGGCGGCTCTCGAACGCCTCGTCGCCGGGGGCGACGATCAGGCCGTAGGATTCGAGCGTCCCGCGAAGTTCCTCGCGGTCCGTCTCCGGATCGTGGTGGATCCCGACGGTCCCGTTGCGTTTCGTCGCCGAGGCGGCGCTCACGTCGTCGTGGTCGACGAGGACGGCTTCGAGAAGGCGTTCCCGGCGTTTCGTTTCGATCCCAGAGACGTCGAAGGTGTCGTGGACGTGGGGTTCCGGCACGCGCGACACCCGCGGCCCCTCGCCCGGTTCGGGCGGTTCGATCCCGCGTTCGCGGGCCGCGACGTCGAGCCGCGTCGTCCCGCCGCGGTGGTCTTGGCCGTGCATGACACTACCTATGGCTCCAGAACTATCAAGATTTCCCCCTCCGACCCGGGCTATGCGTCGGGTTTGTGATTCACGGGGGTACTCGATCAGCGTCCCTCTCCGCGTGTCCCCCTCGACGGTCCACCGGGTGGGTGGGTCGCCGTGGATCCCTTCTTAAGGCTCGCTCGTGTGATCCCGGACCATGCGCTACAAGGCGGTCCTTTTCGACCTCGATGATACCCTCTATCCGTATCCGCCCTGCAACGAGGCGGGCAAGGAGGCGGCCTTCGAGGTGTTTCGCGATCTGGGCCACGACATCGACCGTGCGCGGTACGACGAGCTGTACGCCGCCGGGAGGCGGGCGACGAAACGGGAACTCACGGGGACGGCAGCCTCCCACGAGCGGTTCATCTACTATAAAAGGGCGCTCCAGCAATACACCGGCACACACGACGCGAGTGATGCCCTCCGGTTGGGAGAGGCATATTGGGGGGCGTATTTGGACGCGATCGAGCCCTTTGCTGGGATCTCCGGCCTCCTCGCCGATCTTCAATCCGCCGGGGTCGACGTGGCTATCGTCACGAACCTCACGACGCGGATCCAACTGGAGAAACTCGCCCGACTCGGCATGGACGATCGGATCGACCTCGTCGTGACCTCCGAGGAGGTCGGCCGCGAGAAGCCCAGCGCGCTCCCGTTTACGACCGCGCTCGCCGAATTCGACCGACGGCCGAGCGAGGCGGTCGTCGTGGGCGACAACCCGACCGCGGATGTCGGCGGCGGCAACGCGGTCGGCACCGACACCGTGCTGTTCGACGCCCGCGCAGCCGAGGGCAGCGGCGGTGGCGACGGCGACGGTGACGGCGGCGGTAGTGCCCGGAGCGCGGGAACCATAGCGGAATCGACGTTGCCGCCGCCGGAGCGCCCGGATCACCTCGTTCGCAACGTCGCGGAACTCACGGAGGTACTTACGTGACCCTCGACGCTGAGCGGGAGGCGATCGTCGAGTACGCGCCGCAGTTGGCGGCGCTCACGCCCGGTCGGACCGGCAACCTCAGCGTTCGACGGGGTGATGCGTTCGCGATCACGCCGACGGGGGTCCCCTACGACGGCTTCGACGCCGAGGACGTCCCGGTCGTCGGCCTCGACGGCGACGTCCGGGCGGGACGGATGAAACCGTCGAGCGAGGTGCCGATGCACGCGGGGATATATAAGCGGGACGGCGGCGACTGGGAGGAGCCCCCGGCCACCATCGTCCACACGCACTCGCCGTGGGCGACGGCGATGGCGACGCTGCGCCGACCGCTGCCGCCGATTCACTACATGATCGTCGCGATCGGCCGGGAGGTCCCGGTCGCCGACTACGCCCCCTACGGCACCGAAGCGCTCGCCGACAACGTGATCGCCGCCATGGAGCGAGCGGATGCAAGCGCCGCGCTCCTCGCCAACCACGGCCTCGTCGTCACCGGCCCGGACCCGGAGACGGCGATGGAGCACACCCGGCACGTCGAGGACCTCTGTCGCTTGTATATCCGTACGTCCTCGGTCGGCGAACCGCACGAACTCTCCCCGGAACAGCTCGCGACCGCCGAGGAGCGGTTCGAGGGGTACGGCCAGCAACCGGGCTCGAACGGGGAGTGAACGCCGACCCCCCGGCTTAATAAATACCGCGTCGGAATGGGTATCGAGATGACCGATCACGATCCGGCCCCCGCGGTCGCGGCGACCGCGGAGGACATCGCGACGATGGAGATCCGCGGGGCAGCGGCCATCGCCGACGCGGCGGCCCGGGCGCTCGCGACACAGGCCGAAGCGATCGAGGTCGACGAGCCCGAGGCGTTTCGCGCGTCGATGCGTGCGGCCGCGAGGACCCTCCACGAGACCCGCCCGACGGCGGTCTCGCTGCCGAACGCACTCCGGTACGTCCTCCAGCGGATGCGCGGGCGGACCGTCGAGGAGCTTCGTCGGACCGTCAACGAGGCGAGCGCGGCGTTCGTCGACCAGCTCGATCGCGCCCAGGAGGACCTCGCGCGGGTCGGTGCGAACCGCCTCGCCGACGGCGACACCGTGATGACCCACTGCCACTCGACGGACGCGCTCGCCTGCATCGAGGAGGCGGTCGCACAGGGCAAGTCGATCGCGGCGGTCGTCAAGGAGACCCGCCCGCGAAACCAGGGCCACATCACCGCCGAACAGCTCCGGGAGGCCGGCGTCCCGGTCACGCTTATCGTCGACTCCGCGGCGCGCCGCTACCTCGACGAGGTGGATCACGTCATCGTCGGCGCGGACTCCATCGCCGCCGACGGCGGCGTCATCAACAAGGTCGGCACCTCGGGGCTTGCGGTCAACGCCCGCGAGCGCGGCGTGCCGATCATGACCGCCGCACAGACGATCAAGCTCCACCCGGAGACGCTGACGGGCCACACCGTGGAGATCGAGATGCGCGCGGAAGAGGAGGTGATAGACCCGGACGTCAGGGCGGAGATCGGAGAGATCACGGTCGAGAACCCGGCGTTCGACGTCACACCCCCGCGCTACATGGACGCGATCGTCACCGAACACGGCCAGTTTCCACCCGAGAGCATCGTGACGCTCATGCGTGAGCTGTTCGGCGAGGGTGCCGAGGAGCCGTGGGCCGAGCCATGAGGGGGGATGAAGCCGGGAACGACGCCGGGGACGGTGCGGGGGGCCCAATACATCTGGAGGACGTCCGTGAGGCGCTTGAATCGGAGACCGTGGACGGGTCTGCCGAACGAAACGAAACGGCCACGGCGGATGGATCGGCTATGCCGGACGAATCGACGATGCGCTCGCCGAAGGTGATCGCGGCGGGCCACCTCAACTGGGACGTGACGATGTACGTCGATCGGCTGCCCGGGCCGGACGGCGAGGTCCGGATCGACCGGCTCGAACAGTCCGGCGGCGGCAGCGCGGCCAACGTCGCGGTCGGGCTCGTCGACCTCGGTGGTCGCGCGATCGTCTACGGGAGCGTCGGCGGCGACGAGTCCGGCGCGCTCGCGCTCCGCGGGCTCGCGAACGCGGGCGTCGATCCGGGCCACGTGCTCATCGACGCCGACCAGCCCACCTCGGTGAAGTACGTGATCGTCGACGGGCAGGGCGAGCTCTGCATGCTCGCGAACGAGGGCGCGAACGAGGCCTTCTCGGCGGCCGATCTCGACCGCGACACCCTCGCACAGGCCGACCATCTCCACCTCACGAGCCAGGAACCCGAGACGGCCACGGCGCTTTCGACCGCGGCCCACGAAACGGGCGCGACCGTCAGCTTCGACCCGGGTCGACGCGTCGGCGAACGGGGATACGAGGAGGTGCTCGCCGCCGCCGATCTCCTCTTTCTCAACGCGCGGGAGGCGGAGGCGGTCGCGGAGACGACCGACATCGACCCATGGGAGCCTGACGATCGCGTCGTCGCGATCAAACTCGGCGGGGACGGCGCGTCGATCCGCACGCCACACGGCGACGTCTCCCACCCGGGCTTCCCGATCGATCCCGTCGACACCACCGGCGCGGGCGACGCGTTTGCCGCCGGATTTCTCGCAACGACCCTCCGTGACCCCTCCATCACGGGGGACGGGTTCTCACACGACCCACGCGATTACGAGTTGCCCTTGCTCGTGGGCAACGCCTGCGGCGCGCTCGGGGCTGGCGCTATCACGGCCCGGGTCGACCTCTCGTGGGACGCGATCCGCGATCGCATGGGCGAGTCGCCCGAGGCGGACCTCCTCATCGAGATCCGGACGTGAGGGGCGACGGCGATCCGTCGATCGTCACTCGGCGGGACCAACCACCTCGTTCGCGAGCGTCCCCACGCCCTCGTACGTGATCTCGACGCAGTCGCCGGGTTCGATCGTCCCTGGATTCGCCGGGCTGCCGAAGGCGACGCAGTCACCGGGGCGGAGGGTGAACCGGTTCGAGAGGAACGAGACGACCTCGTGCGGGTCGAAAAGCATCAACTCGGTGTTGGCGTCCTGGCGCACCTCCCCGGAGACGGTCGTTCGGATGTCGAGGGCGGTGGGGTCAACGTCGGTCTCGATCCACGGCCCCAGTGGGGCTGAGCCGTCGAACGCCTTTCTGGCGGTCCGTCCGGCCTGATCGAGTGCGTCGACGTCGTTCAGTATCGTGTAGCCGCGCACGACCGCCGGCACGTCGTCGGGATCGAGGTCACGACAGCGCTCGTCGATCACCGCCACGAGTTCGCCCGCGTAGGTCAACTCGTCGGTCCAGTCCGGATAGCGGATGGGTCGTTCGTGCGCGAGGAGGCTCGTCGGCGGCTTGATGAAGAAGTCCGGCTCGTCGGGCCGCTCGTAGTCCATCTGGTCGAGCGTGGCGGCGTAGTTCCGGCCCACACAGTAGAGCGCGCTCGGCGCACACGGCGGCAGGAGTCGTCCGTCGCGGCCGACCTCGTAGGTCCCGTCGTCGGCGACGACGGTTCCATCGGCGTAGCGCCCAGCGACCGGTCCGTCCGGGGTGAGCAGGCGTGCGAGTCGCATACGCGGATGACCGAACGACGTTTCAAAAGGGCGTCGGTCGATCAGTCGTTGGGGTCACCGACGCCGATCACGACGGCGGTCCGGATCTCGAAGGCGGTATCGTACTCCTCGCGGCGGCCGGTCGCCGAGCCGATCCGCTCGACGGCCGCCTCGTGGGCGCGTCGCACGGCATCGGCTTCGCGCTCGGTGAGCCCCAGCCGATCCCCGACGACGTTCCAGTGGTCCGATTCGACGAGGAACGCCTCCCGATCGTCGTCGGCTTCGATGCACTCGTATCGACGTCGATACGACTCCAGTCGTGGACCGAGGTCGGCCTGTACCCGAGCGAGCAGCACGGGGAGGCGGGCGAGCGGGACGCTCGCGAGCGCGCCGGCTTTTAACAGCGCCGTTCCGCCGATCGGGTGATCCCCGGCGTCCTCGCCCTCACCGGATCCGGCGCGGTGCTCGCCGTTCATGGACGGTTCCCGGTCGTCCGGCATGGTCGAGCGATCACCCGCCGGCCCGCATGGCCTTGCGTTTAAATCGGGGGATCAGCTCCTCGATGGCGGCCGGCTCGCCCACGAACGTGACCGTTACCTCGGTGAGCGTGATGGAGCCGGCCACGTGAACCGTCTCGGCCCGCAGGCGCACGCGCCAGCCCTCGCCGTCGACGCGGGTGGCCGATACGGGCTCGTCGGCGTCGACGAGGGTTCCCCCGAGGTTTCGGAGATAGTGGGCGGCGAGGCGACGGGAGATCCCGCGATACGCGCGTTCCTCGCGGATCCACCCGGGTTCGATCGGTAACTCTCCACCCTCAGGGTCGTCGTCCCCCGCCCTGTCACCGCCCTCAGGCGGGTCAGTCATCGCCCCCCGCGACCGGCGGGAACACCGCGAGCCGGTCCCCGTCCGCGAGCGGCGTCTCCAAGCCGTCGAGGTGGAGGACCTCGCGGCCGTTTTTTAAGACGTTGATGTGCGGGGCGAGCTCCCCGTCGACGATCAGTCGCCCCTCGAGGTCGGCGTACTCCGCCTCCAGCTCGCGAAGGATCTCGCCGACGGTGGCCCCGTCCGCGGCCGCATACGGGAGCGTCTTGGTCCCGACAGCCTCACGAAACGTCGCGAAGAACCGTAGCTCCAGTTCCATACCCTCCGGAGGGTGTCGAACCTCTTAAAAGCGGCCGCCTTCGGGACTCACAGATCCGAGAGACGGATCCCGTCGTCGACCACGCGGTAAAGCCGCTCGCGGTCTATCTCCTCGGCGAGCCACTCGTGTTCGGCCAGCTGGCCGATGAGTTCGATGTAGAGGTTACGCCAGGCGATCGCGTAGATGGGCGACTGACCCCACGCGCGAAGCTCCGGGACGAACTCGTGATACGTCTCGGCCTGCTCCTCCATCCGCTCCATGGCGTCGACGACGACCCCCGCTGCCTCCCCGGGCTCGCTCCCCTCGATCTCCTCGTTGATCCGGGTCTGGATCCCGACGATCGCCCGACGCATGTCCTGTTCGGCGGTTCCGTCCTCCTCCGGGAGCGACTCGACGACCCCCTTCGGGATCCCGAGGGATATCTCTGGCATGCTCGGAGCGAGGGGCGGGGACCACAAAAAAGCCCCCACGACGCCGCGGCGCGCCCCCGACGACGTCGCGGTCAGCCACCACGATCACGGCGAGATCACCCACGCCTCCGCGACGTCCCGGGCGGCCAGGCGACAGCACCGCACGGTAGTTGATCCCGAAACAGCTTACGGCGTGGGGGCGGCCTTCTGTAACGCCGTCTCGGCGATGTTCCCGCCGTAATCCGCCGAGCGGAGCACGGAGTCGACGACCAACCCGAGCAGCTGGGCGCGGGCGGGATCGAGGTCCCGCAGGAGTTCGTCGATGGCGCGCACCCGCTCGTCGATCGCCCGGACCCTGGCGCGGGCGACGTTGGCCTGCCGGCTGGCCGCCTCGGTGTCCTCCTCGAAGAGGGCGTCCATCGCGCTGTCTATTACCTCGACGGCGTCCTCGTGAAGGTCCTCGATCGCGGCGATCACCGCCTCGGGCAGCGGCTCCTCGAACTTCAACGTCAGGTGGGCGATCTTGGTTGCGTGGTCGCCGACCCGCTCCAGCTGTCGGGCGCTCGAATGGTAGTCGAAACACTCCTCGCGGGGTAATCCGAGCTCCTCGGCCGCCTTGGGCGTGCGTAACGTGGCGCGGAAGATCCGGGAGACGACGAGCCAGAGGCGGTCCAAGTCGTCGTCCCGGCCGATCACGTCGCGTGCGAGGTCGTGATCGAGTTCCGAGAGGGCGGTGATCGAATCGGCGAGCATCGACAGCGAGATCAGCCGCATGCGCGTGACGGCGTTGTGGATGGACAGCTCCGAGGAGTCGAGCAGGTCGCGGATCACGACCCGATCCCGCGTCTCCTCTAACACCTCCAATCCGACGAGGCTTTGGACGACCTCCCGGATCGTCGACCGTTGTTCGGCGGCGATCTCCGAGCCGTTCAGTTCGATGACGTCGAAGCCGCTTACGTACATCGTCGTGACCGCACGGGTCAGGTCCTGACCCCGAAGGTCGGTGATATCGAGGGTCCCCCGCGTTCGGTCCTCGTCGCTTCGCGGGGTGAGAAACAGCGAGTCGCCATCGGGATAGAACTCGACTTCGGTGCCCGCCCCGACGTCGTTCTCGGTCGCCCATCCCTTCGGGATCGAGACCGTGTACGTCGAGCCGCCGGTCACCTGCCCCTTCCGCGTTTCCATGGAGGTCCCTGGAGCCGCACAGGAATTAAACCTGTTCACATATATACCTCAATATCGTCCGTGATCGTCCGTGAATGTCCCCGTATCGACCATCTCAGAGCGTTTGATTACCACAAGCACCATGTGGCAATGACCGCTCCATTTTACTATGTAGTGCTATATAGTAATTATAGTAGCGTATTTAGTACCCAGTACCCCTCCAATGAGGTGATGGAGCGTGACACCACCGGAGGGCCTCCCGGGCGATTGTCCCGACGGGCCTATCTGGCGGCGGCGAGCGGGGCTACGGTCGCGCTCTCCGGCTGTCTCGTCCGCGGTGAGGCGGGCGAGCGCGGTCTGGAGGGTCGGGTCGTCGTCGACGGGAGCAACACCCTGTTGCCCCACGGGGCGGCGGTGGCCGAGGAGTTTCAGTGGCGTAACAACCGCGTGCAGATCCCGGTGCGTGGCTCGGGGACCGGCGCGGGCTTCCAGCGCTTTTGTAGCGGCGATACGGACCTCCAGAACGCCAGCCGTGCCATCGTCGAGGACGAGCAGGTGATCTGTGGCGACAACGACGTCGAGTACCTCGAACTCGAAACCGCCCTCGACGGGGTCGCCATCTGGGTCCACCCGGAGAACGACTGGTGTGATACCCTGACCGTCGAGGAGATCCACCGCCTCTGGCGCTCGGGTTCGGACGTGGAGACGTGGGGCGACCTCCGCGAGGAGTGGGCCGACGAGCCGTGGGGCGAGGAATCCATCTCGCTGTACGGACGCGACCCCGCCTCCGGAACGTTCGATTACTTCACCCAGGCGATTAACGGGGAGGTCGGGGACATCCGCTCGGACTACTCCGCGAGCGCCGACACGAACGTCATCGTCCGCGGCGTCCGCGGCGACCGATACGCGCTCGGGTTCGGCGGGGCGGGCTACTACTACGAGAACGAGGACGACCTCAAACTCGTCGCCGTCGACGACGACAACGACGGCGTACTGCCGACCCGTGAGACGATAGAGAGCGGCGAGTACACCCCGCTCTCGCGGGCGATGCTCCTCTACGTGAGCGTCCCGGCGCTCGAACGGCCTGCGGTGCGCGCGTTCGCCGAGTTCTACTTCGAGGAGATCGACGACGACGCGGACGACGCGGTCGTCGAGGAGGGGGAGACGCTGACGTGGACCCAGTGGGCCGCCCGGCGGGTCGGCTTCTATGGGATCCCCGAGGAGACCGTTGAGACGGGCCGTGAGAAGCTCGCGGAGGCGCTCGATTCGATCGAGGAGGGCGATCAATGAGCGGCGCGGGCGGTGGGGTCGACCTCTCGCGGGCGGGTTCGAACATCCCGGCCGGGCGGAACCTCGCGGTCCGGGCGGTCTTTTTCACGTGCGCGCTGATCACCGTGTTGACGACCTTCGGGATCATCGTCGTCCTCGTCGACGGCGCGCTCGGCTTCTTCCGCGAGGAGACGCTTTTCGGGTTGCTTTCGGGGGTCCTCGGCGGCCTGCTTTCGGGCGGCCCGGCCGAGGCGTGGGCGGCCGCTCGATCCGGGCTCGGCGTCCAGGTCACGGTCCGGGAGTTCCTCTTTGGAACCGACTGGTCGCCGATCATCCGGCCGCGTTCGTACGGCGTCATTCCGCTGCTGTGGGGGACGATGATCATCGTCGTCGGGTCGGCGCTCATCGCGCTGCCCATCGGGACGGCGACGGCGATCTACCTCTCGGAGTACGCCGACCGGCGCGTCCGGAACGTGATAAAGCCGACCCTGGAGGTGCTCGCGGGGATCCCGACCATCGTCTACGGGTTCTTCGCGCTCTCGTTTATCACGCCCATAATCCAGCGGTTCTTCCCGGAGACCGGGACGTTCAACGCGGCCGCCGGCGCGATCGTCGTCGGGATCATGATCATCCCGATGGTCTCGTCGCTCTCGGAGGACGCCATGTCGGCGGTTCCCGATGACCTCCGTAACGCGGCTTACGGCCTCGGTGCGACCAAATTCGAGGTCTCCACGGACGTCGTCGTCCCCGCGTCGCTCTCGGGCGTGCTCGCCTCCTACATCCTCGCCATCTCGCGGGCGATCGGCGAGACGATGGCGGTGACGCTCGCGGTCGGAATGCAGCCGAATATCACGTTCAACCCGCTTGAGCCGATCCAGACGATGACCGCCTACATGGTACAGGTCGGGATCAGCGACGTCTCCGTGGGATCGATCGGCTATCAGAGCCTCTTCGCGGTCGGATTGGTGCTGTTCGTGATGACGCTCGTGATGAACCTGTTGAGTCTCTGGGTGAAAAGCCGCTATCGGGAGGCGTACCGATGACTGGGTCCGAACGCGACGGGCGCGGCAGCGACGGGGGCGGTGAGGACGAGGGCGTTCGCGCCGATGGCGGGGATCCGTTCGCGTCCGTCGGCGGCAACATCGAGCGCAAACAGCGGCTCGGCCGGGTGTTCGTCGGGATCTGCTTCGCCTCGACGCTCGTTGGCATCGTCGCGCTGGTCGCGTTGATCGGTGACGTGCTCTATGAGGCGTGGGGCTGGGTGACGCTCGATTTCCTCACTTATCCCCCCTCGCGGTTCATCGAGAACTACTACCCGGGCGGCCGCGGCGCGGGGATCTATCCCGCGCTGGTCGGCTCGATCCTGCTCATCGCGCTGACGGCCGTCTTCACGATGTTCATCGGCGTCGGCGCGGCGATCTACCTGGAGGAATACGCGGCCGAATCGCGGCTGAAGAGCTTCATCGAGGCGAACATCGCCAACCTCGCGGGCGTCCCGTCGATCGTCTACGGGCTGCTCGGCCTCGCGGTGTTCGTCCGTGCCGTTGGCTTCGGGGAGAGCCTGCTGGCCGGCGCGTTGACCCTGACGCTTCTCATCCTGCCCATCGTCATCGTCTCCGCACAGGAGGCGCTCCGCGCGGTGCCGGACTCACAGCGTGAGGCTGCCTACGGCGTCGGCGCGACCGACTGGGAGGTCGTCCGCGACGTGGTCCTGCCCGCGGCGCTGCCGGGGATCATGACGGGCACGATCCTCTCGCTCTCGCGGGCGATCGGCGAGACCGCGCCGCTCATCATGGTCGGTGCGGCCACGTCGATGTTCGTTGCGCCGGTCCGCGAGGTCGGCGGCGTCCCCGTGCCCGACCTGTTCGGCTCCTTCGCGGCGATGCCGATGCAGATCTTCGATTGGGCGCGGCTGCCCGAAGCGGAGTTCCAGCACGTCGCCGCCGCCGGCATCGTCGTGCTGCTCACCGTCCTGTTATTGATGAACGTGACCGCCATCCTGATCCGCAACAAGTACGAGACCCGATAACCATGCCCGAGAAACAACCGACAGCCGACGAACCACACACCGCCAACGAACCGCACGCCGCCAACGAACCACGCCGCGCCCACGAACCGCACGCCGCCAACGAACCACGCCCCGCCCACGAACCACGCCGCGCCCACGAACCACGCCGCGCCCACGAACCGACCGCAACCGAGCCGATCCGAACCGACGGTGGACGGGTCACGGAGGCGACCCCCTCGATACAGGAGATCCCGGAGGCGGACACCGTCATCGAATCGAAGGACCTGACGGTTCATTACGGCGACGTGCAGGCGCTTCAGCCGGTGAACGTCCGCCTCCCCGAACGCGAGGTTACGGCGATCATCGGTCCGTCCGGCTGTGGCAAGTCGACGTTCCTCCGGTGTCTCAACCGGATGAACGACATGGTCGACGCCGCCCGCGTCGGCGGGGAACTCCGGTTTCGGGGGAAAAACGTCTACGACGGGGACGTGGACCCGGTGGCGCTCCGGCGGCGGGTCGGGATGGTGTTTCAGAAGCCGAACCCGTTCCCGAAATCCATCTACGACAACGTCGCGTACGGCCTGAAGATTCAGGGCTTCGACGGCGACATGGACGCCCGCGTCGAGGAGGCGTTGCGCGGGGCGGCGCTGTGGAACGAGGTGAGCGATCAGCTCGATTCCTCGGGGCTCGCCCTCTCGGGTGGCCAGCAACAGCGGCTCTGTATCGCCCGGGCCATCGCGCCCGACCCCGAGGTGATCCTCATGGACGAGCCGGCCAGCGCGCTCGACCCGGTCGCGACGGCGAAAGTCGAGGACCTGATAGACGAGCTCGCAGAGCAGTACACGGTCGTCATCGTCACCCACAACATGCAGCAGGCGGCCCGCATCTCGGATAAAACGGCCGTCTTCCTCACCGGCGGGAAACTCGTCGAGTTCGGGGATACGGATCGGATCTTCGAGAACCCGGAGAACCAGCGGGTCGAAGATTACATCACCGGAAAGTTCGGATAGCGCGACCGATCGGCCGACCCCGCGTATCCCCCTCAACACGATAGCCACCTCGTCCCAGTGGTCCATCAGTGCCAGCGGTTTTCCCTCCCCACGGGTCCTCCTCCCGACTGCTCCCCCTCCCGACGATTCCTGCGTCCCCACTGCTCCTCAGCCCCAGTGGCTATTTCGTCTCGGATCTGATAACGGCGCGAAACGTTCAATTCAGTTGGGAAAGTTCTGTTAGTATGGACCCGACCCGCCGCCCTCACTCCGACGAGCGAGGCGATCCCGACGGCTCGCCGGAACCGTCCGACGCCCGGGCGGGGGAGCGGACGCAACGAGGCTGCGGGTTTCGAACCGCCCACGTCCTCGTCGTCGACGACGAGCCCGGCGCGGCGGATCTCGCCGCGACGTATCTCGAACGGCTTCTCACCGGCGTGGAGACGACCACGGCGGGGAGCGCCGACGCCGCACTCGACCACCTCGGGACACACGACGTCGACTGCATCGTGAGCGACTACGATATGCCGGGGCGAAACGGGCTGGAACTGCTTCGTGAGGTACGAACCACCGCCGGCGAGGTCCCGTTCGTGCTGTTCACGGGCAAGGGAAGCGAGGAGATCGCGAGCGAGGCTATCACGGCCGGCGTCACCGACTACCTCCAGAAAGGCGGCGGGGTCGATCAGTACGAGGTGCTCGCCAACCGCGTCGCCAACGCGCTCCAACGCCGATACGCGGAGCTCGAACTCACCGAAACGAACCGGAAGGTCACCGCGATCCACGAGTTCGTCACGCAACTTTCGAGCGCGGAGACGGTCGAGGAGGTGCTTGAGCGGGTCGTCGAGGCCAGCGAGCAGATCCTCGAGTTCGATCGCTGTGTGGCCGCGCGTCGCGAGGGCGACGTGATCATCCCCGCCGTGCGGTCCGCGTCGGTCACCTCCGAGGAGGTTCGGACCTTCGAGGTCGGCGAGGGCGCGCTCGGCCGGACGGTCGCCGAGGAGCGGACCTTCGTGATCGACGACTTCGCCGATGAGGAGGGGAACGAGGGGGCCGACGCCGCAGACCCGGTCCCCGACGACATCCGATCCGCGATCAGCGTCCCGATCGGCTCATACGGGGGCTTTCAGGCGGTATCGTCCGGATATGGGGAGTTCAACCACCGCGACGTCGAGTTCGCCGAACTCGTCTGCTCACACGCCCGCGACGCCATCGAGCGGATCCGGACCGAGGCCGACCTTCGGGCCGGCCGGGATCGGCTCGCCGCCCTGTTCGAGAACGTCCCGCTCCCCATCGCCAGGGTCGTCGTCGACGCCGATGGCGAGCGCCATCTTAATGCCACCAACGTCGCCTTCGAGGAGACGTTCGGGGCCGCCGCGGGCACCGACTCCTTCCGCGAGACGTTCGACCGGATCGTCCCGTCGGGAACAGAGGGGGTCTCCTCCACGGAGGTCGCCGCGGATGGGCAGCCGGTTCGGGCCGAACTCGAGCGCATCACCGTCGATGGCCCCCGCGAGTTTTTGGTCCATGCGATCCCCACGGTTCGCCGCGAGGGGGCGTTCGTCTACGCGGTCTATGCCGACATCGGCGAGCAGAAACGCATCGAACGGACCCTGCACGCCCTCCATGAGGCCACTCGACGGATGTTCTTAGCGGAGGACCCGAACGGGGTGGCGGAGGGGGCAACCAGTGCCGCCGTCGATATCATCGGGTTCCCGACCAGCGGCGTGCGCCTCTACGACCCGTCGACGGAAACGCTGCAGCCGACCTCGATAAGCCGGGAGGCGAGGGCGGCCATCGGCGATCGACCGCCTTTTGGCCCCGGAGACGGCCTCGTTTGGGACGCCTTCGAGCGGGATGAGCCCGCGGTGGTGGACGACCTCGACGCGATGGAGACGGCGGTCGGCTACGGGGCCCTCCGAAGCCTCGTGGTCGTCCCGCTCGACGGGCACGGGGTGCTGCTTTTGGGTTCGAGAGAGCCGTCGTTCTTCGACGAGCGGGACGTTCAACTCGCCCGGGTGCTCGGCGCGAACGTCGCCGTCGCGCTCGATCGGGCCGAACAAGTCGAGCGGCTCCGTCAGCGGGATGCCGCGCTCAAACGCGAGGTCGAGCGGCTTGAGTCGTTCACGGGCGTCGTCTCGCATGACCTCCGAAACCCGCTCAGCGTCGCCTCCGGACGGCTGGCGATCGCCATGAACCACGTCGATGA
>PWGU01000174.1 GCA_003554605.1 Halorubrum sp.
CGTCCGGTCGACGGGCGATGTACACGTCGTAGGAGCCGGTCGCGGCGACCGACGGGGCGACGTCCGCGACGGAGGTCACGATGTGGCCCGCGTTCTCGCTGCCGAGGAAGACGACGTCCGCGTCGGCCTCGGCGGCCTGACGTCGGATCACTCCGGCGATGCGTCCGCTGACGCTCCGTTTCCCGACGAGCGCGTGGTCGAAAGTCGCCTCCGGCGCGATCGACGAGACCGCAGCGCGGGTGGCGTCCACGACGGCGTCGACGTCGAAGGGATCGCCGGGATCGAGGAGGCCACGCTCCCGAGCCCACGTCGCGTTGCCGTGCGGGACGACGGTGAACGTGAGCAGTTCGTCGTCGGCGTCCACGAGGTCGACCGCGCGTCCGAGCGCCGCCCGTGAAAGCGGCGAGGCGTCGAACGGGACGAAGTACGTCTCCCCCATGACTCACCCGGTCGGCTCGCCGAGCCGTTCCCCGATCCGCTCGCCGGTCTCGACCCCGTTCCATAACGCGGCATGCAGTCGGTCGGCGCCGGCAACCCAGTCGCCCGCGAGATAGAGCCCGGCGGGCTCCAACGTTCGAGCCGTGGACGGATCGATCCCGTCGTCGGGGAGCGCGTATCGCCAGCCCTGATCGTCGACCCAATCCGGGTCGCGGACGCGGTCCGAATCGAGGAGGTCGGCGGCGTGGTTCGCGGCGACGGAGGCGACCTCCGTGAGCGGCTCGTCGTAGTGTTCGGTGGACCACGCGGGGCTCATCTGGACGACGAGGAGGCTCTCGTCGTCGGGGACGTGTCCGTCCTTACACTCCTCGCGGGCGAGCCATCCCACGGGATGCTCGCGGTCCTCGTTCAACAGCGCGTAGTAGGGCCGCTCGATCCGCTCGTCGTAGCCGAGGACGATGGTCCGGATCGTCCGATACGGTATCGAGGAAACGGCCTCGGTGAGCGTCGTGAGCGCCGCTGTCTCCTCCTCGGGGGTTGAAGCGTTCGCCGCCGTCTCCTCTTCCCGCTTGACACTTGCATCCGTCCCTGCGACGGGCTCCACCGTCGTCTCCGCCAGGAGATCGGCCGTCTGCGGGGCCGGCGGGGTGAAACAGACCGCATCGAAGGGGCCGTGATCGTGCCCGTCGGTGTCCCTGAGCGTCCACCCGTCCGCCGTGCGTCTCGCCCGCTCGACGCGGGTCGTCTTCCGGATCGTCGCGTCGGTGTGGGCGAACAGTCGTTTGCTGAGCCGGGTGATCCCCGTCTCGAAGGTCCATTTTCGTTCGTCTCGGTCGTCGCCCGGTCGGACCCTCCCATCCGCATCGAAGAGCCACACCGGTTCGGTCACGTCGACGAGGCCCTCGCGGCCGATCGAATCGAGCAGTTCGGCGTTCCGTGGATCGGTCGATTTGAGGTAGTTCGCGCCGTGGTCGTAGCGACGCCCGTCCCGTCGACGGGTCGCCGCCCGGCCGCCCACGCCGCGGCTCTTTTCGAGCACGGTCACGTCGACGTCGGTCCCGCGAAGCGCGTAGGCGATACCCGCCCCGGCCACCCCGGCACCGACGACACAGAGTCGTGCACCCATAGTGGTACTCGCTCCCCTATCACTAAGGACGTATCGGAGCGCCGCTATCGCCACCAGGGGCGTATCGGAGCGCCAAACGTTACGGGCGTATCGGATCGTCACTACCTTTTTGCGTATCGGCGGCCCATCGGTTGGCGTGTACGACGCCGTCGTCTTCGATAACGACGGAGTGTTGGTCGGGCGGACGCCGTTCGACACGCTCCGGGAGGCCGCCTGGGAGGCCTTCGAACGCGTCGGCGTCACCGATCCGGATCCAGACGACGTGGATTCGGTCGCCATTGGGGTGGCGCCGGCTACCTTGAGCGACGTCTGTGAGCGATACGCGGTCGACCCCGCGGAGTTTTGGCGTATCCGCGACGACAGCGCGACGCTCGCACAGATGACCGACGTCCGCCGCGGCCGTAAGACGCCCTACGAGGACGTCGGTGTCTTGGCCCATCTCGATGCGAACCTCGGCGTCGTCTCCTCGAACCAGCAGGCGACCGTCGAGTTCGTGTTGGAGTACTTCGGACTCGCGGACCGGTTTCACACGGCCTATGGGCGCGAGCCCACCGTGGCCAGCCTGTCGCGAAAGAAACCCTCCCCCTACTACGTCGAGCGGGCGCTGGAGGACCTCGATGCGGATACCGCGCTGTTCGTCGGCGACAACGAATCCGACGTGCTCGCGGCCGACAACGCCGGTATCGACTCCGCGTTTATCCGCCGTCCCCACCGACGTTCGACGGAACTGACGTGCCAGCCGACCTACGAGATCGACGACCTCCACGACCTCGTGAGCCTCTGTGGGCGCGCGGGTACTGACCGACGTTAGTGGGTCAGTGATGGCGACCGTACGGTCGGGGGTCCCGGCCACCGACAGCGTTTTTCGCGGGGGCGAGCGAGTAGGGTCGTGAACCTCCGGGGACCGATCGTCTCGGTCGGCGAGACACGGACGGTATCGACGTCATACGGCGAACGCGAGCTACGTGAGCTTCGCGTCCGTCCCGAACGTGGGGCGGGCGACCCCGTCCGGGTGACGCTCTGGGGGAAGTGGGCACAAACGGGCGAGGACGCCGCCGTTGGGATGGACCTCCTCGTCACCGACGTGGAGACCGACGAGTTCCGTGGGGAGACGACCTACGCGACGGGCCGGGAGTCGTGGGTCGTGCTCGAACCCGACTTCCTCGTCGACGTCACGGGGATCCGCTCGTGGGTGCAGTGTCCCCGAATGTACTATTTAAATAAGCTCTCGGGGATCCCGCTGAATTACCCCGTGGTCAAGGGAACGATCGTCCACGAGGTGTTCGGCGACCTGCTCCGTGGGGTCGACCTAGAGGAGTCCGTTTCCGAGCGCGTCGCGGAGGCCGGCCTCGATCTGGGGTTGCTCGGCTACGATGCGACCGAGGTCATAGACGAGGTCCGACGCAACGCGGCGGCGATCGAGGGCTGGCTCGCACAAGGGACGCTCACGGATGAGGACACGTGGCGCTCGGAGTTCACCCTCATCTCGCCGACGTTCGGGCTGAAGGGTCGGGCCGACGCGCTCCGGCGCGGGACGCCCGTCGAACTCAAGACGGGGAAGAACACCAAGCGTGAGCCTCGGTTCCACGACAAGGTGCAGGCGGCCTGCTACGCGTTAATGCTCGACGAGCGGGGCGAGGAGCCGGACATCGGGACCCTCTTATATACCAAGAACACCGCGCTCGACCGCAACGAGGCCTCCGGCGACCTCGCGCCCGCGAAGGAGTTCTCCGTCGGTCGGGGCTTTCTGGAGTTCGTCGTCCGCGAACGCAACGCACTCGCCGCGATGGAATGGCGCGCGTTGAACGACGCAGAGCGTACCGACGATGTCACCGATCGCCCCCGTCCGACGGTCCCCACGGGATACGAGGCGGACGCGAAATGTCAGTACTGTTTCGAGCAGGACACCTGTATGGTCGTCTCCGGACGGCTCGACCAGGAGTCGAAGGCGGGACAGGTCGGGCGGCCGGTTCCCGACGAGGAACTGGCCTACTTCGATCGCTTTTATCTCGCCATCGAGCAGGAGCGCCGCGAGACGCACGCGGAGTATCGAAAGCTCTGGGAGCAAAGCCCCGCGGAGCGGGCGGCCGACGACCGGGCCCTCATCGATCTCGAACCGCTCGGCAGAACCGAGATATCGGAGGCGCGGTGGGAGCTTCGGGCGCGAAAGCCCGGCGATGCTGTCTCGAAGCTCCGCGAGGGCGACGTGGCGCTCGCGAGCGACGGCGACCCGGTCGGCGGGCACGCCGAACTCGTCCGGATCCGTCGGCTCGGCCCGGATGGCGAGGTCGTCGTCGAGGCGGACGAACCCGTCACCCTCCGGCGGCTTGATGTCTATCCGTCGGAGATCTCCGTCGACCGGATGCTCACCGCGCTCCACGACGCGGTGTTAAAAGGCGACCCAGATCGGAAGGACGTGCTTTTCGGCCGCCGAGAGCCGGAATTTGAAGCGGTGACCGGATCGGTGACCGATGGCGACCTCGGCCCGACCTACATCGACAACAACGCCTCCCAGAACGCCGCCGTCGACCTCGCGGTCCGCGCGGAGGACTGCGCGCTCATCCACGGGCCCCCGGGAACCGGCAAGACCTACACCATCGCGCGAACGATACGCGCGCTCTGTGAGCGCGGCGATCGGGTGTTGCTCGCGGCGTTCACGAACCGCGCGGTCGACAACGCGCTGGAGGCGCTCCGGGATCAGGGCTTCGAGGACATCGTGCGTGTCGGGACCGAAACCGGGGTGCGGGCGGACATGCAGGACGTTCGGCTGCAAACTCGGGGAGACCCGGACGAGCGGGCCGCGGAGCTCCGGAACGCGTCCGTGATCGCGGCCACGACCGCCACCTGCGGGTCGCGGGTGCTTCGTGAGTGCGAGTTCGACGTCGCGCTCGTTGACGAGGCCTCACAGCTCACCGAGCCGAGCACCCACGCGGCGATCACGCTCGCGGACCGGTTCGTCCTCGTCGGCGACCACGAGCAGCTTCCGCCCGTCGTCCGCGCCGAAAACGACCTCCAGCGCTCGCTTTTCGAGCGGCTTATCGAGACCTATCCGGACGCCGGCGTGATGCTCGACCGGCAGTACCGGATGAGCCAGCGGATACAGGCGTTCGCCTCCGCGGAGTTCTACGACGGCGCGTTGCGTCCGGCGACGCCGGCGGTCGCCGGACAGACCCTCTTGGACCTCGGAGTGTCGACGAACGACCTTCCGGACGGGTTGGGCCAGGGCGTGAACTTCGTCGATCCGGAC
This sequence comes from Halorubrum sp., assembly GCA_003554605.1. Taxonomy (GTDB): domain Archaea; phylum Halobacteriota; class Halobacteria; order Halobacteriales; family Haloferacaceae; genus Halorubrum. Next base: position 4,812 of record PWGU01000174.1, read on the forward strand.
GGTCGCCGCGACGGGAACCGAAACGTTCGCGAGGCCGAGCGGGTCGCGGCGATCGTTGAGGAGTATATAAGCGCGGGCGTTGACCCCGACGACATCGGCGTGATCGCCCCGTTCCGTGCGCAGGTCGCGGAGATCTCCCGGCGGACGGACGTGACTGTCGATACCGTCGACCGGTTTCAGGGCTCCGCAAAGGAGGTGATCATCGTCTCGTTCGTCGCGAGCGGGACGCTCGATGGGCCGATCTTCGAGGATCACCGGCGGGTGAACGTCGCGTTGACGCGGGCCAAAAAGGAGTTGACGCTCGTCGGCGACGCCGAGGCGCTCGCCGCCGATCCGTTTTATAACCGGATGCTGGAGTGGGCGCGGCGGTGAAAGGGTGGTCCGAAGGATGCCCGTTCGGGATCAGTCGCTCGTAATGCCCGGTTCGTACTCCGTGACGGGCTCGCCGTCGATCCGCGTGAAGTAGTTCGCGAGCGCCGGCCCGCTGACGTTGTGCCAGACGCTGAACAGCGCGGGAATCAACGCGGCGATGGGGTCGAAGAACGCGACCGCCAGCGCGACCGCCAGGCCGCTGTTCTGCATGCCGACCTCGAACGCGCAAGCCCGGGATCGGTCCTCCGCCATTCCCGTCAGGCGGCCGATTCCATACCCGGACCCGAGCCCGACCCCGTTGTGGAGGATCACGGCGAGGAAGACCACTGCGCTCGCGGTGAGGATGTTCTCGACGTTGAGCCCGACCACGGCTGCGACGATGGCGACGATGGCGGCGACGCTGATCGCCGGGAAGATGGAGAGCCCGGCTTTCGCCGCCGTCGGCGCGTACTGATCGAGGAGGTACCGAAGCGTGAGCCCGGCGATGACGGGGATCAGGACGATGAGGACGATCTCCTCGGCCATCTCGGCGAACGTGACGGTGATCTGCTCGCCCGCGAGCAGGACGACCCACGCCGGCATCACCAGCGGCGCGGCGAGCGTCGTGACCGAGGTGATCGTCACCGAGAGGGCGACGTCACCCCGACCGAGATACGTCATCACGTTCGAGGCGGTCCCGCCCGGCGCGGCCCCTACGAGGATCAACCCGACGCCAATCTCCCACGGAAGGCCGAGAACGACAACGAGGAGGTACGCCGCCGCCGGCATGATCACCCATTGGGCCGCCGACCCGATCAGAACGTCACGCGGCCGTTCGATGATCCGTTTGAAATCGGCGGGCGTGAGCGTCAGGCCCATCCCGAGCATGATGATTCCCAGGAGGATCGAGATGTAGTCGCCGAGCGGCGTGAATGTGCCCGGCGTGTAGAGCGCGACGCCGGAGAACAACAGCACCCAGACGATGAAGAACTTGCTCGTGATCGATCCGATCCGCTCCAACGTGTTCAGCCAACTCATCGGCCACCTCCAGTTCCGTCGTGCGCGACGTGCGCCGTTTGTGGGAACATATACTCCGGACTGGATAATCATGGATAATAATCCTACTGGCTTCCCCGTTGGAGGCCGTCGATGAGTGACGGTGATCGCGGTGAAATCCCCGGGACTGACAGCCTTTCAACTCCCTCGGCCCGTCTCCGCATCCCCCCGTCCCGTCTCCGCGTGCCGCCTGTGGGATCGTTGATCCGACTTCGCTCCCCAAAGACGTCAATCGTTCGCGGCTGGCGTCACGAAGCCGAGAAGGATCGTCAACCCGGCCAGCGCCGCAAGCGCCAGGAACGCCTCGTCGAAAAACCCGCGGTCGGCCGCCGCTCCGACGAGAACCGGGCTCACCGCGCCGACGGTGAATGAGATGGTCCGGAGGATGCCGAAACCGGTTCCCTGAATGTCTTCGGGGAGCGCGAGGATCAGATGCGTCTGGGTCACCGTCGCAAAGCCGAGCAACGTGCTCAAAAGCACCGTCACGGCGGCGAGTGGCCAGAAGCCCTCGAGTCGCGTGAGGAGCACGAGGCCGACGGCTCCAACACCCATCACGAACACCAGCGACCGTGCGACGCCGATGCGATCGTATGCAGCCCCGGAGAGCGGTTGGATTATGACGCCGAGTGCGAAAAAGAGCCCGAAGAGCACACCAGCGAGGCTTGCAGAGAGCCCCTTCTCGTCGATCAGATAGGTCGGATAGAACCCCGTAAACGCCTGCCAGACCGTCACACCGAGCAACAGCAACCCGGTGCCGTAGACGACTGAGGGGATCTGGAGCCCGGAGAGGACCACTCGTGCGGACTCAAGCGAGGGTCGTTCGGCACGACGAGTAGGTTCTGGTTGGTGGGAGGGGACGGCGAGCCAGAGCGCGGCTGCGGCGATGGCGAACAGTGGGATAGCGAAGACAAAGCCGAACTGCCAAGCGAGACCGGCGGCGAGAAACCCAGCGATCGGCGGGAGGATCGATTGACCAAGGTCTGCCGCCCCGGAGACGACACCGTTTGCAGCCCCGACACGATCCGAATAGAGGTCGGCGAGAAGGGTGTATCGAGCGACGGCGTACAGGGCAACGCCGAACCCGAAAAGCGCCGTGACGAGGAAGAGCACGACGGTCGATCCGGCCGTCACGATCAACGCCAGGGTAGCCACGGAGGTGATTGAACTCAGGATCAAGATCGCCTTTTCACCGAATCGGTCCGCCAGCAGGCCGCCCGGAAACTGCCCGAGGCCATAGGCGACGAACAGAACGGTCAACAGCAGCCCGGCCGTCGTGAGATCGAGTCCATAGGCGGTTCGAAGCTGTGGGAGCAGGATCGGATAGATCATTCGGACACCGATCGAAAGGAACCAGCCACCAGCGATCGCGACCAGAATCGGTCCCCGACCGTCACTCCAGAGTCCCTTCATCTCACGCGTTAAAATCGAAAGCGCGTCCAAAGGAATCGGTTTCACCTTTTGAAGCTTATCCGTTCTTGCAATCAATGTTGTGAAAACGGAAGACGGCGCGCCAAGCTCACCCGGGGTGGTTGTCCCATCATTTCCGGCTCTGTGCGGTTACACACCATTCGACTGGCTCGATCGACCCTCGTATTTCGTCCCGTTCGACGACCGTGCGACCGCCACACAGCCGGCCGGCCGTTTCGTGATATTTAAGTAGCGAACACGGGTGTATTCGAACGCACGAACTGCAGGGGCAACGCGTCCCGAGTCCGAAAGGGCGATGATACAACGCGGGTTGCGGTAGCCAAGTCTGGCCCAAGGCGCAGGGTTGCTAACTCTGTGGCGTCACTGCCTCCGGGGTTCGAATCCCCGCCGCAACGCTCGAACGGACCGAGACCCCGCCGGATTCGCGCCGGTAGGGCTCACCACAACCAACACATGAGCACTGAAGAATCTCAGGACGACTCGCCGGAGGAGGAGCAGAACCTCCAGTACTTCGTTCGGATCGGGGGAACGGACCTCGACGGGACGAAGACGGTCGAGCGAAGCCTGGCAGAACTCAACGGCATCGGCACGCGCACGGCGCGGCTGGTCGCCGAGGAAGCCGACGTGGACCGACACGCCACGTTCGGCCTGCTCGACGAGGAGGACATCGACGAGGTCGTCGATATCGTCGAGAACCTCGCTGACCACGTCCCGTCGTGGATGACGAACCGACAGAACGACTTTTTCACCGGGGAGACGACCCACCTCGTTGGCACCGACGTCAACGAGAAGCGGCGTCACGACATCAACCGGATGAAACTCATCGAGTCGTACAAAGGCGTCCGCCACAAACGCGGGCAGAAGGTCCGCGGACAGCGGACGAAATCCACCGGCCGGACCGAGGGGACCATCGGCGTCAACGTCGAGGAGATCCGCGAGGACATGGCCGACGATGGTGATGACGAATGAGCACCGGTAAAAACACCAAGGGGTATGAAACCCCGAATCACCCGTACCAGGGCGAGCGCATCGCACAGGAGTCCGACCTCCTCTCGCGATACGGCCTCAAGAACAAAGAGGAGCTCTGGCGTGCGGAGTCCGAACTCCGTAACATGCGCCGTGAGGCCCGACGCCTCCTCGGCGAAGCCCAGGGTGACGTGGAGCTCGCCCAGGAGAACGGCGCGGATTTCGTCGCCCGACTGCGACGCATCGGCGTTCTCGGCGACAACGACGACATCTCCACGGTCCTGTCGCTCGACGTGACGGACCTGTTGGAGCGTCGTCTGCAGACGATCGCCTACCGGCAGGGGTTCGCCTCCTCGCCGCAGCAGGCACGCCAGTTCATCGTTCACGGACACATCACGGTCAACGACGCCCGCGTCACGCGGCCGTCGGTGAAAGTCGACGTGTCCGACGAGGGCGCGGTCGCCTTCGATGAGACGAGCCCGCTCGCGGATGACCTCCATCCGGAGCGCGCGGAGTCACAGGAGTAACCAATCATGAGTGGATCATCGGACGGAAAGTGGGGGATCGCCCACGTGTATGCATCGTTCAACAACACGCTCATCACCGTCACCGACGAGACGGGGGCGGAGACGATCGCCAAGTCCTCCGGCGGGACCGTGGTGAAACAGAACCGCGACGAGGCGTCGCCGTACGCCGCCATGCAGATGGCGGACGTCGTCGCCGAGCGCGTGAAGGAAGCCGGCCTGGAGGGCCTGCACGTCCGCGTGCGTGGCCCCGGCGGCAACCTCAACAAGTCCACCGGCCCCGGTGCGCAGGCGACCATCCGCGCGCTCTCGCGTGCGGGGATCGAGATCGGCCGGATCGAGGACGTAACGCCCATCCCACACGACGGGACGAAGGCGCCGAAGAACAAACGGGTCTAACATGACTGACGCCGATTTCGACGTGGAGTACGTCGAACGCGACGAGCGGAGCGCTCGGGTGCTCATTCGAGGGCTCACCCCCGCGTTCGCCAACGGCATCCGCCGGGCGATGATCGCGGACGTGCCGACGTTCTCGATCGACACCGTTCGGTTCGTCGAGAACTCCTCGGTGATGTTCGACGAGATGATCGGCCTCCGTCTCGGGCTCGTCCCGCTGACGACCCCGGTCGACGAGTTCGAGATCGGTGACGAGGTCACCCTCGCACTCGACGTGGAAGGTCCCGGTACGGCCTACTCCGGCGACATCGAGACCGCCGAGCCGCTCGTTGAGCCGGCGGACGAGAACGTCCCGATCGTCGAGCTCAAGGAGGGACAGCGGCTGGAGTTCGAGGCCGATGCGGTCTTGAACACCGGCAAGGAGCACGCAAAACACCAGGGCGGCGTCTCCGTGGGATACCGGCACCTCCAGCGAGTCACGGTTGAGGGCGACCTCGGCGAGTTCGATGACGAGGAGCCGCGTATCCTTCGCGGCGTCATCGAGACCCCCGACGGCGAGATCGTCGTGACCGACGAGTTCGACAACGACCTCTCGAAACGGTATCCCGGCAAGGAGGTCAGCGTCGAGGACGTCCCGGGGGCGTTCGTCTTCCATATCGAGACGGACGGCTCCTTCAGCGTCGAGGAACTGCTGCTCCGTGCGATCGACTCCATCGAGGAGCGCGCGGACGAACTACGAACGAAGGTCGCGGTATAACCGTATCCACCATGGCTTCACTCACCACCCACGTCCCGACCGCCCCCGACACGGCATCGACCGATGCCGTCGCGTCGACACCGACCGCCGGTGCTGACGCGGCCTCGGTCGTCGGTGTCGCTTCGGTACCGACCGGCGGGGTCGCTCCGAGCGTGTTCGCTCGCGCGGGCGAGGACGGGACCGAAAGTGGTTTGAATGGAGCCGGGGTACGAAGGAGTGCACGCAGGGATAGCCAAGTCAGGCCAACGGCGCAGCGTTCAGGGCGCTGTCCTGTAGAGGTCCGCAGGTTCAAATCCTGCTCCCTGCACTCCGTTTTCACGAAACTCTCCACACAGGAGGGACAGCTATGAGTAGCAAGACGAATCCAAAACTACAGAACCTCATCGCCGAGCTGAAGTCGACCTCGCGGGAGTCCGGTGCCAACGTATGGCAGGACGTCGCGGATCGACTCGAAAAGCCACGGCGCACGCACGCTGAGGTCAACCTGGGTCGTATCGAACGATACGCGCAGGAAGACGAGACGGTCGTCGTCCCCGGCAAGGTGCTGGGCAGCGGTGTGCTCGAAAAGAACGTTACCGTCGCCGCCGTCGACTTCTCGGGAACGGCCCGCACGAAGATCGACCAGGCCGGCGAGGCGGTGACGCTTGAACAGTTCGTTGAACAGAACCCCGAAGGGAGCAACGTACGGGTGATCCGATGAGCCTCGCAACGATCGACGCCGACGTCGTCGTCGACGCCCGCGACTGCATCCTCGGACGCGTCTCCTCGGAGGTCGCCCAGCGCGCGCTCGCCGGCGAGACGGTCGCCGTCATCAACGCTGAACGCGCCGTGATCACCGGGAACACCGAGGCCACGATGGACACCTACCACACGCGTGCGAACCTCGGCTCCGACAGCGGCCCCTACTTCCCGAAGCGGCCGGACCGCATCTTCAAGCGGGCCATCCGGGGAATGGTGCCGTACAAGACCGACGACGGCCGCGAGGCGTTCTCGAACGTCCGCGTCTACGTCGGCAACCCCTACGAGCGCGACGAGGACGTAGAGCCCGTCGTCTTGGAGGGGACCTCGCTGGATCGACTCTCGAACATCAAGTTCACGACGCTCGGGGAGATCTCCGAGTCACTGGGAGCGAACGTCACATGGTAACGAACACCTCAGGCAAGAAGAAGACGGCCGTCGCCCGCGCAACGGTGCGCGAGGGGCAGGGCCGGGTACGCATCAACTCCCAGCCAGTCGAGCTGGTCGAACCGGAGCAGGCGCGGCTCAAGATGTTGGAACCGTTCCGCATCGCCGGCGACGACCTCCGCGACGGCGTCGACATCGACGTCGACGTCTCGGGCGGTGGGTTCAGCGGGCAGGCCGACGCGGCTCGTACCGCGATCGCACGTGGACTCGTCCAGCACCTCGGCGACGCCGAGTTGCGTGACGCCTACATGAACTTCGACCGGACGCTTCTGGTAAACGACGTCCGCCAGTCCGAATCCAAGAAATGGGGCGGACCCGGCGCACGTGCTCGCTACCAGAAGTCCTACCGCTGAGGTGGTCACGCTATGATGATCCCCGTCCGGTGTTTCACGTGCGGCAACGTCGTCGCCGAACACTGGGAGGAGTTCGAGGCACGCGCCCGCGAGGGCGATGAGGACCCCGGAGAGGTCCTCGATGACCTCGGCGTCAACCGCCACTGCTGTCGACGCATGATGGTCTCACACCGGAACCTCGTCGACGTCGTCTCGCCCTATCAGTAACCATGACCAAACAGAGACACAATCGGTACGAGAAGGCCCGAATCCTCGGTGCACGAGCGCTGCAGGTGTCCTACGGTGCGCCCGTGCTCATCGAGACGGATCGGACCGAGCCGATACTCGTCGCCGCCGAGGAGTACGACGCGGGGGCGCTTCCGTTCACCGTCAGGAGGGAGACGAACTAATGACCCTTGGGAGGAACACAAACCAATGACCCGAATCACATCCGTTTCGTTGCGTCGGATCCTCGACTCGCGTGGGAACCCCACCGTCGAGGCAGACGTGCTCACGGAGTCGGGCGGCTTCGGCCGCGCGGCCGCACCGAGCGGCGCATCGACCGGGGAGTTCGAGGCGATCGAACTCCCGCCAACCGAGGCGATCGCCTCGGCGAGAGAACACGCCATCCCCCGGCTTGAGGGGCTGTTCGCCGGTGATCAGCGCTCGATCGATGGGGCGCTGCGCGCCGCCGACGGGACCGAGGACTTCTCGGCCATCGGCGCGAACAGCGCCGTCGCCATCTCGATGGCTGCCGCGAAGGCGGCAGCCGACGTGCTCGGTGCCCCGCTGTACCAGCACCTCGGTGGCGCGTTCCGCGGCGAGAACTTCCCCACGCCGCTCGGGAACGTCGTCGGTGGCGGCGAACACGCGAAGGAAGCGACCTACATTCAGGAGTTCCTCGCGGCCCCCGTCGGCGCGCCGAGCGTCGCGGAGGCCGTCTTTGCGAACGCGGCAGTCCACGGGGCCGTCGCGGACATCCTCGACGAACGTGGCGTTCCCGCCGCGAAGGGTGACGAGGGCGCGTGGGCTCCACCGATCTCGGACGCGGAGGCCTTCGAGGTCGTCGACGACGCGGTCGAGCGGGTCGCAGACGAGGTAGGCTTCGAGGTCCGCTTCGGGCTTGACGTCGCCGCCTCGGAGCTGTACGACCCCGACGAGGAGGTCTACGTTTACGGCGAGGAGACGAAATCGGCCGACGAGCAGGTCGAATACATCGCCGAGCTCGTCGACGAGTATGACCTCGCGTACGTCGAGGACCCCCTCGATGAGAACGATTTCGAGGCGTTCACGGCGCTCACGGAGCGTGTCGGCGACCGGACGCTCGTCTGCGGGGACGACCTCTTCGTGACGAACGTCGAGCGTCTCGGGAAGGGGATCGACATGGGCGCGGCGAACAGCATCCTGATCAAGCCGAACCAGATCGGGACGCTCTCGGACGCCTTCGACGCCGTCGAACTCGCGCACCGAAACGACATGGAGTGTGCCATCTCCCACCGTTCCGGTGAGACCGAGGACACGACCATCGCACACCTCGCCGTCGCGACCGATGCCGCCTACATCAAGACGGGATCGGTCGGCGGCGAGCGAACGGCCAAGCTGAACGAACTGATCCGCATCGCGGACGACGCGGTATGACGGATCCCAAACACGCATGACGAAAGACAACGACGCGGTCGAACTCGACGCCGAAGCCGAGACCGAAACGGTCGACGCCGACGCCGAGGAGGAGGCCGCCACGAGCGAGGAATCGACCGCCGACGCGACCGCGGAGGATGCGGACGTCGAGGCAGAACCGGACGCGGGTGCTGACGCCGAAGCAGTCGGTGAAGATGCAGCGGTCGACGACGTGGATCCCGACGCCGTAGAGGATGTCGAGGATCCCGAGGAGGACGCATCGCCGTTCGACGACGACGTGATGCCGGATGAGGACGCGGACCTGCTCATCCCCGTCGAGGACTACCTCTCTGCCGGTGTCCACATCGGGACCCAGCAGAAGACGAAGGACATGGAGCGGTTCATCCACCGCGTCCGCGACGACGGGCTCTACGTGCTCGACGTCAGCCAGACGGACGGGCGGATCCGGACCGCCGCTGACTTCCTCGCGAACTACAATCCGGAGCAGATCCTCGTCACCTCGTCGCGACAGTACGGTCGGTTCCCGGCCGAAAAGTTCGCCGACGCGATCGGCGCTCGTGCCCGCACCGGCCGATTCATCCCCGGGACGCTGACGAACCCGGACTACGCCGGATACATCGAGCCCGACGTCGTCGTGGTGACCGACCCGATCGGTGACGCCCAGGCCGTCAAGGAGGCGATCACCGTCGGCATTCCCGTCATTGCGATGTGTGACTCGAACAACCAGCTTTCGAACGTCGACCTCGTCATCCCGACGAACAACAAAGGTCGCCGTGCCCTGTCGGTCGTCTACTGGCTGCTCGCCAACGAGACGCTCGACCGCCGCGGAGCCGGGACGGTCTTCGCGCTCGACGACTTCGAGGACGAACTGTAAGCGTTCGAGTACTGGTTCTTTGGCTCCGTTGAAATCATATTCTCCGAAGACGTTATCGTCTAAAACATTCGGTTACTGAGGGGTGCGAATCGAGCGGTCGGTTACCCAGTTTATCTATAATCGATAGGCGCTGAAATCCGTAAGGGGTGACACAATTTGATCCGTCGTGGTCAGTGTAGGGGACGCAACGAGCGGTCCCGAACTCGATCGCTCGGCCGTAAATGCCACTCAGCGGGTGATGAAGCAATACATACTCACTGGCGGTTGGCGCGCTCCGGTGAGCGCTCTGAGAAGAGCGCGAACCGAGCGCGAGGGAGCCCACGGCTGGCGGCTCCGCCAGCCGTGGCGAGGCTGGGGAGGAGTGAGGCTGCGGGGCGGGTGCGAAGTCAAGTAGGGAGAAGACAGCGGCGGTGGTGATCAATACTCGGTCCGCTCCCCTCGCTCCACGGAATGACCCGGATCAGCGTCACTGTTTGTACATAGTCACACGTCCCCTCATCATCGCTTATATACAACCCGAGGAGACAACCGCCCACTTCGCATTTCTCATCGACCGATCGTTTCTGACAAAAAATGTCTAAAGAAGAGCATTTCAACGGAGGCAAACGATAATCGGTGGGCGGGAGGCTATTTATAAGGAGTGGCGGGAACCCGGGGCGTTTCGTTTCTTGATGAGTGAGGGCCGGTGATCGCCGGCACATTCGTACCCATCCCGTATCCGCGCTCGGTCCGAATCAGTACATACATGTTATTCGCACAGTCGCCACACCCGCACCGCAGCCTCATACCTCCCCAGCCTCGGCAGGCGGGCGGCGAACGAGCGGGAACCACTCGCCGCCCGCCGTGCCTCCCTCGCGCTCGGTTTCGCGCCTTTCAGGCGCTCACCGGAGCGCGTCGACTGCGATGGTCCGTTCATAAACGGCCCTGCCGGTAGCTGATCGACCGCCGTCGGTCATCGTCGGTCATCGTCGGTCATCGTCTATCGTCGTCGGTCATCGTCGGTCATCGTCGGTCATCGTCTATCGTCGTCGGTCA
>PWGU01000129.1 GCA_003554605.1 Halorubrum sp.
CCCTTCATAGTTATAATTATAACTATGTTAAGGGGGAATTACAATAAACTTTTAGCAATTAAACCTCTTATTTCCAGTTGTTTGGCGATTCATAGTTATAATTCTTCCGGGATTTAAGGTTATGTGGAACTTTACATTAACGTCCAATTGCCAGAGCTGCCCTGGGTCATCAACTTCTACTTTTTTCGCCACCTTTTTGGGGCGTTTGGGCTTGATTGTTCTTTGGGACCTTAATATTTCTAACTCCTGGCACATCCAGAGAACTTTCTTGTGGTTAATTATCAAATCATATTCTTCCTTAAGAGCTGCCTGGAGTTTTTTGTAGCCGTAAGGGTAACCATCACCGCTGACCAACTCACAAAGATATTCTTCGATCTGGACATCGGGAACTTTCTCTCCATTGATATCATAAGAATAATCTGGTCTGGACCTCCCTGGTGGACTTCTCTTTTCCGCTTTCTTTGCCCCCTTATGGTAATAGTAGGTGGCAGATGCTAAGCCGACAACGTTTAAGATCAAACTTGTTAGATATCCTTTGGCCACCCATTTTTCTACAATGGCTACTCTGTCGGCTACTGAGGGTTTTCTTTATCAAGCAGGTCTTCTAAAACCGCAAGTTTCGACTCTTTCTCACCCATCATCTTTTTCAGTTCTTCATTTTCAGAGCTGACTTTCTTTGATTGGGTTCTCAGCTCTTTCTCGGTTTTTGTTCCAGAGAACTTTCCGTTCTTCTTTTTGCGCCGTATCCCGCTATGAATGGTGGTAAAAGCTATTTCATAACGACGAGCTACTAAAGCAATATTCCCAACCTCTCTACATTCTTTCAAAACTTGCTCTTTAAATTCTTCAGAAAACTTCTTTTTTGGCATTTTCTAACACCCCCATTAAAAGATAACATCTAAGTGTAATTTCTCAAAGGCTCCTCGGGGGATAGATAGAAATAATACTTTCTTGATGTCAAGCTAGCCTATAGCACTCCAGTTTTTCCCACATGTAACAACTGAAAAATAATCCTGGAAAAAATTATCAAGGAGAAAGAGCGCATTCCAGATGAGAGCACTGTTCGAAAGTTGTTTCCAAAAATGCAAGAAGAGCAGATAAGAAGCTTAGAAAAGATAAATGAGGTCCTCCTGCAAAAACTTATGAAAATGCTTCATCCCCAATATGTTTGGGTGGATTTTGACAATTGGAACCTGATAAAAGACATGAAGCTATGAAAACCAGAGGGAGGGGTGAATTAATGGGCGGTAACCGAATCAGCGTTATCGGCACCGGCTATGTAGGCTTGGTAGGTGGAGTTTGCCTGGCCGATTTTGGCAATTTTGTTATTAATGCTGATATTGATCAGGGAAAAATAAAGAAATTAAAGGCAGGAGAGATCCCAATTTATGAGCCGGGTCTTCAAGAGATATTTGATCGGGTGACCCAACAAGGCCGGATTGATTTTACCACTGACTTAAAGAAAGCCCTGGATAATAGCGAAATAATCTTCATTGCGGTGGGCACCCCTCCTCAAGAAGATGGTAGCGTTGATTTAAAATATGTGCTTGAAGTAGCCCGGGAAATAGGGCGCAATATAAGTGAACACAAAATTGTGGTTAATAAATCAACAGTTCCCGTAGGAACAGGGCAGGTAGTGAAAAAAACCATAGAACAGGAGTTGAAAAGACGGGGGGCGAAAACTAGTTTTGACGTGGTAAGTAATCCCGAGTTCTTGCGGGAGGGTAAAGCGGTATTTGATTTCACCCATCCGGATCGAATTGTGATTGGAACGGAAAGCAAAGAGGCTCAGGAAAAATTGCAAGAGGTTTATAGGCCCCTATACTTAAATAATACACCCTTTATGTTTTGCAATATGGAAACCGCTGAATTAATCAAATATGCATGCAATGCTTTTTTAGCGACCAAAATTTCCTTTATTAATGAAATGGCAAATTTATGTGAAAAGGTGAATGCAAATATCAAAGATGTGGCCCGGGCCATGGGAATGGATGGCCGGATTTCCCCCAAATTTTTACATCCTGGACCGGGTTATGGGGGGAGTTGTTTTCCTAAAGATACTCGGGCTATTGTGAAAATAGCGGAAGCCAACGGAGTGCAGCTCAAGACTGTTAAAGCGGTAATTGAAACCAATGAAGCCCAAAAATTCCTGATGGTTGATAAAATTGTTAGCAAAATGGGACCATTTCAGGGTAAAACTCTGGCCATTTTGGGTCTTACTTTTAAACCTGAAACTGATGATATGCGGGAAGCACCATCATTAACCATTATACCGGAAATAATTCGCCAGGGGGCCCGGGTCCGGGTTTTTGACCCGGAAGGATTTAAAGAAGCTTTCTGGCGTTTACAAAGTTTTGCGGATAATATTACCTATTGCAATAGTGAATATGAGGCTGCCGAAGGGGCTCATGCCCTGATAATTATTACGGAATGGAATCAGTTCCGCAAAATGGATTTAAACAGAATAAGCCGACTTTTGCAGGAACCCTATTTCTTTGATTTAAGGAATATCTATACCCGTAAAGAAGTCCTAAATGCAGGACTCAATTATATCGGAGTGGGAATACCTGATAATAATATCTAACCTGCTCAGATCCAAGGGTAGATAGTCCCCGGATGAAAATAATTATATGTACCTCTTTTTCTGGATCTTTTCCCTTGACTCATTGGTAGGAAATAACCTGCGGTTTTAAGGATGGAGGAAATGGTGCTTGGGGAGAAACCGATAAACAACAATCAGGTTAAAAATCAAGTTGTTATATGGTATAGGGTAAAGGTCGAAATAAATGTAGACCTTCAGGGGCAACTAACAGACTATAGTTAATGGAAGTAATTCTTATGTCCAATCTTCACCTAAACAAAAAAAGGAGAGGAGCACAGAAAATGGTTTTCGGGATTATTGACTTTTAAAATCTGATTAAATTAATGGTCCGTTTTCTCATTAAGTATAGTTCCTGCAAAATAGTTTAAGGAGATAACTGGGGAGGGAATGGGAATGGAAGTGCGGAAAGCGGTTATCCCCGCAGCAGGATTGGGGACAAGGTTCTTACCTGCTACTAAATCACAACCTAAGGAAATGTTTCCAATTGTGGATAAGCCTGCAGTACAGTACATTATTGAAGAGGCGGTGGAAGCGGGGATTAGAGATATATTAGTTATTACGGGAAGAAACAAATCATCCATAGAAGAACATTTCGATAAATCAATTGAACTGGAACTTGAACTGGAACGAAAAGGGAAAGAGGAATTACAGCGGCAGGTCCAGGATATTTCCTATTTGGCCAACATCCATTTCATTAGACAAAAAGAGCCAATGGGATTGGGTCATGCTGTTTACTGTGCCCGGAGTTTTATTGGCAACGAAACATTTGCTGTTCTTTTAGGGGATGACATTGTACAGGCAGAAAAACCTTGCCTGAAACAGCTCCTGGAAGCTTATTCCAAATATTATTCACCTATTTTAGGAGTGCAGGAGGTAGATCTAGAAGATGTATCGAAATATGGAATAGTAGAAGGGAGCTATATTGAAGACCGGGTTTATAAAGTTGAGGGGCTGATAGAAAAGCCAGAGAAAAAAAAAGCGCCTTCTAAAATGGCCATTATGGGGAGGTACATTGTTACCCCAGCAATATTCGAGATGTTAAGGAGTACTAGGCCTGGCCGGGATGGGGAGATTCAGTTAACCGACGCCCTAAAGAAACTGGCAATAAAAGAAGGAATGTATGCTTATGTTTTTACGGGAACTCGGTATGATGTTGGAGACAAACTTGGCTTTTTAAAAGCTACTGTGGATTTTGCCCTGCAAAGAGAGGAATTGCGAGAGGGTTTATTAGAATTTTTAAATCTGGTCATTAAAAGAAATAATGAAGAGGGCAGGGAATAAGGTCCTGGACCGATTTAATGCAAAGGAAATGTTTTTTTGTGGGAAAAGAAGAAAAATTATTGCTGGTTACTATCCTGCACATAGAGTCATTACTCCAGAAACAGCATGTTCTATCTACGGTTCAAAACTTGCGTAATAAGATAAGAAGAAACCAATTCTGGAATGTCTCTTTTTATGAGTTGTACTCCAGGGGTTAAACCCAGGGATTTAATCGATTTCCCCCGAAGAAAATAACAAGAGAAGGTTAATAGAAAGCATATGATTTTACCGGGGGAAAAGCTTTTAATGGCATTCTTCCCCGCAAGAAAGAATTAACTTGCGACCCTTGGGCAAATAGTATCAGATTAATAGAGCGTTTCAAAGTATTAGTTAACCAGGGATAGCGAATGAAAAAATTTATTTAAACGCAACAAGGACCCTTTTTCAACTAATGCTTTGCTTCTGGAAGTAAAGAATTAATACTGCCGCAACTTCCTTTGGGCCAAGGGGGTTAATAATAAAGGTGATTTTTTTCCAGTACAGAAATCAATCAGAACAACTGGTGGATGGAATGATATATTCTTCAACTTGTTTATTGAAGTTAAATAGGGGAAAAAAGGGGGAATAACCTATGTGGTCCCCATCTAAAAAGAAAGGTTTTCTTATCCTTCTGGATGCAATTGTTCTTATTGTGGTATCTTTTTTAAGTTTCGGTCTTCGTTTTGATTTTGTAATTCCACAAACCTACTGGCAACCAGTTTTTGTTTTGGAATATCTGGCCCTTGTTTTAATTACCAGGATTTCGGTTTTTTACATATTTAAACTATACAATCGAATATTGCAGTATGCTTCCATGAATGAGTTGAAAACAATTTTGTTGAGTACGGTGGTTAGCTCTACAGCCATGGGGACCTATGTTTATTTAAATACCAATTTTGCATTACCCAGGAGTATCCTTTTTATTCATGGTGGATTAACCATTCTCTTTATCGGTGGAGTTCGCTTTTTCTGGCGCTTTTTCCGGGAGGGGGGCGGTAGGGCCATTAAAAATGGTTGGGGGAAAAGGACCTTTCTTATTGGTGCAGGGGATGCAGGGGAAATGATTTTAAGGGAGTTAAAAAAGCATCCTGAATTGGATTATAATGTAGTGGGAATAATTGATGATGATCCAGCAAAATTGGGCATGACGATTCATGGCTACAAAGTAATAGGGAACAATAATGACCTCCCGAATTTTATTGATTATTATAATGTAGAGGAAGTAATAGTGGCTATTGCGTCAGCCCCCGGTTCTTTGATTAGGAAAATCCATACTATCTGCCAGGAGGAAGGGGTTAAGGTCAAAGTACTCCCCGGAGTATACAAGATTATAAGTGGGGAAGTAACGGTGGATAGTTTGCGGGAAGTTCAGGTAGAAGATTTATTACGCAGGGAAATTGTTTCCGTGGATCTTGCAAAGATATCCGAGTATTTGAAGGAGAAGACAGTTATGGTAACAGGTGGGGGAGGCTCCATTGGATCGGAGCTGACCCGCCAGATTGCCGAAGTTAGTCCCCAAAACATTATAGTACTGGATGCCAGTGAAAATAATCTATATAAGACCCATAGGTGGATAAAGAAAAAGGTTCCAGGGGCAAAAATTGTTCCAGTGATTGCCAATATCCGGGATAAGGTTAGAATAGAGCAAATTATTAATATGTACAAGCCCCAGGTAATATACCATGCAGCGGCATATAAGCATGTACCATTAATGGAATGCCATGGAGAAGAAGCATTCAGAAATAATGTCCTGGGGACATTTAATGTAGTAGAGGCTGCCCATAAAGCCAATGTCGAACGTTTTATACTTGTTTCCAGCGATAAGGCAGTCAACCCGATCAGTATTATGGGGGCCAGCAAAAGGATTTGCGAACTTATCATAAAAGCCCGGGATAATAGTAGTAAGAATAAATTTATCGCAGTACGATTTGGTAATGTACTGGAAAGTGATGGTAGCGTTATCCCCCTTTTTAAAGAGCAAATACAGGATGGTGGGCCGGTTACAATTACCCATAAAGATGTTACTCGTTATTTTATGACTATGCCCGAAGCAGTTCAACTGGTTATTCAGGCGGGAGCTATAGCAGAGGAAGGAGATATTTTCATCCTGGATATGGGGGAGCCGGTCAAGATTCTTGAACTGGCCAGGGATTTAATCTCCCTAACTGGCTTGAAGCCAGAAGAGGATATTGATCTTGAGTTTACCGGGCTCCGGCCAGGAGACAAGCTTTATGAAGAGCTGGTTAAAGATGATGAAGAGCTTATCCAAACAGATCATGATAAGATTTTTATTGGAAAATCGGCCAGCAACACCAAAGAATATATTTTAAGGGAAGTAAGGGACCTAGAATTAGCTCTGTTGCAGAATATTGCAGGGTGGGGCCAGCTAAAAATTGAATTTTACGATAAGCTTTATGGGCTGTGGGAAGAGGAAATGACAGATAAAGCTTTTCCTGAAAAAGATTTTTTCCAGACGGGGGAATAAACATTTTGTTTTTCCTGGGTTTTTTGTTTTCCGAACTTGACTTGCATTTGGAAAAACGGGGAAGGTGAGACTGATGCCTTTGTTAAAGGGCAAATTTAAACCTTTGCAGAAGACCCTTTTATTCCTGCTTGCGTTTGTGGTGGCAGTGGTTCCTTTGATCGTTTTTTTGCGGCAGGTAGAACTCAGTGAAACATTAAAAATGTACTGGGTGGATGAAGTTAATAATGACTTCTTTTCTTATTATAAAATGTTTTACCTGCTCCTGGTTTCCCTGGCCCTGTTAGTTTTTTTTGTTCCCTATACTTTGAGAAATGGAATTATTAAAACCTACTATTATCTGCCCCTGGCGATTTTCGGGATTTTTGCTTTATTTTCCTCTGTCCTCTCCGAATATCCCCGGGTAGCCCTATGGGGCTTCCCCGATCGCTATGAAGGGCTTTTGGTGATCCTGGCCTATCTTTTTCTGACTGTAGTGACCATTAACGTTAATCGGGAAAAAGAAGCCGTGAATTTTGTCATCGGAGCTCTTTTAATCTCGGCATTATTTCTGGGAGTTCACGGGATTTTTCAGTATGCAGGGTTGGATTTTTTTCAAAGTGATCTGGGGAGAGAATTAATTGTTCCTTCGGAATTTAGGCATATAGCCCAAAAAATTGATTTTAGAGTTCCCGGTGGTAGAATCTATAGCACCATGTTTAATCCTAACTATGTGGGTAGTTACGGAGCCATGCTGGTGATATTGCTTCTGGGTTTTTTTATTCAGTCTAAGGATAGAAAGAACATTTTTATCCTGGGGGCTCTCAATGTTCTCATGTTTGCTTATTTGTTGGGGTCGAAGTCCCGGGCGGGTATGGTTGGTCTGATTTTTGGCCTCATTTTATTGGGCTTTTTACTTCGCCACCAGATTAAGGATCGCTGGCGACCTCTGGCGGTTTTAATGCTGGTCTTCTGCTTCGTTTTTTTGGGGATGCAGGCTTTTTCGCTCCCTGATTTTGCAAGAGAGCTCATTATGCCCGGAACCCTGAATGATGAGGGCGAAAAGGAAATGGGTGCTTCGCGACTTGTTGATATTAAGTCTCAGGAAAACCATTTGAAAATTATTACTGAAAAGTTAGAAATTAATGCCATTTGGGAAAATAATAACCTTTCTTTGTACGATGTTTATGGAGACCGACTGTCCTACTCCAGAAGTTTGTCGGTAGGCCAAACAGATTTTAATCTGAAGGAAGAAGAATATAGTGATCACAGTTTTACCCTTTATCCACAAGAAAGTTTTCTGGTCTGGAACTACAATAACCGGAGAGCAATATTTAAGTTGGTAGACGGGGAGTTTTTCATTGTTGGCTTTAATGAGCAGCTTTTTGAATTAAAGGATGTCCCCAGTTGGGGTTTTGCTGGTCGCGAACGTCTGGGTTCCTCCCGGGGTTATATCTGGTCAAGATCCCTGCCCCTTTTAACGGATACATTGTTGCTAGGTTATGGAGCAGATACCTATGCCATGCACTTTCCCCAGGAAGATATTGTGGGCAAATTAAAGTTTCTGGGGTCTACCCATCGAATCGTTGATAAACCCCATAACATTTATCTACAGACCGCTATCAATACCGGGATACCCTCCCTCCTGGCCTTACTGGCTCTTTGGGGAGGGTACCTGTTGCATAGCTTGAAGTTATTTTGGAATAATGATTTGCAGAGGTGGGAAGCCCAAACCGGGGTGGCTATTGCCGCTGCTGTTGCCGCCTATTGCACTACAGGCTTGTTTAATGATAGCGTGGTGGCTGTTGCTCCTGTTTTCTGGGTTCTGCTGGGTATAGGTATAAGTATGAATCTGAAAATGACAGATACTAAAGAGAGTAAGAAGAAAAGCAAAAAAAAGACAAAGAAAAAAGGGAAAAAAGGGAAAAAAAGAAAAGGGGCATAGGAGTTTACTCGGAAAAAAGGTTATTATTTTGGAGAATTTAAGGGGCCACCATATTTAAAAAATTGCATTGCGAAAAAGCGAAGCAAAAAGAAAAAATAATGGCAAAATCGGGGAGTAATTTTTGAGTGGATACTTACAAAAAGTATTGATTAGAAGTGTAAGGTCTGCTTCACGAATACCAAAACCCCTATTTCCAATTTATTCCTATCCTCTTCTTAATTGACTTATAAACAGTATTTGGACTATAAAGAGGAAAATGGTTTCAAAGTTGGTTTATTGTTTATTGGGAATTTTTGGGGTGCAGAAGGGGAGGTTGATCATCCAAAACAGATAATAAATCCTTGTAAATTATTGGTACTCGAGAAGATGATGAATAGCAGTCTCCCTGCCCAAAAATCTTTTTTAGGACTGGCTTCTACCCCTTTTTTTTGGTAGTTCCTCAATAACCTGACCATGCAATCCTTTAACCAGATTTTACCCGCACCCCTAATAGATCAGTGTATGGATAAATAATTCTCACCCCGCCCCAAAATTGCCTTTTACGGTCAACGCTATTACCTCGTAGATGCTCCTGTATACATTCTGTTGCAGCAGTGGGTTTTTTCGATATAACTGTAGAATCCAGCGTAGTAAGATCTCCTTCTTTGGCTTTTCCTGTTTAACCATTTAAAAAAAAGTTACAATACTTTGCATCTGTAGTCCCGGGGCATCCTGTTAGTGATAGTAATTCTAAAAAAGGTGTAGTGCATGTTGAGTTTAATTTACACCTTCTTCCAAATATCCTGTATATACTAATCTCAATTTAGGAATCCCTATCCCTGAAGGCCGCTTGACATACCTGGCTGCTTCAGCTTGCTGAAAAAACTTCCAGTAGTAATGGAAGGGTGGCAAGAGCCTCTCGGGCTGACCCGTTTGAACATTGGAAAGTATGCCTGGGACCAATATAGCCTCTGGGAAAGTGCTTCTTGACCTGCCATAACACCCAGCGAGATATTTCCTTCCCTCATTTTGACTCCATGGGGTTTCCAGATTAAGCATTTCGTGGATCAAAGACTCTCAGGCTTAATGCACCAGATGTCTGTTTTTCTATATAGCTTTTTTCCGCCACAATTTTGCCGGTGAAGTCCATCGGGATAGATACAATTCGCATGGTTAAAGCAATGCCTAACCCCTTTTATCTTTATCTGGAGAAGAAGTTTAATCTCACAGAGCTTTACAATCAGTTCAAAAAAAGCGAGAAAAAGCAAAGGTTTTAGCCTCGGCAATTGTAGACATAAGGCAGTCAAAAAAAGGTTGGAATGTTACCGCAAAAGTTGTTTATGTTAGGTATGGTAACTTTTCAAAGCAATATCTTGCCCTCATAAATACAGATATTGACCTCCTTGATGAAGAAGTGGCATGTATTTACAGTAAGCGTTGGGACATTGAGGTTTTTTCAAGATATTCAAGTCGGACTTGAAATTCTGAATAGAATTTCAGGGTATGCTTCTATGATTATCTGGTCGGCCATTCAACTATGGTTTTTATGTGGTATATAATGTTGATGATAGAAGGAGAGTAGAGTCAGATCCAGGAGCTCTGGGGAATTTATTCTTTCCTTATGAGTGGAGTTAAAGGAAATTACCTTGGAAGTAGCTATTTAGATTACTCCCGAGATATTGAATGAAGACTGGGAAACCGGCCTCAGGTTAACTGAAAAAGTTTTTCGGGAAACTTATTAAAGTTTTATCGCCCAAATCCCTTATGTTTATTTAAATTTATTGGGGATTAAGGGGAGCGAAAGTTGACTTGAAAAGAAATGCCCTAAAATGACAAGAAGGTGGTTTTTCAAATGAAAGCAGATAATTTAAGAGAAGAAGGGCCACCCGTTTCTGATCTTTCAGATATTAGTATTGGTGGGGAAAAAATGATGGATTTCCTTACAGAAAATGAGAAAGAAGAGTGGATCGATATTTTTAAGAGATGGCTGAACCATCCTTATTGGGGAAAAGAAATGTTGAGAGAGATTGGAGAAATAGAGGATCCCAATGACTTAGAAGAAAGATTTTGCAAAAATCTTGGCTTTGGCACCGGAGGCTTACGAGGGGTTTTAGGTGTCGGTCCCAATCGAGTCAATAAACTGGTGGTCAGGAGAACAACTCAGGGGTTAGCAAATTATCTAAATGGCAAAGGAAAAAAAGAATGCAATGGAGTTGTCATTGGTTATGATACCAGAAAAAGCTCGCAGGGTTTTGCTGAGGATGCAGCAAGGGTTTTAGCGGGAAACGATATTAAGACCTTTCTTTTTGAGGGCCCCTGTCCAACACCCCTGATCTCCTATTCGATCCGCAAATTTAACTGCCTGGCAGGGGTAATGATTACCGGTAGTCACAATCCTGTTAACTATAACGGGTATAAGATTTATTCTCAAGATGGAGTTCAAATTTTACCAGGAGAGGCTCAGGAAATTGCGGGTGAAATTGCTGCAATTGATTTTTTTAAGGATATTAATATGCTGGAGGATAAAAATCCCTGGGAAGGAAAAATTGAGAGGCTAGGGGAAAAGGTATGGGAAGAATACCTTGAAGATTTATTGGCTTTAAATAATAATCTGGATATCCAGAAAAAGGAATTAAAAATTGTTTTTTCTCCACTGCATGGAACTGCTAACCACCTGGTTCGTAGAAGCTTAAAAGAAGATGGTTTCCAAAATGTTTTTCCTGTTTCCGAACAGGAGAATCCAGTTCCTGAAATAGCCAGTGTTGCCAGCCTTAACCCAGAGGAACGAGATGCCTATAAAATTGCCATAAATAAAGCCCAAGAAGTTGACGCAGATATTATTCTCGCCACTGATCTTGATGGAGACCGGGTGGGTTGTATGGCCAGGAGGGGACCGGAAGATTATGCTTTATTAACCGGGAATGAGGTTGGAGCTTTAATGGTGGATTTTTATCTAAATCAGCTCAACAAAAAGAATCAATTGCCAGGAAATGGAGCAATAGTAAAAACAATTGTTACGGGCGAACTGGGGGCAGCAATTGCTCGCAGTTACGGGGTTAAAACCATTAACACCCTGACCGGCTTTAAATATATTGGCCAAAAAATTAATGAGTTTGAGGAAACAGGAAATAACCAATTCTTATTGGGGTATGAAGAAAGCTGTGGCTATCTTGTAGGGACTCTGGTTCGAGAAAAGGATGCAATAACAGCGTCTTTATTTATTGCCAGGATGGCAGATTTTTTAAAAAAACAAGGGAGTACTTTGATACAAAGATTAGAGGGTCTGGCCAAAGAATTTGGTTATCATAAAGAGGATGTAATAAAAATTAACCTTACGGGGCAAAATGCAGACAATAAAAGGGAAAGGATTATGGACGGTTTTAGAAACATTTCCCGCCAGCCAGATTTGCTATCCCGGTTAAAAATAACAGAGGTTCATGATTATCTTGCCGGAAAAGGTTTTAATATCCCAAGTAAACAAAAATTCCCTTTACATTTACCAGTTTCCAACGCTCTTTATTTCAGGTTAGAGGGGGATGCCTGGTTTTGCATAAGGCCTTCGGGCACTGAACCCCTTTTGAAGTTATATTTTGGTGTAAAAGAAAGTAGTAAAAAAGAAGCAGAGGAAAGACTAAAAACTGTAAAAAAAGATGTGCTGGAAATGCAAGGGCTTTTTGAAGGAAAATTTCCAAAGAATGCATGAAGTAGGGTCTTTAATAAAAATAATAGTTGAAAAGCTTGCCACTTTTTCAGTGGTTAATTCCTGATAGGGGATTTAAACTTAAAGATGCATGAGTCTGGGAACAGTTTTAGAAATTTGCTTATTGAATAAAAACCATTTGAAGCAGCAGGGTTATTCGCCAACTTGCTAATACGGGTAGAAGAAGTCAGGACACATTTTATGGAAAGTGGGGATGAGGGAGGGGCTATTTTGCTGAAGCAGAAATTATCGGTAGTAAAAAAAATAACCGGACTGCTGGAAATACGAGAAAAAAAGCAGTTTGTTAAACTCCTTCTCATAACAATTCTGGCAGCCCTATTTCAGTCCCTTGGAGTCGCAGCAATTTTCCCGTTTATGAATCTGGTGGTCCAGCCAGAAATATTGGGGGACACCCGCTGGTTGGAATTCCTATACAGAACAGGGGGGTTTTCCAATTTTAACTCGTTCATCGTGTTTTTTGGCTTTGTTTTACTGGGGTTAATAGTGGTGGGAAACCTGGTGTCAACATATGCAGCCTGGTTTCAGTATCGATTTGTGTGGGGAGTTAACCACC
Organism: Halorubrum sp.; assembly: GCA_003554605.1. Lineage (GTDB taxonomy): Archaea > Halobacteriota > Halobacteria > Halobacteriales > Haloferacaceae > Halorubrum. The sequence continues at coordinate 12,561 of PWGU01000129.1, forward strand.
GTTTATCTACTACTCTTCTCCGCCAGTACCTGTCCTCTCCTTATGTTTTCTTTCTCAGCCACAATAGCTCAGAATTGGGCAAAAATGTGCTGGCGGAAATAGGTGAACTGATTCGCCACTATTTGATTCCACTGATGGAGGTCATTACCAAACTTTTAATTGCCGGGGCCATACTGGGGATGTTAATGATCATGAATCCCCTGATAACAATAATTGCCGGAATATCAATCGGGGGTGCCTATTTTCTAATTTTAGCCTTTTTCCGGAGAAAATTAAAAAGAGCCGGGCAAAATCGGCTTGATGCCAATACCAGGCGCTATAAGGCGGTAAATGAAGCACTCAGCGGGATCAAAGAGATCAGGATTCTGGGGAAAGAGCTGTTTTTTCTCCAGGGCTTTATCAATAATTCACAAAGGTTTTCTCATTTGCAGGCCTGGCAACAAACCATAGGGAGAGTCCCCCGCCATCTGATGGAAATTTTTTCTTTTGGGGGTATTGTTCTACTAACCCTGGTACTCCTGATAACACAGGGCAATATTCAGCAGGTAATTCCCATTATCAGTCTCTTTGCTTTAGCCGGTTACCGGTTAATGCCCGCCCTGCAGGGTGCTTTTAAGGCACTAACGGATATGCAATTCGGAAGCGCTATCTTAGACCGGATAAAGGCGGACCTGAAGGGTTCACCACCGGGGTGGGTAGACTTCCCGTATAGCAGTGTAGAACCGCTGCCTTTTCAAAAGAGTATTAAACTGGAAAATGTGAGCTTTGTTTATCCAGGTAGCCAGGAAAAAGTGGTCCGGAATGTAACGCTGGAAATCCCGCGTAATAATACAATTGCTCTGGCAGGCCCTACAGGTTCGGGCAAGACAACCCTGGCTGATATTATCCTGGGGCTTTTGACCCCGGATCAGGGTTCCCTCCTAATTGATGGGGAGCGGATTACCGGCAATAATCAGCAAGCCTGGCAGCGCAACCTGGGATATGTCCCCCAGCAGATATATCTACTGGACGATTCAATAGCCCGCAATATTGCTTTTGGATACCCCGATGAAGAAATCAATAGGGAAGCAGTTATTAAAGCGGCTAAAGTTGCCAATATTCACGAATTTATCGTTACAAGTTTGCCCGAGGGTTATGATACTAAGGTCGGGGAGAAGGGGATCCGTTTAAGTGGAGGGCAGCGCCAGCGGGTGGGCCTGGCTCGTGCTCTTTATCATGACCCCCAGGTGCTGGTGCTTGATGAGGCTACTGCGGCCCTGGATGGTATTACCGAGGCCGCAGTGATTCAAGCCATGCAAAAAGTTTCCAAACTAAAGACCATGATTATTATTGCCCACCGGTTAACCACAATCCGTGATTGTGATGTAATCTATTTGATGGATAATGGTGAGATCAAGGATCAGGGGACCTATCAGGAATTGAAGATCAATAACCGCCAGTTTCGGGCAATGGAACGATCTACCTCCTGACCGGGCAAGCAAATTATTTTCTCCTAATAACAGCCTTGATATCCAGCGCACATTAGTTCATTTTTTAAGAAAAACCTACCTTTATCCCGCGACCAGATAATAAGCTTTACTCCACCCCCTCAAGACAAAAAAATACCCCAGAACAATGATTGTATCAAGACTTACGGGGTTTCCCCTTAAGAATTCAATAGACTACAACGATACCTGTCCAAACTTCTCCACCATCCAATTGTTTCTAATTGCCCCTTTATTTCTTCCCCCACAGTTCCCAGAGGCCACTGCCACTACGAGCTGGAATGCTCTCCCAAAGTAATCGAAAAAGAAGCCAACTGAAGATTATCCCAATACCTCAAAAGGGGTGCAATTTCCTGGGTTTTGTTATGTTCACGGCACTCCAATTCTATCTTTTTGAGCAGGTAATAAGCAAGAAAACCGATAGGAACATGATCCCTTACTATTATGATGTAAGGCCATCATTGTCTTGGACTGGTACCATTTGAAGAAAAAGTGTGAAAATGAATTAAGCCTGTGCCTGATAGGATCTAAGGTTTGTAAGTCGATATTGGAATAATTTCTTGCTCTGTTATGGCTGGGTAGGTGCAGCAGGCTGAATGATGCTATAACACTTCTTCAATAGATTCAGCCGGGAAGATGAAACCGGGGTAGTCGGTTGACCGTCTGGTTGGGTATTTTGAGCGGAATCGCGATTTTATTCCTGCCCATTACGAAAACAAATAGGCTTAGGCAATTCAAGAAACCAGGTTGAAGAAGCGATCAATTTATGTATAGCTAAAAGAAAAAATCATAATGGTATTAGCTGGTCCAAACCGGGATCGTTAGAACTATCTTCTTTAATTTCCCTGTACTTAAACAATGAACAGGATTTATGGTGCCCCCAAAATACTCTTTCATTCACATAGGTTGCTTGAAGGCTTAATTGCGATTGCACAATTCGAACTTTTTTTATTAGAAAAATGGGTTTTTGAAGGAAGTAGTTTTAGTTTGTAGAATTCTAAAAAAAACCGAAGAAATAATCTTTTAAAATTGAACCTTCCCAGCGTAATCCGACGGATTTTTTTTTGTTGCCAATAATTCGGAGGAGGTGAGTAGAACAAGCTAAAATCGGTTTCTTATAAGGGAAGGATAAAGAGGCCTAAAACCTAAAAAAGAAGGAATTATGTTGGAAAAAGGAGGAGAAGTTGATAACATGAGGAGTTCTCTATTTAAAGGGCTGGGAATATTGGCTTTGCTGGTAGCGTTGACACTGGCAATGACCGGTTGTGAGCCTGCAGTTGAAACAGTAACCCTCACCATTGAAATTGA
>PWGU01000137.1 GCA_003554605.1 Halorubrum sp.
GATCGAACTAACGTGCGTTCGACGGCGCGAAGCCGCTGTGAGATCGCCGAGTTCGTGACGCCGAACTCCTCGCCGAGGTCCGAGAGCGACGTCTCCCGTGGCACCTCGTAGTAGCCGCGCTCGACGGCGGTCACGGCCGTTTCGATCTGCCGATCGGTGAGCCCCTCAACGGGGATCGAACAGGGGGCTGAGTCGTCCCGAGTGACGCAATCGACGGACACGGATGCGCCAACCGCATTCCCGAGACAGACGAGCAGGTCACGGGCCGCGTCCGGGTCCGACACCGAGAGGCTCATTCGGATGTGTTCCTCGTTGGGGGGAGTGGGGTCGTCGGGTTCGTGCGTGAGGTGGCTCTCACTCATCATGGTCGCCACCCTCGCTTTCGATCGCGATGTCGGTGGTCGTCGCCTCAGCCTCGGCCTCGGCAGTTACCCGGTCGACCAAGCGGACGATGGCGTCGACCGCCCATCGGTGGAAGGCGACCTCGCTCGTCCGTTCGACGCGGTCGCGAAGCGCCGGAAGCCAACCGAAGTGGACCTCGAGGAAGGCACGGTACTCGGCCGGGTCGCCGTTTTCGAGCAGCAGACCCGCGTACTCCAACTCCAGCGCGAGGTGATCGGCGGGGTAGGCGTCGGGCGTGTCGATCCCCACGGCGTCGTACCGACGGCGCATGTCGTGTGCGGGGGGCCCCGAAAGCAGCCCCCGCTCGGTACCGTCCCACCACGGCTCGTAGACGGATTCCGCCGGCGGCGCGTAGTCGTCACCGTCGAACCCCTCGAAGGTCCGCAGATACGCCTCCCGCGGCCGGTTCGGGAGGCTCGGTCGGTCGAGGTCGAGCCCCACGGCCGCCGCCCGGTCGCGGATCCGCTCGACGAGCTCGCCGGAGCGGATCGCCTCCGCTGTCGCATCGTCCGGATGGGCGACACAGCGTGCGAGCATGGTGTGTAGTTCCACGAGCGGCTCGTTCGGCACAGTCCCGTCGGGGCCGCCGTCGGAGACCGGGGGACGCTCCGTTTCGATCCCCGTCATGCGACGACCACCACCGGGTGTTGTTCGGCCGCGAGCAGGAACAGGATCCGCATCAAGAGCCCGCTCACGGTGAGCAACCCGAACGACGCGATGAGGAGCGGGCCGCCGGCACGCTCGACCGACCGCGGAAGCCGCCCGAGCGCGGCGGCCGCGCCAAGTGCGACCCCGACGAGCAACGGCAGGGCGAGGCCAAGCGCGACGACGAGGACGCCGATCGCGAGCGTCCCCTCGGTCAGGGCTCCATGGGAAGCGTTCGCCGCCATGCCGCCGGCGGCGATCTCGCTCCACCCGATCCCCGCTATCAGGAGGCTCACTCCCGAGAGGAGGCCGACAGCGACCGCGTAGCCACCGGCAAGCTGGCCGATCTCCCGCTCGAAGAGCAGGCTGACCGCGAGGGTGAGCCCGACGCCCGCGGCGACGCCGCTGGTCAGGAACAGCGCCGGGACGATGACCGGCTCGTTCCACAGCGGTACCGTCTCGACGATGGCCAACTCGAAACCGGTGTAGATCGTCGCGACCGCGAAGAGGCTCCCGACCGCATGGAGCGCGACGAGCGCACCCGTCGGCGGACGGACGCGGTCGACGAGCCGGTCGACCGTCGGGAGGATACCCAGCTTTGAGACGACGGCCCGTGGCCACAAGCTCTGGCCGTCCTCTCCGGCCGCGTCCTCACCGAACAGCGCGAGGACGAGACAGAGCGTGGCGATCACCGAGAGGAGCACGAGGATCCAGGTGCCGATCGTGATCCACGAGGAGAAGTTTGTGAGATAGATTGGGAACAAGAGGGCCCGGTAGATCACCGCGAGGTGCGACATGACCGCGAGCCCCGCGCCCGCGGCGCTGACGACCGCGATCAGGAACCCCCAGCGGATCAGCTCCGGTTCCAGGCGGCCCCCCCCGCCACCGAGGGTACGGCGGAACCACGCGGACGCGCCGGCGAGGTAGGCCCCGCCGGCGACGACCGCGAGATAGAGGTACACCGGGATCGACAGGTCCCAGAAGTCGGCCGGGAGCCACCGGAACCCGACGAACGTCTCCAAGGCGATGAGTGAACTCGTCATCGTGATCACCCGTTGAGCCAGTCGGAGGCGCCGCCGTCGGCGTCGCTTCCGCCGGCCGGAATGGCGGCCGCGCCCTCGTCGTCCGCGTTGATCGATGCATCAGCGACGTCGTCCATCCCGGCCGCTGAGTCCTCGTCCATCGGCTCCACGATAACCCGGGAGTTGTACGCGCCGTTCTCGAAGCGCCGGGCTGCCGCCTCGGACGCCTCCTCCATGACCTCGCTCACGGGGCCGGCTTTGATCGCCTCGCCGACACAGTTGTCGACACAGGATAGCTTGAGTCCGCCATCCTCGGCCTTCTGTTTGGGTGGCTTCCCGTGGCCGCTTCCCGGCCCCTCGCCGAGACACATATTGCACTTCGACATGAGCCCGTCGTCACCGTAGGTCGGCGCGCCGTACGGGCAGGCCCACGCGCAGTAGTGACAGCCGATACAGCGATCGCGGTTGACCGTCACGATGCCGTCCTCCTCCCGTTTCACGATGGCGTCCGGCGGGCACACCTGCTCACAGGGGGCGTCGTGACAGTGCATACACGACATCGACACCGGCAGCTCCTGGAAATCGGGGTACTCGCCGCGTTCGAGGTGGGTCACGGTCCGCCAGTCGTCGGCGTCGGCGTCGCGGTCGTGACGCTGTTTACACGAGATCGAACAGGCGTGACACCCGATACAGCGGTTCGGGTCGAAATAGAACATCCACTGTTCGCTCATGCCCCGTCACCCCCGTTGGCGTGAACCTCGATCGGAATATGCCGGTCCGGCTGTGATGAGAGCGGGTCGACGCCCTCGGTGTGTAGCATCATCGTGTTGAATCCCTCCTCGTGTGGGACCCCCTCGCCGAAGCCGAACTCGGCGGTGAGGAAGCCCGGGGGCGTCCGCTCGCTCACGTACGCCATCAGCTCCCCGGCCCCGTCGGCCGACTCGACCGTGACCATATCCCCGGTCTCGATCCCACGGGGGTCCGCGTCCGTCGGGTTGATCGTGAGGTAGTTCCCCTCGTAGTCGGCCGATTTCAGGCCGTGTCTCGCCGCGTACTGTGAGCGCTGCTGTGAGAGCGGCTGGTCCGCGCCGAACGCGAAGAACACCGAGCGGGTGTCATAGAAGTGCAGCGGGTACTCCTCGTCGGGCATCTCGCCGAGCGTCCCCGGCGGGAGCCACTGCGGCCCGGTCTCCAGATCCACCCCTTCCATCTCCTCGACCTCCTCGATCGATCTGACGTACGCGTCCATCTCGTCAAGGTCGAACTGGAAGGCGTTCGTCGGCGTATTGAAGCCGTTCTCGCGCCACGCCTCGTATCCGAACTCCTCCAAGATGACGTAGTTCTGTTCGGCGATCTCCTCGAAGGAGTACTCGACGTTCGCGAGCATGTCCTCGTTGTATTCGGCCTCGCTCTCCCACGGGATGTACTCGCCCCAGCCCATCTCCTCGGCGATCCCCCGCAGGATCTGGAAGCCGGGCTTCGAGTCGCCGAGCGGTTCGACCGCCGCCTCCGAGGCAGTCATCCAGCGCCGGTCGTGGTAGGCGCTCCACGCGGGCGCGTAGTCGATCAACGTGTCCTTTTCGAGCTGGATCGCCTCGGGGAATACCACGTCCGCGCGGCGGGTGAGTTCGCTCCAGTACGCGTCGACGGTGATGACGAGGTCCATCTCGTCCAAGGCGTTCATCCACGCCTCGCTGTTCCCGTCGTTGATCGGGTTATCGTAGTGGGTGTAGATCCCCCGAATGTGACCGTTTTCGACCATCTCCGGGACGATATTGTGGCCGATCCCCGTGGTGTGTCTGTACGGCTGGTCGGCGTACTCATCGTACTTCCGCAGCGCGGGGGTCTCGTCTGCCGCGTTGTTCGGAAGGTCGATGTCCCGAACCTCGAACGGGTCCGAGAAGGGCGGCCCCTGCCAGAGACGAAGCCCACCCGGTCGGTCGATGTTGCCGACGAGCCCGTTGAGCGCGAAGACGTTCTGGGAGGCCTTCTGTGACTCCGCGTATTGGCCGACGCCGGTCCACAGGGCGATGCCGGCGGCGGGTGCCGCCTCCGCGAAGCCGATGGCGATCTCGCGGATCAACTCGGCGTCGATGCCGGTGATCTCCGCGGCCCACTCGGGGGTCTTGTCGGCGACTGCCTCCTCGTACGCCTCGAAGCCGTGGGTCCACTCCTCGATGAACGACTCGTCGTGCAGTCCCTCCTCGATAATGACGTGGGCCATCGCGAGCGCGAGCGCCCCGTCCGTCCGCGGTTTGATCGGCAGCCAGTGGTCCGCCTTCTGGGCGGTCGGCGTGTGTCGTGGGTCGATGACGACGAGCGTTGCGCCGTTGTCGAGCGCCTCGAGCACACCCTTCGGCTCCCACTGCCCCGCGAAGGACTCAAAGATGTTGCGCCCCCACGCGATGATGTACTCGGAGTTCTGGTAGTCGACGAACCGCATGTCCGCGCCGACGCCCATCAGGTTCCCGCTGAGGTGGGCCCCACCGAAACAGACGTGTCGGCCACGACCGATCCGCTCGGGTGTGCCGTAGAGGTCACGCCAAACGACCTCGTGGAGGTTCGTCGTCGTCCAACTCGATGCGTCGAGGAACGTCTCCGGACCGTGCGTCTCGGCGAGGTCGCGGAGTTTGTCGGCCGTGTACGCGAAGGCCTCGTCCCAGTCGACCTCCTGGAGCTCGCCGTCCTTGCGGACGTAGGGCCGCGTGATGCGGTCGGGGTCGTGGGCTTTCTCCATCTCGCCGAGCCCCTTCGGACAGAGGGTACCCTCCGTACCGGGGCCGGCGCTCCCGCGCGGGTGGCCATCGACGCCCGAGATGTCGACGATCGTCCCGTCGTTGACCTGCAGTTGCTGTCCACAAGCGTGATGGCACATCCAGCAGTTCCCGAAGGCGGTTTCCGCCTCCCCGAGCCGGCCCAGGTCGCGGTCCTCGTCGCCCTCGATGAAGTCGACACAGCCGCTCAGCCCGGCGAGACCGGCGGCCGCGCCGGTCGTCTTGAGCAGTGAGCGTCGCGAGAGGCTCGGGCCGCCCCCACGTTCAGCCATCGTCGCTCCCCTCCGGTGGGACGTATGCGTCGCCGAACTCGGCGGCGAGCCGGTCGGCGAACCGCTCGTGGAACTCCTCCTCGGTGAGGTCCCCGTTGGCGACTCGCCTCGCGGCCGCGCCGACCTCCCGGCCGAGTTCCTGATCGTACTCGCTCGGTTCGGGCGCGCCGCCGAGTGATTCAAGCGTTTCTAAGGGATTGGGATCGTTTTGGGACATGTTTCTCACAGATAAACGTACCACCTGAACCGGCATGGGGTCCGCGCTGGACCGATGAAGGTTTTATATACCCCTGACTGGTGGAGGTGGAACTAACGGGGACGGGGATATGCGATTGGAGACCGGTTGGTGGGCGTTTCAGGGCGTTAAACAGGGATCGACTGTGGATACCTTCCGCCGTAGATCATAAGTGTTTAAATATGAACGATCCACTCCGATTCGATCCGGTCCGTGCCGGCTATTCGTCCAGACACCGACAGCCGCAGTCCAGTTGGCGGAGGACGTTGCCCTCGGCACGCTGGAGCCGCTGTGAGAGCGCGGAGGTCGAGATGTCGAGATCCGCGGCCATCTCCGAGAGCGGCACCTCCGAGGATGGGTCGTAGTAGCCGCGGTCCTGCGCGAGCGAGACGGCCTCGCGCTGTTTCGGCGTCAGCGCCGAGAGGTCGATCGCACACGACTCCGAGCCGTCCGGTCCCCCCGTGGAGATGATCGAGCGGACGGTCACGCTCGCACAGCGCCCCCGGATCTCGTTGACCAGCGAGGAGAGCGTTTCGACGCCGTCGAGGCGGGTCTCGACGACGAAGGAGCCGTCCCCCGTCTGAAGAAATCGGGGGATACAGCCGTGACGGGAGAACACGATCCCGGGACAGTGCTCACAGATCGGTTCGGAGAACTGTCGCGTCGAGGAACAGGCGTCGTGACACTCACGAACCTCGACCTCCCCGAGACATCGGCCAAGTTGGTAGCGCACGTCGACGTCGACCACCTCCCCCTCGAAGTCGTCCAGCGGGCAGGAACCGCCCCGTTCCACCTCGAGGACCGCCTGCACGCCGCGCTCATCGAAGGATCCCTCGGGTTCGTCGCTCCCATCGACTCCCGGACCGGCGGTCGAACAGCCGGCCCCCTGGCGTCGCTCAGACACCCCACCCCCAGTGGACCCTCCCGGCGGCGGGCCCGCGTCGTTGCTTGACATGCGCTTACGTATACGTTTCCACTATGTCCACATAATTGGCCGATCGCTTTCCCGCTCGTCGGGAATCGCCGTTGGGATAGTACCGGAATACTATTGTACGTGATGGACAATACTATCTGTATGATACGCCGTGGTCTCATCGCGCTCAAATCGAACCTGATCGCGGTCGTGCTCGGGTCGCTGCTCGTCGGCCTTGTGGTCGGACAGTTCATCGACGGCGACACGCGATCGCTGCTCTCGGCCGCTGTACTCCCGGTCGTATTTCTAATGGTTTACCCAATGATGATCACGATCGACGTGCGGGAGGTGCTGAAGGTTCGACACCACGCGGTGCCCGTCGGGTTGAGCCTGATCGTCAACTTCGGGGTGGCCCCGTTGGTCGCCATCGCCCTCGCGCGCGTCTTCTTCGGCGGCGACGTCGCCTTCGCGATCGGGTTATACTTCATCGCGCTGATCCCGACCTCGGGGATGACCGCTGCCTGGACCGGCCTCGCAAACGGCGACCTGGAGTCGGCGCTCGTCGCGATGGCCGTCAACCTCCTCGTCGCGGTCGCCGTGTTACCGATCTATCTCTCGGTGCTCGTTCCCGCGAGCGTCGGCTTCGATCCGACGACGCTCTATCGCCAGCTCGCAACCGTCGTCGTCGCGCCCATGGTCGCCGGCGCGCTTACGCGACAGCTCCTGCTCCGTCGGTACGGCCCCGAGGGATTCAAGCGACTCAAGCCGACCTTCGGCGGGCTGAGCTCGTTGGGAGTGATGCTCATCGTCTTCATCGCGATGGCGATGCGCTCGGAGAGCATCCTTGCGGACCCGCTGGCCTCGGCGCTCGTCGTCGTCCCGCTGGTCGTCTTTTATACCGCCATCCTGATCGTGGGGGCGGCGCTCGGTCGGCTGCTGCTCTCCGACGCGCAGGGCGTCGCGTTGGTGTATGCGACCAGCATGCGCAACCTCTCAATCGCGCTCGCGATCGTCGTCGCCGCCGACGCCATCCCCGAAACGGCCGTGCTGCCTATCGCACTGGCGTACGTGATCCAGCCGCCGCTCGGTGCCTTTTATATGCAGTACCGCCGGGACGTCGTCGACGAGGGTCGGACCCTCAGGGAGGCGCTGGCGGCGCGGCGGTGACGGGACCGAACGGGGCTGTGGCGACCGACGCCGTCCCATCCCTTCGGACCTTTTAAGCCCGCGACGGGCGCTGTGTGAAACAATGGCCGACGACGATCAGGAACTCGGGATCACCGAGTCCAAATCACACAACACCGGCGAGTGGTACGCCGAGGTCGTACGGAAGGCGGGGCTGGCCGACTACGGCCCCGAGGGTATGAGCGGGTTCATCGTCACCCGACCGCGCGCGTACGCGGTCTGGGAACGACTCCAGTCGTTCCTCGATGCGAAATTCAAAGCGACGGGCGTCCAGAACGCCTACTTCCCGCTTTTCATCCCCGAGTCATATCTCGAGCGAGAGAAGGATATCGTCGAAGGCTTCGACCCTGAGGTCGCATGGGTGACCGAGGCCGGCACGAAGGAGTTGGAGGAGCGGTTGGCCGTGCGACCGACCTCCGAGTCGATCATCACCCCCTACATCAGCGGGTGGGTTCGCAGCCACCGCGACCTCCCGCTGCGGGTGAACCAGTGGTGTTCGGTCGTGCGGTGGGAGGCGACGGAGACGAAGCCGTTCTTCCGGACGAAGGAGTTCCTCTGGCAGGAAGGCCACACCGCGCACGCGACCCACGAGGACGCGTGGGCGGAGACGCTCACCCGTCTCGATCAGTATCGGTCCGTATACGAGGACCTGCTCGCCATCCCCGTGCTTCGCGGACAGAAACCCGATCATGACAAGTTCCCCGGCGCGGACACGACGACGACCGTGGAGGCGTTGATGCCCGACGGGAAGTCCGTTCAGGCGGGCACCTCACACCACCTCGGCCAGTCGTTCGCGGAGGCGTTCGACATCACCTACGCCGACGAGGACGAGGAGGAACGGCTCGCACACACCACCTCGTGGGGGCTCTCGTGGCGCGCGCTCGGCGCGTTGATCATGACTCACTCCGACGAGCAGGGCCTCGTGTTGCCCCCGACGGTCGCCCCCGAGCAGGTCGTCATTGTCCCCATCTGGCAGGAGGACACGAAAGACGACGTGCTCGCCTACGCGGAGGGCGTCGCCGAGGAGTTGAGCGAGGCCGGCGTCCGCGTCGAACTCGATGACCGTGACGAGCGCAACCCCGGCTTCAAATTCAACGATCACGAGCTACACGGCGTCCCGCTGCGGATCGAGATCGGTCCCCACGAGGTCAAGGACGGCGAGTTGACGCTCGTCCATCGTCCCGACGGCGAGAGCGTCGTTGAGGACCGCGAGGGGATCGCCGCGACGGTCGAGGATCACTTCGAAACGATCTATGCCAAGCTCTACGCCGCCGCAGAGGAGACGCTGGATGGCGCGGTTCGCGAGGCCGACGATCGCGCCTCGATCCTCGGCACGCTGGGCCAAAACGGCGGGTACGTGACCGCCCCATGGTGCGGCGAGGAGGCCTGTGAGGAGCCGATAAAGGAGGCGATGGCCGCCGAGATCGCGATGGTGCCGTTCGAGGAAGACGACCCACTCGTTGGGGATGACCACGACGAGACCTGCGCGATCTGCGGGGAGCCCGCGACCCGGACGGCCTACTTCGCGAAGACCTACTGAGCGGGATCGCCCGAACCGATCGGATCCCCCGGGATAGCCTGCCCCCACGTTTGTCTACAGATCGCCGCTCGATCGATTGGTTATCGAGATATGTTGCGTTGAATGCGCCGGTGTTTCTGCAGGATGGCGCTATTTTTGAACGTTCGTGTTGTGTGTCAAGTTATGACAACCCCTTATAGATAATTACCTTATATTCCCTAATGTGTGGTCAATGGATCCTACCCCTATCAGGGTCACACCTTTATGTAATCTATGCCGATAGCGGGGTATGACCACGCCACGGAGTACCACCCAGGACGCGGGGCTCGCGTCGCCGGACGACGACCGCTCGAACTGTGGGATCGGCGGCATCGTCGACCTCGATGGGGAGCCGACCCATCGGACGGTGACGGACGCGGTACAGCTGCTTGAGAACCTCGAACACCGCGGGACGACCGGCGCGGAGCCGAACACGGGCGACGGCGCGGGCATCATGGTCGCCCGCCCGGACGAGTTCTTCGACGCCGTCGTCGAGACGGACCTCCCGGAGGAGTACGCTGTCGGCTCGCTTTTCATGCCGACGGAACCGAACGTCCAAGCCGAGATCCACGACGTCATCGCGGAGGTGTTCGCGGTGTACGGTCTGGAGGTGTTAGAGTGGCGGAACGTCCCCACCGGCGACGCCGACCTCGGCGCGACCGCACGCGACTCCGAACCGACGATCCAACAGCTCTTCGTCGCCCCCGTAGAGGGTGCCGGGCTTGCCCAACGGTTCGGCGAGGACGCCCCCGAGGGCGTCGATCCGACGATAGCGGGGTTCGACCGCGCGCTGTATGCCGCCCGACGCGAGATCGAGAACACGGTCGCGGACATCTCCGGGGCCGGGCGGTTCTACGTCTGCTCGCTCGACAGGCGACGCGTCGTATATAAAGGGCTCCTGAAGGGCTCACAGCTCGCCGACTACTTCACTGACCTCACCGACGAGCGCTTCGCGAGCCATGTCGCGTTGGTACACGCCCGGTTCTCGACGAACACGCTCGGCGCGTGGCATCTCGCACACCCGTACCGCACGATCGTCCACAACGGCGAGTTCAACACGATCCGCGGGAACGTCAACTGGATGCGCGCCCGCGAGAACGACCTCGAACACCCCGCTTTCGGTCCGGAGATCGAGACGTTGGAGCCGATCATCAACGACCCGAACCAGTCGGACACCGCGAGCGTCGACAACGCCCTCGAACTCCTCCTCCAGACCGGCCGCGACCTCCCGCACGCGCTCCGAATGCTCGTCCCCGAGGCGTTCCGCGGTGACGACCTCATGGATGAAGAGCGCCGCGAGTTCTACGACTACCACGCCTCACTCGTCGAGCCGTGGGACGGCCCCGCGCTGGTGATCGGCTTCGATGGCGACAAGGTCGCCGGCGTCCTCGACCGCAACGGCCTCCGCCCGTGCCGGTACGAGGTGACGGATGACAACCGCCTGATCGTTGGCAGCGAGGTGGGGGCGCTCCCCACCGACTCCACGAACGTCACCCGCCGCGGCCGGCTTCAACCCGGCGAGATCTTCGTCGCCGACCCCGAACGGGGATGTGTCGTCCCGGACGAGGAGGTCTTCGCGGAACTCACCGACGACCGATATGGCGAGTGGATCGAGGAACACCAGGCGGCCCTCGATGACCTCGTTCCGGAGGACGACGGGACCGCGGCGGGACATGGCTCGCTCGACGGCGACACGGATGCGGTGACGCTCGATGAGGCGGATGGTGACGGTGAGGACGACCCCACCCCGACCGTCCGCGCCCATCAGGTCGCCTTCGGCTACACCACCGACTCGCTCGATCACCTCGTCGAGCCGATGGCCGAGTCCGGTAAGGACCCCGTCGGCTCGATGGGAGACGACACGCCGCTCTCGGTGCTCGCCGACGTGGACCGCCCGCTCTTTTCGTATTTCAAACAGCTGTTCGCGCAGGTGTCGAACCCGCCGATCGACTACATCCGTGAGGAGCTCGTCACCTCGCTCGAATCGCGGATCGGCAACCAGCGGAACCTCCTCGCGGAGACGCCCGAGCACGCCCGCCAGATCGTCGCCGACTCGCCGGTACTGACCGACGCGCAGACGGCGGCCCTGAAGGGGCTCGATGGGGAATCGGACGCGTTCGACGCTTCGACGATCGACACGACCTACCACCACGACGGCTCCTTGGAGGACGCGATCAGCCGGGTCCGAAACGAGGCGGCCGAGGCCATAGAGGCCGGAGCCGACGTGCTCGTCCTCTCGGACCGTGCGGTCGGGCCGGATCGGCTCGCGATCCCGAGCCTGCTCATCACCGGGGCCGTCCACCACCATCTCGTCCGCCACGGCCTCCGCAACCGGGCGGGGATCGTCGTGGAATCCGCAGAGCCCCACGAGGTACACCACCTCGCGACGCTCGTCGGCTACGGCGCTGACGGGGTGAACCCGTACCTCGCGTACGCCTCCATCGCCGACGTCGTCGCCGGCCCGGACGGCGCGGACGAGGCCGAGGCGCTCGCGGCCTACCGGAAGGCGCTGGAGGACGGCCTCCTGAAGACGATGGCGAAGATGGGGATCTCGACTGTCGAGTCCTATCAGGGCGCACAGATCTTCGAGGCGGTCGGGCTGGACTCACACCTCGTCGCCGAGTACTTCGAGGGGACCGAGATCCGCACCGAGGGGATCGGCATCGAGGGGATCGAGGATGACCTCCGGACGCGACACGCGATGGCCTTCGGGGCCGACCCACAACTGGAGACGATCGGCGAGTACGAGAACCGCTCCTCGGGCGTCCATCACGGCTGGAACCCCCAGACCGTCGGCACGCTCCAACAGGCGGTCCGAAGCGGCGATTACGGTCGGTATCGGGAGTTCGCGGAACTGGTGAACGACCAGTCGAAGACGCTGCAGACGCTCCGTGGCCTCTTGACCTTTGACTCCGACCGAGATCCCGTCCCGATCGAGGAGGTACAGCCCGTCGAGGAGATCGTGAAACGCTTCTCGACGGCTGCGATGAGCCTCGGAAGCCTCTCGCCGGAGGCCCACGAGAACAACGCCATCGCGATGAACCGCCTCGGCGCGAAATCGAACACGGGCGAGGGTGGCGAGCCGCCCGAGCGGTTCAACACCGAAAAGGAGTGCAACGTCAAGCAGGTCGCCTCCGGCCGCTTCGGCGTCACCGCCGACTACCTCGCGAACGCCGAAGAGCTCCAAATAAAGATGGCACAGGGATCGAAGCCCGGCGAGGGCGGTCACCTCCCCGGCGAGAAGGTCAACGAGATGATCGCGCACGTCCGCTGTTCGACCCCCGGCGTGGGGCTCATCTCGCCGCCGCCCCAACACGACATCTACTCGATCGAGGACCTCAAACAGCTGATATTCGACCTGAAGGCGGCCAACGTCGACGCCGACATCAACGTGAAGCTCGTCTCGGAGGCGGGCATCGGCACCATCGCCGCGGGCGTCGCGAAGGCGAACGCCGACGTCGTGCACGTCTCCGGCCACTCCGGCGGGACGGGCGCGTCGCCGAAGACCTCGATCAAGAACGCCGGGCTCCCGTGGGAGCTCGGGCTCGCGGAGACGAACCAGATGCTCCGTGCGACGGGCCTGCGGGGTCGGATCCGCGTCGCCGCCGACGGCGGCATGAAGACGGGCCGGGACGTCGCGGTCGCGGCCGCCCTCGGCGCGGAGGAGTACGTCTTCGGGACGGCCTCGCTCGTCACCTCCGGCTGTGTGATGGCCCGCCAGTGTCACAACAACACCTGCCCGGTCGGGGTCGCGACCCAGCGGGAGGACCTCCGAAAGCGGTTCCCGGGCGAACCCGACCACGTCATCAACTACATGACGTTCATCGCCCATGAGTTGCGCGAGCTCATGGCCGAACTCGGTTTCACCGACCTGGAGGAGCTTATCGGCCGCCCCGAGCTGTTGGTCCAGCGTGCGACCGATCACGAGAAGGCGAAACACCTCGACCTCTCGGCGGTCATTGCGGAGCCGGCGGGCGAGACGCGTACGAAAGTCACCGAGCAGGAACACCCGGGTATCGACGAGTTGCTCGATTGGGACCTCATCGCCGAGGCCGCGGACGGCATCGTCGACGGCGCGCCCGTGGCGCTCACCCACGACATCGAGAACGTGGACCGGGCCGTCGGCGCGGCGCTTTCGAACCGGGTCGTCACCGAGCGTGGCGAGGACCGACTTCCGGCCGACACGATCACCTGCCGGTTCGATGGGTATGCCGGACAGAGCTTCGGGGCGTTCCTCACCTCGGGGATCACCTTCGAGCTTTCGGGGGCGGCAAACGACTACGTGGGCAAGGGGCTCTCCGGTGGCCGGATCGTCATCGACACGCCGGCGGACGCCGGCTACGACCCCGCCGAGAACGTCGTCGCCGGCAACGTCTGTCTGTACGGGGCGACGTCGGGCGAGATGTACGTCAACGGCGTCGTTGGCGAGCGCTTCGGCGTCCGCAATTCGGGCGTGAAAGCGGTCGTCGAAGGGGTCGGCGACCACGGCTGTGAGTACATGACCGGCGGGGTCGTCGCCGTCCTCGGCGACACCGGGCGAAACTTCGCGGCGGGCATGTCCGGCGGCGTCGCGTACGTCTATGACCCCGACGACCGGCTCGATGCCCGTCTCAACCGTGGGATGGTCAGCCTGTCGACGGATCTCAGCGACGAGGACCGGGCGATGCTCCGCCGGCTCGTCGAGAACCACCACGCCTACACCGAGAGCGAGCGGGCGGCCGAGCTGCTCGCGGACTGGGAGGCCGCCGCGGACGACTTCGTACGGGTCTTCCCGGACGCGTACGCCGACGTCATCGCCGACGGTCGCGGTGCGGACGTCCGCACGGATCTCCCGGATGCCGCCGGGACGGTCCCGGATGCGGCCGCCGACGCGACCGAAAGCATCTCGGGCGACGACTGAACGGTACCGCGGCCCGGACGATGTTTTTTAGCGGAGTTCCGGAACGACAAACGCGAAGTGGGTCCCTTCCGTCGTCCCCGTCATGCCCGCCGCACTCATCACCGGCTCCTCACGGGGGATCGGTCGGGCGATCGCCCACCGATTCGCCCACGACGGCTACGACATCGTCCTCAATTACCATACGAACGAGACGGCGGCCGAGGCCGCCGTCAAGCTCGTCGAGTCGACGGGGTCGACGGCGATCGCCGTCGGAGCGGACGTCGGTGATCCGGCAGCCGCGGCCCACCTCGTCGAGCGCGGCGTCGAGGCGTTCGGCGGCCTTGATCACGTCGTGAACAACGCCGGTATCGACCAGCACGTCTACACCGAGTCGTTATCGCCGGAGGATTTTGACCGGGTGATGGACGTCAACGTCAACGGCGTGTTCAACGTGACGAAGGCGGCGTTGTCGACGCTCGAAGCGTCCGAAGACGACCCGTCGGTCACGAACATTTCCTCGATCCTCGCGCATACGGGCGCGCCGATCGAGTGCCACTATGCGGCCTCGAAAGGGGCGCTGCTCTCGTTGACCCGCAGCCACGCGGCGGATTTCGCGCCGGAGGTTCGGGTGAACGCGGTCGCCCCCGGACACATCGAGACCGACATGACCGCTGACCGAAGCCCTGCGGAGGCGGAGGCGGCACGCGCGAAGATACCTATGGACCGATTCGGGAGACCCGCGGAGATCGCGGATGCAGTCGCGTATCTCCGGGATGCCACCTTCGTCACCGGGGAGACGCTGAACGTGAACGGCGGGGAGCTGATGGGGTGATCTCAAGTCGTTGGCGGGGTCATCTCGAATCATGCGTGTCGCCGACGTGATGTCGACGGAGGTGGAGTGTGTGGAGCTCGGCGGGTCGCTCGCTTCGGCCGTTGAGACGATGTTGCGTGCGGGCGTCGGTAGCGTCGTCGTCACCCGAGAGGGCTCGCCGGCCGGAATCCTCACCGAGACGGATGCACTTATCGCCGCCGTCGAGACGGACGAGCCGTTATCGAGTATCCCCGCGGCCCGTGCGGCGACGAGCCCGCCGGAGACGATCCGGCCGACGGCGACCGTCCGGACGGCCGCCGACCGGATGGTGAAACTTGCTGTCAAAAAGCTCCTCGTCGTCGACGGGATGGAACTGCACGGGATCGTGACGATGACCGACCTCGTCGAACATCAGGGGACCTTCATAAAGGAGGCACTCCGGATAGAGCGTGGGCGGGACGGGTGGCGCGGGTGAGCGGTGGATCGGCCGGACTCACCCGTCGGACCCCGGAAGCGGCTCCGTACACCAGTGACAGAAGTCGATCTCGGCGTCCGTCTCGCGGCCACAGTTCGGACACGA
>PWGU01000045.1 GCA_003554605.1 Halorubrum sp.
CGGTGGCTGCGGCGTCGTCCCCCGTCGCGTTCGCGGATCCGGAGTCGGCGGCGGAGCGATCCGACCCACCCGGCGGGGCGTCGAGCACGGAGACGGTCGAGCGCCAGTTCGCGGACGCCTCGAGGTCGTCCTGCCAGCCGTCCTTGATCTGAACGTCGGCGAAGACGACGTGGTCCGCGAGGTCGATGTCGGCGTCGGCCTTCTCGCCCCACAGCGCGACACGGATCTCCCCGGTGTCGTCTTTGATCCGGACGTTTCGGACCTGTCCCTCCGAGCCGTCGTCGCGGTCGAACGTCCGTTTCGGGTCGCTCTCGATGACGCCGCCGGCGATGTCGACGGTCTGGCCGATCTCCAGGTCGGCGATCGCCGTCGTCTCCGGGACGTATTCGACGTCCTCGTCGACGCGCTCGACCGTCCCGCGGTCGCCGACGTGGAGTTCGAGGTCGCCGTCTCGCTCGCGGACGTAGCCGTCGCCGATCTCGACCACCTCACCCGCGGCGAACTCCTCGGCGAGGTCCGCTTTGTCGTCCCACATCGTGACCCGGACGCGGCCGGTCTCGTCGCCGACGGTCAGGTTCGAGACGCGACCCTCGGAGCCATCGTCGCGTGAGAAGGTTCGCACGGATCCGGTGTCAAGCACCTTGCCGACGAGGTCGACGTCGGAGGCGCCGAGCGTGAGGTCCTCGACGCGGTAGGTGTCGAGCACCTGCACGTCGACCTCGGCGTCCTCGTCCGGTTCGACCTTGTCGGCGCTGACCTCCAGGCCGCTGTATCCCTCCTTCGGGCGACCCATCACACGGAGGACCTGTCCGACCTCAAGCTCCTCCACAGCGGCGGTCGCCATCTCGTCCCAGAGCGCGACGCGGACCGAACCGGAGGCGTCCGCGATCTCGACGTTGCAGACGCGGCCCTCGGCGTCCTCGCCGTCGCGTTCGAAGGTCCGGAGGTCGCCGATGGCGGTCACCTTCCCGAGGAATTTCACCTCGTTCATCCCCGGTTCGATGTCGGCGATGGTCTCGGCCTCCGCGTCCTGTAGCTCGTGGGCGATGAGCATCGCGGCCGTCTCCTCGTCCGCGAGGCCGCCCATCTGTTCGACTTTGTCCTCGACGGCCGCCCTGAACTCCTCGATGTCCACGTCGGTGTCGAGGTCCCCATAGACGTCCTCGATCACTCCCATAACTCTACCTCGTCGGTTGGCGAGCCCTCGCATAAGCGTTGTCCTTGCCCGGTTCTCGCGGCGAAATCATGCGTGCGTCGAGCACGGCTGCGACCGCCAAAGCGGTCGCCAGCGAACGATTCGGTACAGGCGATCATGGGGAAAGATCCCCGCGCTTTCGGATAAAAAGGGTTGCCCGCCGATCAGTCCTGGGTTTCGACGACGTAGCCCTCCGAGGAGACGGAGATGGAGGCCTTCGGGTCCGTCGACTCCGCGCCGAGGTACTGCGCCGACTGGATCCCGATCGCCTCGAACGGGTACAGCGACCCGTCGGCCGAGGTGGTTATCCGATCGAAACGACTTTCGAATACGTTTTTGATTCTGCTTCGAGCGCTCGTCATTAGATTGGAGTAAGATCCGGATTGTGAAGTATATTACGAGAACCATGTGAACACATGGTGGGTGAATCACCCCCACGATCGCGGGTGATCCGAGGCCATCGACTGGCACGAGCCAGCCCCTCCGTGGCCACCTGTTGAGCGGCCTACGGGCCACTGGAAGGGGATAAAAGGGATACACGGCAGGAAGTGACGTCGACCGGTAGTCGTCGACGGACAACGATCAGCCGGTGGCCGTCGATCAGTACCCGTCGATCATCCGCTCGACGTACTTCGCGATCACGTCGACTTCGAGGTGGACGGGGTCGCCGACCTCCTTCTCCGAGAGCGTCGTCAGGTCGTAGGTCGTCGGGATGATCGCGACGTCGAACTCCCCGTCACGTCGGTCCGCGATCGTGAGCGAGATCCCGTCGAGCGTGACCGACCCCTTTTGAACCAGATAGCGGCCCTGACCCTCGGGGATCGAGAAGGTGAACCGCCAGTCCTCGCCGACCTGTTCGATGCCGGTTACGGTCGCGACGGTGTCGACGTGGCCCTGCACGAGGTGGCCGTCGAAGCGGCCGTCGGCGGGCATCGCCCGTTCGACGTTGACGACGTCCCCCTCGCGGACGTCGCCGAGGTAGGTCCGTGCGACCGTCTCGCCGGCGAGGAACACCTCGAACCACGCGACCGGGGCAGTGGAACCCCCATCGCCCGTCGAGTCGGCCGCCGCGCCGTCCTCCGAGTGCCCGTACCGCTCGACGGTGAGGCAAACGCCGCTCACGCTGATCGACTGTCCATGGGTCAGGTCCGTGAATCCCAACCCCTCGACGTCGATTTGAAGCCGTAGCCCGTCGTCGGTCTCGGTGCGATCGGAGACGACCCCAGTGCCCTCGACGATGCCGGTGAACATACCTGATCTGCGGAGCGGTTCACACATAGGCTTCCGGGTTTCAAGCCACCCCGACGTGTGCGGAGCGTACGGCCGATAGCGACCGCGGACGGCGAGGCCGATAGCGACCGCGGACGGCGAGACCGATAGCGACCGCGGACGACGAGGCCGACAGCGACCGCGGACGACGGCGCGCACGTGTCCGGCGTCGACCCGAGAACGTATGCCCCCGGCGATCGGAGGGACCGATATGCGGATCGTGTGTGCGGGCGCGGCGGGCGGGATCGGTCGGCGGGCCGTGAGGCGGTTCCTCGCCGGCGGCCACGAGGTCCTCGCGCTCGACCGCGACGCGGACGGACTCGGGGCGCTGCGGGCGGCCGTCGACCCCGACGGCGCGCTGGAGACGATCACGGTCGACCTGACCGACGCGGACCGTGCCGCCGCGACGGTCGAGGGAGTCGATGCCGACGCCGTCGTGAGCTGTGTCGGCTGGTACGCGCTCGGCGCGGTCGAGGACTGCTCGCCCGACCGGCTACGGGACCATCTCGAGGCGAACCTGGTCGCCCCCCACGCGGTGATCCAGCCACTCCTGCCGACGCTTCGGTCCCGCTCGGGCCGGGTCGTGCTCGTCGGATCGATGGCGGGAAGCGTCCCGTTGCCGTTTCACGGGGGATACAGCGCCGCGAAGGCCGGGCTCGATGCGTACGCGACGACGCTCAGACGCGAGTTGCGTGCACACGACGTCGATGTCGTGCTCATCGAACCGGGGCCGACGAGGACGGGGTTCAACGAACGGGCGGCGTCCGCGCTGCGTGAAACGATCGGGACGGCCGACGACGACTCGGAAGCGAGCACGACGGTCGAGGGGGGACGAGGACCAAACCGGCCGGACGGGTCGCCGTACGCGGACGCATATCGGGCGTTCGAGTCGTACACCCCCGAGTCGGTTCCGCCCGAAACGGTCACCGATCACGTGGTGACCGCGACGACGACGCGGCGACCGAAGGCCCGCTACCGTATCGGCGCGCGGGCGCGCCTGTTGCCGCGGCTGGGTGCGGTCCTGCCGACGGGGACCTTCGATCGGCTCGTGCGGGC
>PWGU01000115.1 GCA_003554605.1 Halorubrum sp.
GGATCAGTCGACTTCAGTCGAGTGTCGCCGATATCGAGGCGTACGCCGACGCGCTCGCCGAGTTCATCGACGACGAGGGGACCGCCCGCGACGTCCTCGAAGGACTCACCTCCCGGGTGGAGGAGGTCGAATCCGAGCTGACGGCGGTTACGGAGGGCATGGAGACCGCAGCGAGCGAACGGGAAGATACGATCGCGGATGTCGAGGAACTACACACCTCGGTTGACGCGCTCGAAGCGTCAGTCGACTCGATCGGGGGGACGGTTGCATCGGTCGACTCGCGGGTCGAGACCGTCGAATCGGAGGTCCAAAGCGTCTCCGACGATGTCGAGGCGGCCTACGAGGACCTCACCGACGTGACCGATCGTGTCGCGGGCGTCGAGGACGGGGTCGAGACGGTCGAATCCCAGCTTGAGGGGGTCGAATCGACGGTCGGATCGATGCGGTCGGATGTCGACGAGATGGGGGCCGACCTCACGGCGGTCTCGGAGACGGTGGAGGACGTCGATGACGACATCGAAACCCTGTATGAGGGCGTCGATGACGTCGATGCGGCGGTCTCCGGAATGGAGGGCCGGCTCGACGGAATGAAAGAGCGAGTCAATCGGTTCGATGAGGAGTTCAACGACGTCTGGGACGATATGGCCGAGGTCGACACCCGCCTCACTGACGTGGAGGATCGACTCGGCGACGATGTCGCGGACGTCGAAGCGGAGATCCAAGAGATACACGATCACCTCGAACAGCTTGAGGCGTTCCGGAAACGGCTCAACGAAGCCTTCGGCCCCTAAGCGGGGGCCGGACGTACCGGTCGAAAGCGGAACCCGTTTTACCCGCCGTGTCCACCCGCCGATAATGACCGATCCCGTCCCGGTCGCCGTCCCACGAAAGGGCCGTCCACTGGAGGCAGTACTCGAACGCATCGCCGTGGCCGGCCAACATGAGGCGCTCGACCGGCTCGCAGATCGGGTGAGCAACACGCTTCGATACGAGAAGGCGGTGACGAAGGGCCGACTTACCGCCGACTCCGGGCCGTATCACCGACTTGCGGAGTACTCCGAGCCCGGGGAGCCGAACGAACCGGAGTTC
The DNA here is from genome assembly GCA_003554605.1 of Halorubrum sp. Taxonomy (GTDB): domain Archaea; phylum Halobacteriota; class Halobacteria; order Halobacteriales; family Haloferacaceae; genus Halorubrum. The sequence continues at coordinate 1,090 of PWGU01000115.1, forward strand.
ACGTTGATGCGGGATGACCGGGACGGGAAGCCACGGCGGATCGTCTTCGACTCGGCGATGGTTGACCTCGGCGATGTGCAACTAAAACTTGTGGGACGTGAGGAGCCGTTTCGGGCGCTCCGAACCCACGAGTTCGCGCTCGGCTTCGACTCTGCGGACCTCGTGTTGGAGGAGGTAGTCGGTATCGAACCGACCGGGATCGACGACCTTGCGGCGGTCAACGAACGGATCGACCCGTTGGATACCGACGTCCGTGTCGTGAGCGGGCTCGGTGATACGGTGTATCATACGCTGATGGCCCGACCGGCAGTGTTGCCGACGGGAACCGCGCTCGACCGCTCGTTCGTCACTGAGTATCGCGGTGAGTTGTGTATCTCCCCGAGGTACGAGCGATTGGTCAATGCGGTCCTTGGAACCGACGCCCTGTCCGGGATCGAGTTCGTCTATCCGGAGCCGAGCGAACCTGAGGAGGCGGCCATCGCCCGCGCCGATCTGGGGGTATATCTCACGGTAACGGGCACGACCGCACGTGAGCACGGCTTGGTCCTCGGGGAGCACCTCTTTCCGAGCGAGACTGTGCTGATGTGTAACGTCGCGGAAGGGTCCCCCACCGTGGATCGGGCCCGTGAGCGGCTCGTCGAGAGCCATCCGGATTCGGCCATTGCGATATAGTCGTAAAAGCGCCGACCGCACTCAAGCGCGGAGTCGCTCCCGGTGGTGCTCGGTCACGAATCGTCTGAAGTTCTCGAAGACCGGATCACCGACGACGCTTTCGAAGTCGTAGCCCCGTTCATCCCAGTCGAAGTCGGCCGACAGCCGGTCCCGAAGATCCACCGTGATCTCCGGGTGGAATTGAACCGTCCACATCGGGGCCGTTCGGTGGCGGGTGCCGAATACCGGCGCATGGTCCGCTGCCGCGATAACCTCCAGCCCCGTCCCGACCTCGATCACCTGATCGCCATGGAGGGAGACGACGACCGGGTCGAGCCCCGCAAAGAGATCCGTATCCGTTAGCTGTACCTCGACGAGCGCAGCCTCCGTTCCCACGTGCTCGACGGTCCCACCGAGGGCCGTGTTGACGATCTGGTGGCCGAAACAGACCCCGAGCGTCGGTATTTCACGGGAGACGAGCTCGCGAACCAGCGCTTCCTGTTCTGGGATCCAGCCATGGGTGTCGGCTTCATAGACGCCTGCGGTGCTTCCGGAAAGAACGACCCCGTCAGCCCGTGAGAGGGGTACGCGTTCGCCTGCCGGGTAGTCGATGGATTCGGCTTCCGGAAAATACCCTGAAAGCGCCTCGCAGTGATAGTTGGAGCCCGGATCCACCTCGTTGTGGACGACGTAGATCTGAGGATCCGGTCGCTGAGACATTGATCAACCGTAATACGCTCTCCGAAATATAGACTCCGGCAGCTTTCGTTGAACATCCGGGAGGCCTCATTTTTGGTATAGCAACATGAGATACATACGATCCGAAACGAACGGCGTGCGGGTCGTTCTCACCCATTCTCTACGGCACAGATCACGAAAAGTGCGGGATGCAGGCAGACCTCGACCACCATATGCGTCGATACCAACGATGCAGAACCATTCTGTATAGTGAGTTCAGTCGACCGTGCCACCTACGAAGTCGTGGGATTCACCGAGATCCGAAATCGCGCGTTTCCTCGATGGTGGTGTACGGTTTTGTGTCCCTTCACAGCGGTCGTGGTCCAGTTGCGACCCTGGATGTGCGTTCCAGCGCGTATCGCCCGGTCAACGGGCCTTCCATCCGACCTGTGGTCGGCACTTCGACGCGACGAATGTCGACCGTCGCTCCATGGGGGTATCCTATCCGCACGGTGCCACGATTCGCGTCGGCCGAGCCGTTACCTTTTGGACGGGCACGGCCGATTGTTCCCACACGGGTCGAGGGATCGAAGCTCTGACACCGCCGAAGACGACCTTTCCAGTCATGGAAATGCCCGTACTGTTGAATACAGCACCACGCCGCAGAGGGCTTCCGTGTTCATCCCACCTAAGGCGTGGTCGTTTTCCTGTAATCCGTGTAACAACGAGGGTCCCCGAGGTCAGTAGGTAGACTGGAGAGACAAACAGTGGGGTTCTAACGCGCCTCCATCGCCGACCATCCCGGAGGACGGTTATATCACTCGAAACGGTTCTAGCGGTGCCACACGTGGTTCAGAGGCCCGCTTAACGGCCGGACATGCACGCCCTAGAGCTCCCGAATCGAAACGAGGCCCTCCGGAAGTACCTTCCAATACGGGAGGACGTGAACTTCATTAATGCATAGAGAAGAGACGGTCGGATCGTCTCCGCACACGATCTCGTTCAAACGGTTGCGGTCAATTCAC
>PWGU01000052.1 GCA_003554605.1 Halorubrum sp.
ACGGCGACCGCCTCGGAGATCGCCGCCGAAATGGACCTGTCCATTCAGAATACCAGCTATCATCTCAAAAAGCTCGAAGCGGCGGAGTTGATCTCCGTGGTCGACACCTGTTACTCCGAGAAGGGCCGCGAGATGGAGGTGTATGCGGCAACGCGCGACCCGAAGGTGATCGTTTTGGGGACCGAAGCCGATCAGAAGGCCCTCCGGAAGGCGTTCGCACGGATGGCCGGCGTCATCGGCGTGCCCGCAGTGCTGATCGCCGCGTGGGAATCCGTCACAGGTGTCGCCAAGCGCGTCCAGGAACACTGACCGGTCTCACCAGCCCACAACTGAACTCGAAACGTCCGCCTTCGAACATCGTGTGAACACCGTGGTGAGCAGCGGTCGAAAACCGCTGGGTTCCCATGTCGAATCCGATCCGCGCGCCGTCCGCGAGCGTGGTCCCGGAACACCACACCGGCGAAAGGTCGAATAGTCAGTAGGCGTACGGGTTCACACGAATGGGTGGAAACGGAGGGAGACACGCACCCGTCCGACGCCGGACTGACGTCGATGGCTGCGGCTGTGTCCGGGGTCAGAACATCACTCACGACGTCGTCCGCCGATCAAGCGCCGCCGCCGTCGCCTGGAGCGCCGGCTTCCTCCGTCGCCATCCTTCGGCCGTCCTCATGATCCTGGGATTCGGCGTCCTCCAGCTGTCACTGACCTTGGCCGGGATCGTCGGTGAGATGGTCCCGGACATCGCGCTCGCGGCCGCGGGCGTCGGGCTGCTCGGCGTCGTGATCGGCCGAGGATACGTCGGAGTTCACGCTACGGCAGCGATGCGGGCGTCGGAATCGCAACCGGACGGCGGTGATCCGAACACGGCGACGGTCCCACATGTCCGCGCGAGTCTCGCCGTCACGCTTCGCCGCCTTCCGTCGTTCCTGATCGCCGCGTCTGCGGTTGCGGCGGTGCTCTTCGCGGTCGTCGTCGCGGTCACGAGCGGACTGTCCCAAGCGGTCAATACCGCGCTCCCCGCCGTCGGCGCAGCGTGGGCGGCTCCGTACGCTGACTCCGCGCTCCTCGTCGCCACCGTCGCGGTCCTCCTCGCAACGCTGGTAAAGTGCTGTTTTCTGCCGGAAGCCTGTTTCTTCGGCGGTTACGGCCCGTTCGCAGCGATCGTCGCTACGTGGCGGATCACGACCGTCCACACCCGGAAGGCCATTGGACTCACCGCCGGCCTTCTCGTGTTATTCCTCGTCGGACAGTTGCTTGACGCGGGGACCGAGGCGGCGGCCCGTCCCGCCGTCCTCGAAATCACGCTGTGGGGGACGACCGTTACGCTCCGGTCGGTCGGGCTCTCGACGGCGAGCCCCGCCCGACTCGCGCTCGACGCCGTCGTCTCGGCGGGCTACGCCGCGGTGTTCGCACAGGGGTATCTGCGGAGCGCCCTCGAGACCCCAGCAACGTGACCGCCGCATTCGAGTTCGTAGTCCATCCCCAAGCTGTTCATCGCCCCGCTCACTCACATGACATCGTCGCCGCCACCTCGCTCGCCAGCGACTTCTCGTCGGTGTCGTCGGCGTCCGTCACGTCCACTGCGAGGTCGACACTCACCTCGTGTCTGATGCCGTCACACCTCCAGGCGTAGGTCGTCCCGAGGTGTGTGTCGGCGAACTCGCCGCCGTGCGGTCCAACGTCCGTCTCCAATACGTCGCCCTCGTCGTACAGCGCTGGGCGCTCCGTGATCCGGACCCACACGTCCTCGGCCGGCTCCGAGTCGGTCCGGTAGTAATACTCCGCCGTGTATGCGTCCTCGAACTCATTGGCGTTCGCATCCCGATACTCGAACCGGTCCGGGACGTCCGGTTCTGGAACGTCAAACGGAACGACTGCGTCCGCCTCCGCGACCGTCTCAACGTCGACCGACTCGATCGGTTCATACGTCTCAGTGTCCGGCGGCGGATCGAACTCGAAACGGTCGTCAGCGATCGGTTCGTCGACCGCCAGGTCCCGGTACTCGGTGATGATCCTTCTGGTCCAGTCGTCGTCGGCCTCCTCACGCGCCGCGTCATCGACCGTGGCCTCCTCTGCGACCGCCAGTTCCACGACCTCACGGACCACGACGCCCGTCTCCTCGTTGATCCACCACGTAGTCCGACCGGGTCCATCGACGAGTTCCTCGGGATCCCCGCCAACGGTTGCCTCCAGCTGTCGATCGCCGATGTGCAGCGACACCGCCCCGGTCGCGTCCGAGGCCGGAACGAGTTCGACGACATGGGTCTCGCGACCATCCACCTCATCGGGCCCGACGTAGGCCGTCTCGTACTCCTCGACTCGCTCCGCGCTCCAGCCTGAAGGCACCGTCCAGTCGCTATCGTCGTCGACCAGCATCCGTCCGTCGGCGGCGAAGTAGTGCTTTCGAACGTCGCCGTCGACGACCGTTACGTCGCCCGGGGCGGCGTCGATGCCGGAGGCCGACCGTATCTCGGCGCGAAGTCTGTCCGGGGGACTCTTCTCGACGTCGGCCACGGTCTCTGCTCGCTCGGGCACCTCGCCGGGCCGCTCCCTCGTCTCCACGACCGTCTCGCGAGACGCGTTTAGCGTGTCGTAGGGTGCGCCCTCGGACTCCAACGTCGGTGCCACGAGTGAGTCGGGATCGGACTCGTCCGACCCGGGTTCAGGAACCTCGTCAACCACGACAGCGCCGACGACCGCGGCGAGAGCGATGACTACCGCAAGGAGGAGCGAACGCGGAGCGTGCGGGAGGAGAATTGTCGGAATAGTAACGTGTGTATACTTGAATCGCACGCCGCCCTCGACCCGGCAGCGTGTTCCCGTGATCACTCCCGCCCCACGGTTCGTATCACCGGAGCGAACATCTTCGACCGCCGAGATCGCCCCCTTCCACCGCCGAAAGCGACGCGATCGACGATGTCGAGAAGCGATCTCCGTTCGCCATCACCCTGCTATCGCCGTTCGAGGCCGTCTCGCTGACGCCGACCGATCCTGAAAGGGGGGTTCACGCCGGGTCGCTCGAACATAAATCAAGACAGTTCCAACGGGCGGAGGGGCAGATAGCCGTCCCCCAGAGACCAGCGTTGAGGATGCTCCGAAGGGCGGGGGCGTCAGTGGGGACCCGACAACGACCTGCCGTTTCCGGCCCACGGAGGACGACTCGGCACGGGCAACGGGGACATGGCCTCACGTGGGCTCGATGAGGGCGGGGCGGGTCGACAGCGCCGTTGTCGGTAGTTCACTTTACCGGCCGTATGTCAATAATCCCGCCGAAGACTACAACCCATATTTCACCGATTCGCTCAACGGTTGGATCGACAACCGCCTCCCCGCTCCGTCGGCTCAACACTTATGACGGACAGCCGTCTTCTCACAGCATATGTGTCAATACTGTAATTGGGCCTTCCACGACGGTTGGGGGGAACTCCTCAAATACGACGAGGTGTATCAATCCGCGTTCGGGGAGGAGACTGAGTCGACACACGGATTCCATGAAGACTGGGATGACCTCCGCGCCGAACTCGGCCTCTGACCGGGGACAATTTATATTGGAAACACGCCCTTCACGGCGGACTCAGAGACATCGTCGTCCGTCGCGGTGAGCGCCCTGAGTTCGTCGCGCATACGCTCCTCGTCCATCTCCTGGCCGATGAACACGAGCCGGGTTCGCCTGTCATCGGTCGGTGACCACTGGCCGATCGCACCCGCCTGAACCGACGGCCCGGCCTGACTCACCCCGATAACGTCGTCGGTGCCGGCGACGTACGCGACCCCTTTCGCCCTGATGATCGCTCCGTCCCACTCGCCAAGCCATTCCCCAAACGCCTCCGGATCGAGCGGGTCCGCCGATCGGTAGACGAACGAATCGATCCCGTGGGCCGCGGCCGCTCCCTCCGAATGATCGTGGTCGTGGGCGTGGTGTCCGTGGTCGTGTTGATCGCCTCGTTCATCGCCGTGTTCATCGCCATGTTCGCTCTCGGCGTGGCCATCACGTTCGCTCGCGGCGAGTTCACGTTTCCAGCCGGCCGACCCCTTCGCCGATTCGAAATCGAACATGCCCGTGTCGAGCACGTCGTCCGGATCGACCCGTGAATGGTTCGTCCGTATCCGGCGTGCCCGCGGCCCGAGCCGTTCCGCGACCGACTCGATCCGGTCGAGCACGTCGTCCGGTACCATATCGGTCTTGTTCAACACCAATACGTCACAGAACTCGATCCCCTCGACGAGCACGTCCGAGAGCGGCCGCTCGGGATCGGGGTTGGCCCCGCCCGGCAGGGTCTCACCCGCATCGAACTCCTTCCAGAACCCGAAACAGTCGAGGACGGTGACCATCGTATCGAGACGAAACTGCTCGGTTGGGTCTATCTCCGAATCGTCCGTTCCCTCGGTAAACGCGCGGGCGATGGGGATCGGCTCGGAGATCCCCGAGGATTCGACGAGCAGGTAATCGAACTCGCGCTCCTCGGCGAGCGCGCTCGCTTCCGTCAACAGATCGTCCTGTAGCCGACAGCAGATACACCCGTTCGACAGATCGATGATACCCTCCTCGTCGTTCTCGCGGGCGACGAGCTCGGCGTCGACGTTGACCTCCCCCATGTCGTTGAGGATAACCGCGATCCGACGGTCACCGGGGTTGGCCAACAGGTGATTCACCATCGTCGTCTTCCCCGCGCCCAGATAGCCACTCAGGACGGTTACGGGAATCCGGCCATCGTCGGTCATATCCGTGTCTGTATGTCCCAAGGGCCATGAAGCGATCGATCAACCATGTGGATTTCTGCCGGGCCCAACCCCCCGGGGTAGACTGGGGGTCGAAAACAGTCGAAGGGAGCCGCATGCAAGCTCTTTTATCCGATACCGAGGCCAGTACGGCGGGATGGCCTGATGGTCGCGGCACGGCGGTTTGCGGGTGTGTGGTGCTCCGTCGTGTGTCGATGCGTGAAGCGGCACCGCCTGTTCGCCATTCCTTCAACCGCCACTCCGGTGAGCATTCCTCGTTACCCTCCTCACTCACGATCGATGACGGCGAGGTCCTCCCGGCTCCCCTTCGGAACGACCGATCGAAGCTCATCGTGGAGATATAAGCCGACGCCGAGCGCTGCCTGTCCGCCGGCGAGTTCGTGTGTGACGATCAGATAGCCCCAGTCACCGTCCCACTCCGGCAGTTGTTGATCTTCGCCCGCTGCAAACCGCCTCGCCCGCTCGGGACTGAGCTCGATGACGTTTCGCGTCGCCATCCCGCCGAACCGCTGTACGGCACGCATGGTCGGCTTCCAATGGTCTTGTCGGGTTCTGAGGAAGGTCATACCGATGGCCTCAACGGTGCTGGGATCGGTCGCCTCGCCGTTGAAGATCCACACCTTCCCGGCGCCCTTCTCCCAGAACGTGTAGCCCTCGAACGTCTCCGGGGGAATCCCGAACCGATCGTTCCACCAATCGAGGACCTCCTGCCGGCTCGCTCGGCCGGGGACCTGCCGCTCATCCGGCGTCACAGGAAGCCGGTCGAACCGCTGTCCCCGATTGGATCGCTCGCTCATGCTTCCACCCCCTCGCCGCCGACGCGGATCTTCGCGCAGAAGAAGCCGCCCGTATCGTTGTGGTGTGGGTAGATCCGTCGTGCGTGTTCGACGCTCGGATCGTACGTTTCCCCGTCCCATTCGAGCACTCCGGGTGTCGTCCGTACCGGAAGGTCAAACGGCACGAGTTCACAGTCAACCTCGGCGAGGACGTGATCGAGGACCGCCTCGTTCTCCTCGGGAGCGAACGTACAGGTCGAATAGACCACCGTCCCGCCGGGTCGCGTCATCCGTACCGCACGGGTGAGAATTCCCTTCTGAATCCCGGCGACCGCCCTGACGTGGTCCATGGTCCACTCGTCGAGCACGTCCGGGTTCTTTCGACAGGTCCCTTCACAGGAGCACGGCGCGTCCACGAGCGCCCGATCGAAACCGTCGAACGCTAACGGCTTGAGCGAGTAGTTTCGCGCGTCCTGATTCGTCACGACGACGTTCGTGATCCCGAGGCGTTCGGTGTTATGTCGGAGCGCCGAGAGCCGACCGAGGTTGTTGTCGTTCGCGACGACGGTTCCCTGGTCGTTCATCATGGCCGCGATCTGCGTCGTCTTGCTGCCCGGTGCCGCACAGGCGTCCCACACCCGGTCCCCGGGCTGCGGATCGAGTGCAAGCCCGGGCAGCACGGACACCTCCTCTTGCCCGTGTGTCCAACCGTGAAAGTGGGGCCAGTTCCGGCCGGGATGTCCATCTGGGAGGACAAAGAGCCCATCGTGCCAATCGACGGTCTCGTATCGGATACCCTCCTCGTCGAATGCGGCCGCGACGCGCTCGGCCGTCGTCGCGATGGTGTTCACACGAACGACGGAGGGGAGCGGTCGATCACAGGCCGCCCGAAACGCTTCGCGGTCGTCGACGAGCGGCTCATACCGCTCCAGCGGGTTCATAGGTCCCGTACCGCTGGACGTGATTAGTCGGTTTCGGACGGAACCGGCGAGCGACCGTCGCCCCCTCGCTTGAGGCCAGAGGTATATACCTCACCGACATACGGTCGCATATGGCACGAATCGCTATCGTTGAGGAGGTACCGTTGGAGGATCCGATACTCGTCGAGGGGTTTCCCGGTGTGGGCCTCGTCGGGAAGATCGCCGCCGATCACCTGATAGAGACCTACGAGATGCTCCACTACGCCAACGTTCACTGCGAGGGGCTCCCGCGGGTCGCCACGTATGCGGCCGCGGATGGCTCCCTCCGAACGCCGGTCCGGCTCTATGCGGACCCGGAAACTGGATTATTGGTGCTTCAGAGCGACGTTCCGGTACACCCCGCGGCGGCGGTGGAGTTCGCTGGCTGTCTCGCCGGGTGGATCGATGAGGAGGCGGTGCTTTCGGTCTACCTCTCAGGGCTCGCACGCGAGCGAGACGCCTCGCCGCCGGAACTATACGGGGTGACCGCCGGGGCCGGCGACCCGCGTGTCGCGGCCGCCGATCTTGAAGCGCCACCCGAGTCGGGGTTGGTTTCCGGACCGACGGGGGCGATGCTTGCGGACGCGCTGGAGCGCGACGCATCGGCGGTCGGGTTGATCGTCGAGTCCGATCCGCAGTTCCCGGATCCTGAAGCTTCGAGTACGCTTATTGAGAAGGGAATCGATCCGATCGCCGGCATCGACACGCCGATAGAGGGGCTCACCGATCAGGCCGAGGAGATACGGGACGCAAAGGAGGCGTTTGCGAGGCGGATGCAGCAAGCGAGCGAGGAAAGTTCGCAGGCGGAGCCGCTCAAGATGTATCAGTGAATTGCGGTCAATCCCGTTGCGAGGAGGGATCGGCTTCCAGCTCGTCGAGGATCGGCCGATACTTGAGCTGTATCTCGTCCCACTCCTGGTCCGGGTTTGAATCCGCGACGAGGCCGACGCCGGCGAAGAGCGTTGCCCGTTCGGGCTCCGCCACTGCCGACCGGATCGCCACGGCGAACGCGCCGTTTCCGGCGGCGTCTATCCAGCCGACTGGCGCCGCATACCACCCGCGGTCGAACGGTTCCGTCTCATGGATGGTTTCGAGCGCCTGTGCCGGCGGCAACCCACCAACCGCCGGGGTGGGGTGGAGCGCCTCGACGAGTTCCAGGACGTGTCTGTCCGTATCCAGCTCCGCCGTGATCGGCGTATGAAGGTGTTGAACCGTGGCGAGCCGTCGGACCCGCCGCTCACCCGGGGAGATGGACGCCGCGTACGGCTCCAACTGTTGCCGGATCGTCTCCGCGACGAGGTCGTGTTCGTGACGGTTCTTCGGGTCCGCCAATAGCTCCTCGGCCAACCACTCGTCCTCCGCCGGCGTCTCTCCTCGGCCCGTCGTCCCGGCTAGGGCGTCCGTCTCGACGGTCCGCCCCCTGAGCGAGACGAGCCGTTCGGGGGTTGCACCGAAGAAGGTCGCGTCGCCGCCGTTCGGTTCGAAACAGTAGCGATGACAGTCGGGATACTTCTCGGCCAGCCGTTCAAGTGTGGCTGCACGCGGAAACGACGCCGCGAGGTCCGCTTCCATCGCCTGCGCGAGCACGACCTTGCGCAGGTGACCATCACGGATCCGCTCGATGGCCGCTTCGACGCTCGCCGTCCACGCCGCCCGATCTGTCGTCCGTCGTTTCTCGACGATACCCGGTCGCGGTGGGCGGCCGTCCGCGGTTGTCAAGCCCTCAAGTGTGGACCGTTCCTCGCGGACGCGCCTTTCGACCGCGGATACCGTCATGTCCTGATCCGCGGCGTTCACCGTCAGCCACGTCCCGTTCTCGGCGAACGTGACTTGCACCCGTGGGAGGACGAATCGGGCCTCCGGAAACGGCTCCCACGGCGTGCCTGCACAGCCACCCTCATGAAAGGCGAACCCGCCGAATAGACGGGGGCGCGCGGCCTCCGTCCCCGCGTGAACGTCGCCGCTTTCGAACAGGGTGTCGGCGGCCGACCGGATCGATGCGAACCGGTCGGATCCGTCCGCGACGAGCGTTGCCGCCGCCCCTCCACCGAGGACGAGCGCGTCGTCGGGAGCGCTCCAACTCGTCCGTGGGGTGGGGAGCGCCTCGAACGCCGCACCGAACGCCGGCCGGTCGATCCTAACGGTCCGACTTATCAACCCCGGCGACGACGTTTGGCGCGGTACATCCATCGAAATACCGTCAGGACCGCGCGCCCTTTACCCTACCTATCGCGGCCGTTCGCCCGCCGTCTCACGCGAGGGGGACGGCGGGGATCGACAGCCTTCCGAACGTCGGTCGACTATCCGTATCGTTCCTCGTTCCAGGGGTTCGCGGTGTCACTGTAGCCGCGGCGTTCCCAGTAGCCGAGCTGGCGCTCGGTCAGGAACTCGACGCCGGTCACCCACTTTGCACCCTTATATGCGTACTTGTGCGGCGTCACGACACGGATCGGGCCCCCGTGATCCGGCGGGAGTTCCCCGCCGTCATAGCCGTACACGAACAGGACGCCGTCACGCTCGCACTCCGACAACGGGAGGTTCGTCGTGTAGCCATCCGCGGCGTGAAACAGGACGTGTTCCGCATCCGCATCGACACCGGCACGTGTCGCGATCTCCTCGAACGTCACGCCGGTAAAGCGGCAGTCGAACTTGCTCCATCCCGTGACACAGTGAAAATCCTGTCGCTGGGTCGCAGAGGGGAGGTCGTGGAACGCTTCAAGCGAGTAGCTCAGCTCCTCCGAGACGGTCCCCCATACCTCGAACCGGTACGTTTCCGGGTCGATAGATGGCGTCCCGGACTTCGAGAGCACCGGGAACCGGTCGGTTTGCCGCTGTCCCGGCGGGAGCCGTTCATCACCGTACTCCCGGTACAGGTCGGTCAGATCGGTGACGCTGTTCGTCGCGTGATCGGCCATGGGTACTCATACTCGCCGGCCACACGTATGAGTACCGTTCGGTCATCCCTCGTTTGGTTACCCCTCCTTTCGTCACCCGCTGCGTCGCTTCGCGACGTATCGACGTTGGCAGAACCGTTCACTCGGCGCCGTGATCCCGACGCCAAGTTTATATATCCGATGGCATTACTCCCGAGCAGAGAATGCCGAAAGTCCAGATTACGGTGCCGGAACACCTCGAAATGCAGATCGCCCAGATGGTCGAAGAAGGCGAGTTCCTGAACCGCGAGGAGGCGGTCGAGGAGCTGTTGTCCACCGGCATCAAGGCGTACAAAACCAGCGGCCCGCTCGATGACGGCGACACGCCGGGATTCGAGGACGAGGGAATGATGGGACACGAGGACGAGTACGTCTTTTAACCCGAACCCCCGAGTATCGCACGGATGTCCCCGCCGTTCGGGATGCGGTTCCGACGAGGTATCCCTTTCGATCCCACCGATCGGATCTCCCGGGCTTGCGCCCGCTAGTCCGTAACAACCGTTAAATGGCTTACCGCTCGTAGCGTTCCCCATGCCCAAAGACGAACTGCTTGAGCTCCACGAACAGATGGTGACGATCATGGAATATTTCCGCGCCCAGGAGACCGTCGACGCCGACCTCTTCGAGCCGTACGACGAACTCGGCGTGGATCCCTCCCACGTCCATAAATCGAAGAGCGAGCACAAACACGCGGTGTTCGTGCTCGGCAACGCCCTTGCGAGCGCGATGAGCGAGGACGAGTTCTCCCCCGCCGGCCGGGTCGGCAAGCGGATGGAGGAACTCGCCGAGGACGCGGAGAACAAGATCTAAGCCGGCCGCTCCCGGAGTGACCACCCGCGGATTGATATGCGGTCACGCGCTTTCGTTACGGTATGGTACTGGAGGCGTTGGCGTCCGACACCGTCCATCTGTTCGTCGCGGCGGCGACGATCCTGGTGGCGGCCGTCATCGTTCACCGTGTGGACGCACCCGAGGGGTCGTGGGCACGGCAACTCCGGTCGCGGCTCCTCTTCGGGGTTCCATGGGGAACGCTGATCGTCATCGCGTTCGTGATCGGCGTCTATCTGTTCGTCCAGAGCGGCCTCGACAACCCGGACCGCCCCGTCGTCATCCCGTTCCGTGGGTGGTCGTATTTTTATCCCGAAGGAATGCTCTGGTCCGGTTACGCCCACTCCAGCCGGAGCCACATCACCGGTAACCTCCTCTCGACGCTCGTCGCCGGCGCGCTCGCAGAGTACGCGTACGGGCACTTCCCCCGCGACCGGAAGGGAACGGCGGACGATCCGGAGCGACCATCCGATGACGGGGATTCGGTGGACAGGGCCTCAGATGACGGGGATTCGGTGGACACGACTCCATCGACGGGTCCCACCGATGCCTCGGATCCGTCGCCGCGAACCGACGGGGGTGACCACGCCAGCCCGGCGCTCACGACAAACCCATATCTCCGGGCGTTCGTCGTCGTCCCGGGCGCGATCCTGCTTTTCGGGGGCGTCTCCTCGCTGTTCGCGCTCGGGCCGGTGATCGGCTTTTCGGGGGTTGTCTTCGCTTTGTGGGGGTTCGCGTTGGTCCACTATCCGATCGGCACCATCGCGGCGCTCTCCGGGTCGACGCTCGTGAGCCTGCTTCACTCGACGATCGACAACCCGATTGAAGTGGCCGCGGCGACCTCTTCATACGGCCCCCCGGGCTGGGCGAACATCGCCGTGCAGGGGCACGCGCTGGGATTCATCTCGGGGGTGCTCGTCGCCGTCTGGCTGGTTCGACGCCGTCGAAGTGTGGGTGTCGGACCACATACCGCGGCACTGACGGTGTTCGTCGCGGTGCTCCTCTTCGGTACCTCCCGGCGCTTTTGGGCCGTCTACTGGTATCTCGGGAACGAACGCTACGAGCTGTACCGGGCGCTCGGGCTCGCGCTCATGGTACTGCTCGCGCTCATCGTCGCGGTCGCGGTCGCCGGAAGGGAGCGACCGCTTCGGGAGTCGATCCCGTGGCTCTCGGGTGATACCGAGCGTGGCGTGGAGACACGGTTCGCGGCCCTCCGGTCGACGCTGGGGAATACCACGCCTGCGGCGATCGGCTTTCTGCTCGTCGTGCTCGCGCTCGCGGCGGTCGCGGGCCCCGGCATCGTGCCGAATCTCGTCACCGTCGACGACGGGGACCTTCCAGGCGATCCCATCGAGGTCGAGGGCTATCAGGTCACCTACGCGGAGAACGTCGAGGATCGGATGGTGAACGTGATCGACGTCGAGGCGTTCGGTCGCTCCACGTCGGTGACGACCTCGGGGGTGATCGTTCAGAACGCCGATCGGCAGATCTGGTCCACCGCCGTCTCGCGGGGGTCGCTCGAACACTGGGGCTATCGGGCGGTCGAACTCGGGGGGACCGGCTGGCGTGAGACGGTTTGGGCTCAGCGCAGCGGATGGGTCGCCGCCGATGGGGGCGCGACCTACCGGGTCGACCTCATCCACGACGGGGAGCGATCGACGGCGTTCGTGGGCGAGCCGAAACGGGCGGAGCCACGGATCGACGGACGGACGGTCACCGTCGCGGCCGTCGAGGGAGGGTTCGAGCTTCGCGTCGAACACGACGGGATCAACGAGACCGCCACGATACCGGAAACGAACGAGAGCGTCACGCTTCACGACGTGACCTTCACACGGGAGGATCGGGTCCTCTTCGCCGAGCGAGGTGAGACGGAGGTCCGGATCGCCGAACAGGAGCGTTATGAGGGCCGGGAACGGAGCTGAGCCGGCCGATGAGGTTCCCGAACGGCCACCGTTGCGGCGTTATTGCCAGCGGATCCGATAGACTTCGGTGTCGACCTCGCGTGCCGATTCAGCGTGGTGATCGAACTGCTTTCGTATTCGGAAATCGGCCGCAAACGCGTGGGTAACCTCGCCGCCATGGTCGGCTGCAAAGGACTCGACGAACTCGCGGCTCCCCTCGTTGTGAACGGAGTAAGACACCGCCGCCAGCTCACTTGCGGTCCTGAGAAAGCCGCGATCGGCGTGTCGGTTGTCCCGCTGGGCGCCGAACGGGGGGTTCATCACGACGGTAACGGGATCCGGGACCGAAAGCGGCGCGCGGGTCGCATCGCCGTGGAGCCAGTGGACGGGCGCGCTGGCGGCAACGCGACGCTCGTTCTGCCGGGCGATCGCGAGTGCGTCACGGTCGATCTCCAGGCCGATCACCCGTGCGGGACCCCGGAGCGCCGCCGCGAGCGTGAACATCCCGGTTCCGGCCCCGAGGTCGACGACCGTACGTCCGTCGATGTCGTCGTGGAGGTCGGCGAGATGAACGACGTGTGCGGCCAGCTCCGGCGGCGTCGGATACTGTTCGAGCGCCGCTCGTGGGTCCTCAAATCCGGCGATAACGCCGAGTTTCGTCGCGAGCGACCGTTTGGATGCCATCAGTCTACGCCGCGGAGTGTGCGTCCCCGAGCCGGATGAGATCGACGCCCTCGCGCGTGGCACGCTCCGTAAGCGCCGACAGCGCCGGTTCGACACGCTCGGGATCGGCGATCGCGTCGATCCGCAACTCCACGCGGCTGGCCCCGAGGAAGGACGCGGCCCGGACGATCCCGCGAAGCCGGTCGGCCTCCTCTTGGGTCGCGAGCGTACAATCCTCGCTGAAACACGCCTCAGCGGAGACCGTTGCCGGCTGATAGCCCCGCTCCGCGAGACCCGATTTGAGATCACGGAGGTGTCCCGGCGCGGTGCTTTCGAGGTCCGCCGCGTCGATAACGATCGGCTCGACATCGGCCGTCTGACACCCGCGTATCGTTGCTTCGACGCCCGCCGGCTTGGTGGTACTCATACTCCATGATTGCCTTTGGTTATACAAAAAGGTTTACAAATGTCCCATAGTAATAAATGTGCGGCTGTATTCGGCGCTCCGTTCCAGAGTTGTTATATATCGTTTCGACGCCTCCGCTCACCTCTCGTATCCTGTCGTATCATGGGGGACGATATGCCGCAATTTTCGTCAAAGCCAGGGGCCAAATCGATAGCAGTGACGGCCATCATGTGCGGTTCACCCGTGGTGGCCGTAGGGTACCACTCACTTTGGCCGAATTACATTTTTGGGCAAGCTTTAAATACACCGATTGCCAGTGGCTTTATAATGGAACGTCCGAGCAGACAGCGCCAGCAGGAGCGGGACGTCGAACAGGTGTCGGACGAGGATGCGGTCACATGTCCGGAGTGTGACTCGACCGATATCGTCACCGACGCGGACCAAGAGCTGGTCTGTGAGGACTGTGGGTTGGTGTTGGACGAGCGGACGATCGACCGCGGGCCGGAATGGCGTGCGTTCAACCACTCCGAGCGACAGTCGAAGTCCCGGGTCGGCGCTCCGATCACCGAAACGATGCATGACAAGGGGCTGACGACGACCATCGACTGGAAGGACAAGGACGCCTACGGTCGCTCGCTGTCCTCGGAGAAACGGTCCCAGATGCACCGGCTCCGAAAGTGGCAGGAGCGCATCCGAACCAAGGACGCGGGCGAGCGCAACCTCCAGTTTGCGCTCTCCGAGATCGACCGGATGGCGAGCGCGCTCGGCGTTCCTCGCTCGGTTCGTGAGGTCGCCTCCGTCATCTACCGCCGCGCGCTCTCCGAGGACCTCATTCGAGGTCGGTCGATCGAGGGCGTCGCGACCGCCGCCCTCTATGCCGCCTGCCGACAGGAGGGGATCCCCCGAAGTCTCGATGAGGTGGCTGAGGTCTCACGGGTGCCACAGAAGGAGATCGGCAGAACCTATCGATACATCTCCCAGGAGCTCGGTCTGGAACTCAAACCGGTCGATCCGAAACAGTTCGTCCCCCGGTTCGCCTCCTCGCTGGAGTTGAGCGAGGAGGTCCAGTCGAAGGCGACGGAGATCATCGACGTCTCCGCGGAACAGGGGTTGCTCTCGGGCAAGTCCCCCACGGGCTTCGCCGCGGCGGCCATCTACGCCGCCTCCCTGCTCTGTAACGAGAAGAAGACCCAGCGGGAGGTTGCCGACGTCGCGCAGGTCACCGAGGTCACCATCCGAAACCGGTATCAAGAGCAGATCGAAGCGATGGGCTTCCGATAGGACGGATGGGTTCGCTCGAATCGCTGCCGCCCCGCCCGCTTCGGGAGTCGGAGGTGGCGACGCTGAACCGGTCGGCGGGGATCGACTACGCGGTGGCGACGGAACGGGACGGGCCAACCTCGGGGCTCATCATCGCGACCGAGCGTTGGGTGAAAGGGCTGGCGCTCATCGACGACCGATGGCAATCCGTCGCCTCGGAGCCGCTGTCGGAGTCACCCCGTCCGGACGCGCTTCG
>PWGU01000234.1 GCA_003554605.1 Halorubrum sp.
CTTATCCTGAACAGTGGGATATGTTGAAGTGGGTGGCGCGCGATCGGTCCATATCGATGTCAGGGGACAGGCGATCGGTGAAGACGTACGTGCCGGAGTCACAAAAACGGGAGTGGGAGCGGCACGCCGAGGAACTCGGAATGTCACAGAGCGAGTTCGTTAAAACGATGGTACAGGCCGGGAGACGGGGATTTACGATTCAAGATCCGAGCACCCCCGCGGAGACCCCATCTGAAGGGTCGAACCCCACGGGTAACGTGCTCGAAGAGCAGGTCGAAGACGCCCTCTCGGACGGCCCGCGATCGTGGGAGGACCTGATCGAGACGGTTCGTGGCGACCTCGAGGAACGACTGGAGTCGGCGCTCGATTCGCTACAGGATCGGAATCGGATCCGGTACAGCGGACGGGACGGAGGATACGTGTTGATAGATGAGTAGCCGAATGACGACCGACGATCCTGATGACCCGATCGGCTACTTCCTTGAGGACCTGACGTACCACGGCAAGACTGAGCGAACGCGAACGTCCTACGAACGGGTCCTCCGGCGCTTTGAGGCGTATATTGGCGACACAACGCCCGCGGAGGCCACACACCGCGACTGTATGTCGTTCGTCCACTCCCTGCGGGGTGAACTCGCCGACAGCACCATAGCGACGTACGCCGCCTACCTCCACCGGTTTTACGCGTATATGACCCAAGTTGGGGTCTTCGAGGGCAACCCGATGACGCTCGTGATGGAGGAGATGGACGAGACCGTCGATAAAGACCCGACGCGGCGTGATATCTCCATCCCCGAGATGCGTACGTTCGTCGACGGCGTACAGCATCCCCTTCATCGGGCGTTGATCTGTACGCTGTTGAAAACCGGGGTGCGGGTCGGTGAGCTCTGTAACCTCGATCTACAGGACCTCTCGATAGAGGACGCCGAACTGTGTGAGGTCTACGACCTCGGTACACGGCCGGCGCTCGCGAACCGGCCGAATTCGCTGTATGTCACGCCTGATGCGTCCGTGGGAGCGGTGTTGAACGGCGAGGAGCGGACGGCCTCGAACAAGCGTAAACGGGAGACCGTGATACCGATAGACGACGAGTTGGCCCACGAGCTCAAGGCGTGGCTGGCTATCCGCCCGGATACCACCTCGCCTGCGGAACCGCTGTTTCTGCGGACCGCAGAGGGGTGGGGCGAGCGGTTGGACCCGGAAGCGGTCCGCCATATCGTCACCCAATACGCACAGGAGGCCGGTTGGTACCGATCCGGCGGTAGCGCGAGCGAAAACGTCACCCCACACTACTTCAGGCACTTCTTCACGACACATCTCCGCGACCGAACCGGCGATCGTGGCGTGGTGAAGTACCTCCGAGGCGACGTCGCCGACGACATCATCGATACCTACACCCACAACTGGGGTGATCAGGTACGCGAAATATATGAGGCCAATATCTATCGGCTGAAGTAGAAATTGTCGGTATAATTCGGACACAATTCGTTCGGCAGCGGGCGTGTAAATCTCATGCTGCTATATAGAATTTGGCGGCTGTGGCCGGTTCACGGTTGTGAGGAATATAGGGCTGAACCGATAGAAAACGGGGTCCAGCGGGACTGATGCGGCGTGGGTAGAGTAGCTCCAGGGCGAGGGATTATGCCCTCGGCGGTTGGATGGGCACCATGGTTCAGTCGATCCTCGTTGCGATGGACGATTCGCCCCTCGGGGAGGAAGCGCTACGATACGCCCTGGAGACGTTCCCGGATGCCGACATCGTCGTGGTCCACGCCGCATACCTCGACCTCGACATGCTGCCGACGGATACTCCCGAGGTGCACGAGGTCGGCGTGGACGAGCTCGATGGGGTAGGCGATGAGACCGCACAGGCGGTCTTCGAGACGGCTCGAAGGGTCGCCGATGGCCGGGAGATCGCGGTGTCGTTTCTCACCGGGGAGCCACAGGAGCGACTCGTCGAGTATATCAACGCCGGTGAGTTCGACGGTGTCGTCATGGGTACGCATGGTCGGGAAGGGGTCGCGCGGCTGCTCATCGGGAGCGTTGCGGAGGCCGTCGTGAGGAAAACATCGCTCCCGACGACGCTCGTCAAATAACCGAGAAAGTGGGGCCGTCCGGTTCAGCCCTTCTTGTACGAGACGCCGGCACCCCGTGTCGGGTAGCTCCACTCGACGTTACCATGGGGACACGCCCATCGACAGCTCCCGCACTCCAGACAGTTCTCGTAGGCGATATGGGGAACTCCGTCTTCACCCTTGCGCCACACGTCGGCCGGACAGACCGACGTACAGTCGTAGCTGTGACACTTCTCTGCACAGATACCCGGGACGGTTACGCCCAGGTGTGAATCACCGGCATCGTCGTACCTGACGGTATAGAGCCGGTCGGCCAGCGAGTCGTTTTCGGTGGTCGGTTCCTCCGGCGTCACGTTCGGGACGTTTGGGGCGGTAGTGCTCATCGAATCACCTCACGGTAACGGTAGGCGAGTTTCGCGGCTCCACGCCACCCACCGACCGCCTCAAGGACGCGGTCACGGGCCGCCTCGGCGTGCTCCTCTTTCGGCTCCCGGTCCATCCGGAAATACTCCGCGCCGGCGTCAGCCAGCGCGTGTGGCAGTTCCTCGAAGATGAAGTCGCGGTCGGCCTCGACGCGCTCCATCAGCCAGCCGTATCGTTCGAGGTTCTGAACGACGAACGACGATTCGAGCCGTTCCGGATAGGATCGCAAGGCCGCCTCGTCCGTCCGGCTGCGGCGGGTCGCCTCGACGACCGCCTCGCCCGCGAGATGCCCGCTCTCGATCGCCATGTTCGTGCCCTCGAGGTGGACACCGTTGTTCAACACGAGCCCGGCGGCATCCCCGACGACGACGGCGCCGTCGTGGATCAGCTTCGGGATCGATTCGTGTCCACCCTCGGGGATCGTCTTCGCCCCGTACTCGACGGTACGGGCCCCACGTACGAGGGGGGCGACCGCCGGATGCGACTTGAAGGCGTTCAGCGTCTGCTCCGGCTTCGGCTGTCGGCCGCGGGCATCCGCGAGGCGATAGGCTAACCCGACGCTTATCGTGTCCTCGTTCGTGTAGATGAATCCGCCGCCGACGGCGTCGCCGACGGCACCCTCCCCAAAGTAGTGATACGACGCCCCGGCGTCGTCCGAGAGCCGGAAGCGGTCGGGGATGGCGGTATCGTTCCCGGGAAACTCCAAGACCTCCTTGACGCCAACCGCGATGTTTTCGGCGCGCTCGACGGATTTGAGGTCGGCTCCCTCGCTCACGAGCGAGTTCCCACCCTCCGCGAGGACGACGTAGTCGGCGGTGATCGCGCCGTCGGGCCGGTCGGTTTCGACGCCGAGGATTCGTTTGCCGCGGTCATCACGGAGCAGCCCGGTGACCGTCGTCTCGGTGACGAGAACGGCACCGGCCTCGACGGCCTGCTCGGCGAACCAGCGGTCGAACTCCCCGCGTAAGACGGTATAGGAGTCGTTGTGTGGCGGGTCGTGCCACTCGCCGGGACGCAGTGAGACTGCCGTCTCGTCGCGCTCCGACAGCATACTGAAGCGTTTCTCCGCGACGTAGCGCTCGACGGGCGCGGAGGTCACGTCGACCAACTCCCGTAGCGTCGGCGTATAGAGGACGCCGCCGAAGACGTTCTTCGCGCCCGGGTAGCGTCCGCGCTCGATCACGAGCACGTCGAGCCCCTCGTTGGCCATGGTGACGGCCGCGGCGCTCCCGGCGAGTCCGGCCCCGACGACGATCGCGTCGAACGCGTTGTCGTAGTCGGGGGATCCGCCCTCACCGGTGGTCGGTTCCTCGCCGTTCACGCGAACATCGTCGCTCATTGGAGTACCTCCTCGGGATCGGTGGCATCCGATACGGGGCCACCTTCGCCCTCCTCAAGTCGCGCCGTCAGTTGGGGCACGATCTCGAAGAGGTCACCGACGATCCCGTAGTCGGCGTGGTCGAATATCGGTGCGTTCGGGTCGTCGTTGATCGCGATCACCGTGCCGGCGTCGTTCATCCCCTCGACGTGTTGGATCGCCCCGGAGATGCCAAGCGCAATGTAGAGGTCGGGCCGGACAGTCTTGCCGGTCTGACCGACCTGTCTCGCACCCTCTATCCAGCCCTCATCGACGGCCTTTCGGCTCGCCGCGAGGTCGGCGTCCAACGCCTCCGCGAGCTCGATCGCCGGACCGAGGTCGCCTTCGACCCCGCCGCCGACGGCGACGAGCCGCTCGGCGTCAGTGACGTCGGCCCGCTCGGTCACGTCACGTTCGAGGACTTCGGAGATGGTGTCCACCTCGTCGATGAACACCTCGACGGGTTCGATCCGGTCGTCCTCATCGAGGGGGCTCCCCTCACGCAGGGTCGCGAGCTCCTCTGGATCGGGGTCGGCCGCCTCGAAGACGCCCGCCCGCACCGTCGCCATCTGTGGGCGGTGTTCCGGACAGACGATGGTCGCGAGGACGTTCCCGCCGAAGGCGGGCCGGCGTGCGAGCAGCTGGCCGTCCTCGTCAACGTCGAGTTCGGTGACGTCCGCGGTGAGACCCGCGTGTGCGGGAACGGCGACACGGCCGGCGAAGTCGCGGCCGGTGTGGGTGCCGCCGATGAGGACGATGGCGGGGTGTCGCCGCTCGACCATCTCCCGGAACTGCGTCCCGTAGGGGTCAGCACGGTACGGCTCGAAGACTGGATCGTCGGCGACGAGGACGCGGTCCGCGCCGCGTGCAAGCGCTTCGGTGGCGACCTCTTCCAGATCTTCGCCGATGGCGAGCGCGACGAGGTCCTCTCCGAGGTCGTCGGCGAGCCGACGTCCCTCGTTCAAGAGCTCCCATGCGACCGGCATGACGTTGCCGTCGTGTTCCTCTATGAACACCCAAACGTCGCTGGCGCGTGCGACCTCGTCGATATCGGCTGCCTCATCCGCCATGTCATCGTCGTGCTGGGTCATCCGTCCACCTCCGCGGCCGCGGCTATCGGTTCGAGGAGGTCCGCGACGTCCTCGACCCGCTCGTTTTTCCGTTCGACAGGCTCGACCGTATCCATCCCGCCGACCTGGGTCGGCGAGGCGTCCATGCCCACGTCGCCGGGATCGATAGAGAGGTCCTCGGCGGTGAGTTGATCGGGCTCGAAGTCGTTCTCGGCGAAGATCTTCCGATGCAGTCCCGCGGGTCGCGCGTCGAACTCCCCGTAGGCGACGGCGACCACGACGGGCAGGTCCGCGGCGACCCGCTCGTGGCCACCCTCGACGTCCCGGCGGGCTGCCAGCCGTCCTTCATCCGGGAGCGGCTCGACCTCCTCGACGTAGGTGAGCTGTGCCCAGCCGTTGTGGGCGGCGATCCCCGGCGGGACTTGCCCGGTCGAGGAGTCGGTCGTCTCCTCGCCGCAGACGACGACGTCGGCGTCGAGGTGTTTCGCGGCCATCGCCAGCGCGTAGCTCGTCGGCCAGGTGTCGCTGCCGGCGAACGCGCGGTCAGTGACCAACGCGGCGTCGTCACAGCCCATCGCGACGGCCTCTTCGAGCACCGCGGTCGCCGTCGGCGGCCCCATCGTGATGGCCGTGACGGTTCCCCCGACGACATCGCGGATCGACAGGGCGGCCTCCAGCGCGTCCCGGTCGGGACCGTTGAGCACGGCCGGGGCGTTCGCCCGGTCGAGCCGCCCCGAGTCGGGATCGATCCGGACCTCGTCGGAGTCGGGCACCTGTTTGACCCCGACGACGATCGTCCAGCCGTCCGTTTTCGAGGACGTCATCCCGACACCTCCGGACGTCGGTCGGCCGTGACGGACGCCGGCCTCGCGGTCAGCCGTGCCTCTGGGACCGGCTGACAGGTGAGCGAAAACGTGTCGACGCGCTCGGCCAGCCGGCCGACGAGGCTCCGTCGCAGCGACGACGTGCGACAGTCCTCAGGGCTGCCCGACAGCTCGACGATGACCCGATTCGGGGCCGGACCGTCCACCTGTTCGGTGTCGATCCACCGAACCTCCGGGTCGGCGAGCCACGAGAGGCTCCAGTCGAGGACCCACGGTTCCTCGTCGCCGGTGCGTGTATGATACGTAATCACGTACCGGCAACAGTCACCACCCGATACGTTCGATCCGTTGGTTCCGCCGACCGGCGGCGGTTCGCGTCGGTCTCCCTCCATACACAATGGATTGGCCGTATCCTGCCTAATTGTATACTCGGAATATACAGTCTTTTATATACAGGCGGGTGCGAGTAGAGCAATTATTTATGAACTGATGGGTGGGGAGGCGGTTGAGCGACGGAGGTGGAATCGGCTCGACGATCAAAAACCCGAGGAACCCGGCGTAGGGGCCGTCTCCACGTCGTTCTTATCGAATGAAAACGTGCCGACCGTACTAAGTCCGGTGGACGTCGAGATGAGGGTATGAGATCGACGTACTCCGACGGGGAAGCGAAGCCAGGGTCCGCGGGCCCGTCACGGAGGAGTGCGAAGGGGTCGACCGAAACACGTCCAGGGTCCTCGGCCGACGCTCGAACGGCATCGTCGGCTGACCCGCGGGACGGATCGACCGAAGCACGGATCGATTCGCCAGAGGCCCGTAGCGGTTCGTTCGGTGCATCGAGCAGCGACAGCGCCCTCCGTGCCGAGTTTCGCGTCCGACGGAGACGGCCCTCGGCCTGCCCGCTCGTCGGCGACGGAAAGCGGACCGTCGAATCACAGGAATTGTCGTGTGCCGATGCCGACTGCGGTGAAGCGGCATCGGGTGGACCCGATGGCGACGAACGAGGGTTCAAGTGTCGAACGGCGATCGAGACGGATCGGGGCGTGGAGATCCTCGGCCGATACACCGACGGGGACTGTGTCTGTCCGGCGTTGCTGCCGCACGACTGTGTCTCCTCGGTGGTCGCCGTCGAGGGCGACGAGTTCATCATCTCGGTGACGGTGGCTCGACGGGAGGAGCTGCCGGCCATCGTGGAATCGCTCCGGTCGCGGGGTGCGACAGTCGATCTTCGACGGGTCGCACGGACCGACGGGAGCACCCCCGGCGGTCGGATCAGCGTCGATGTGAACGGGGTAACCGACAAACAGCGGGAGGCGCTCCACGCCGCCTTCGAGGAGGGCTACTACGAGCGACCCCGACGCGCCGATCTCGGCGATCTCGCCGAGCGGCTCGATATCTCCCGGTCGGCGGTCTCACAACGGCTGACCGCCGTCGAGTCGACGCTGGTGGAGGCCCTGTATATGCGGGAGTCATGGATCGAGTCAACGAACCGCTGAGAGGGCGCACAGATCGTCGAGGTTGTCACGAACCGCTGAGAGGGCACACGGATTGTCCGGAGGCCATACGAATGCGCGGGAGTGGTGACCTGAAAGCCTACTGTTCAGGGTCCCTTCGGGGCAATGGCCCGTGTTCCCATACTGCGGGAGCGCGGTTCCGGCATTAAGTCCCCGCCGATACGATGTCCAGGTATGAGCGCCCCGAGCGATCAACGCGACCGCATGGACGGTGTCGGTGAGGAACCGGTCGATCCGTCCGGTGTCGCTTGCGGTGGGTGGGACAACAGTGACTGTACGGGGACGCCGCTTTGTCCGCCACGCTGCCCGCGATTCGTCGATAAGGAGGGTAACCGGTTCCTCATCCGGCCGATCGTCGAGGGCGACCGAGAGCGCCTCGCGGAGACCTACTCGGCCTTCGGAACCGCCGATCGAGCACAGGGGATCCCACCCGCCGACGAGCGACGACGGCACGAGTGGATCGATCAGCTCTGCACGGAGGGACGAAACGTCGTCGCTGAAGCCGAGGACGGCCGCCTGCTTGGACACGCCGTCTACACGCCGTCCGACGCCCCAGTCCCCGAGTTGGCGGTGTTCGTCCACCCGGACCACCATGGCCGTGGCCTCGGGACGGAGCTGTGCAGGCATGTGATCGCCGAGGCCGCAGAGTCCGGGCGCGAACAGCTGAGCCTGTACGTCGAGGCCACAAACCGCGCGGCGATCACGGTGTACCGCCGCCTCGGGTTCGAGGTCGTCGACCGCGGTATCGAGATCCGAATGGAGCTCCCGCTGGACGAGCCCATCGCCATGGAGGTCAGGGAGCCGCCAGCACGCCAACACGCGTGACATCCTCCCCACGCTGAAGCGCGAGGCTTTCTCCTCGACCCTCCGTAAGGCGAACGGTCAGCGCGTCGGGACCGTCGAGAGTTACGGGTTTCAAGTACCGTCCCGAAGAAGGGAGGCTATGCGATTCGACCGATCAAGCGGCGTCTTCTGTCACGTCACGTCGCTGCCGGGCCCGCACGGGATCGGCGACCTCGGCGATGGGGCACATGCGTTCATCGAGTTTCTCGGCCGCGCCGATGTAGATCACTGGCAGATCTGTCCGCTCGGCCCGACGACGGACGCCGCGGGCAACTCGCCGTATCAGTCGCCTTCCGCGTTCGCTGGCAATCCGCTCCTGATCGACCTCACGCGGCTCGTCGAGGAGGGACTATTGACGGAGGCGGACCTCGAACCGACCCCGGATTTCTCCCCCGATCGGGTCGACTATTCGGCCGTCAGAGAGTATAAACGACCCCGGCTACGGGCCGCCTTCGAGCGTTTCGACGCCGACGCGGGGGAGTCGCCCGCGGCGTTCGAGGCGTTCCGGGAACGGGAGCCGTGGCTGGCCGACTATGCGCTTTTTCAAGCGATCTCCGCGGCCCGACCGGAGGACACCTGGGCGGACTGGCCCGAACCACTGCGGGCACGTGACCCGGAGGCGCTCACGGCCGCACGCGAGGAGCACGCCGAGGCGGTCCGATATCACGAATTCCTCCAGTGGATCTTCGATCGGCAATGGCGGGCGCTCCGCGAGACGGCGGCCGAACATGACGTCTCCATCGTCGGCGACGTCCCGATCTACGTCTCGTTGGATTCAGCGGACGTCTGGGCGAACCCGAACGCGTTCCAACTCGACGATGAGGACCGCCCGACCGCCGTCGCCGGGGTCCCCCCGAACCCGGGCGACGACGGGCAGCGCTGGGGCAACCCCGTCTACGATTGGGAGGCGCTCGCCGACCGTGGATACGACTGGTGGCTCGCCCGATTCCGGCGGCTCTTCGATCTCGCGGACGTCGCACGGCTCGATCACTTCCTCGGGTTCATCCGCTACTGGGCGATCCCGGCGTCCGCGGACTCGGCCGCGGCCGGCGAGTGGCGAGAGGGCCCCGGTCGCGAGCTGTTCGAGCTCGTCGAAGTCGAGTTCGGCGACGCGCCGTTTATCGTCGAGGACCTCGGATTCGACGACCCGCGGATGGACGAGATCGCCTTCGAGTTCGGGTTCCCCGGGATGCGTGTCCCACAGTACGCGGACTGGTGTGCCTCCGGGGACGAGTACCAGCCGATGCACTACCCCGAGCGCGTCGTCGGATACACCTCCACGCACGATACGAACACGTGGGTCGGCTATTACGAGGGGCTCGAGGATCGGCAGCGCGACTGCCTCCACTACAACCTCGGGGCGGACGGTGAGCGGGCTATCGAGTGGGAGATAATCGAGGCCGTCTGGGCCTCGGAGGCGATCATCGCGATGACGACCATGCAGGACCTTCTCGGGCTCGACGGGGGTGCCCGGTTCAACGAGCCCGGGACACTCGCGGGCAACTGGGAGTGGCGCGTCCGTCGTGAGGCGTTCTCGCCGGAGTTAGCGGACCGCCTCGGCGACCTCGCGATCCACCATATCCGGTAACGGGGGGCGAGGCTCAAGAACCGTCTCACGCCTGCGTCCGGCCGAGTAGCCAGTACAGCACGAGGCCGAGGAAGGGCGCGAAGAAGACGACGAGCGCCCAGAGGAAGGGCGGGTGCGGGCTGTTGGTCTTGGCGTCGGTGTACACCCAGACGATGATCCCGAGATAGAGGACCAACATTGCGAGTCCGAAGAGGACACCGATGCCACCGGCGGCGAGTGGAACGAGGGCCATACGCCGATGATTTTCCAACACCAGTATAGGCTTTGGGGTGTCCGGATAGTCAGGAAACCAACCCACTCGGATGGGGATCGGTGGCGAAACATACAGTACGAATGGGTGCTATTAACACACATGGCCCCGGACAGCCGGGTCGCATCCACCACGAACGAGCCGTCAGCGGGCGTCGTCGGGACGACGATCGGCGGGCTGCTGCTCCTTGTGGCAGGGCGTGTGAAGGGGGGTGATCGCGTCGTGGGGTTCGTCGTCGGCGTCGCCGTCGGGATCGTTCATCGACAGCTCATACGCGCAGCCGCCGATGTCGAGGACGCCGACCGGGCGGGAAGCGCCGCACCACTCGTCCCCACGCTCGCGTTGACGCCGATCGTCGTTGCCGTCGATCGGGCCGTCGATGGGCTGGCGGGTCGGGCGTCGTTCTGTTCGGGGGTCGCCGTCGGGTCGGCGATCCGCGGGCGGATCGAATGAGCCCGTCCAGTGCTGGCAACTCATCCCGCGATCCCACCGCCGAACGTTTTTGCCCTCCCGTACCGGGGGGTCAGTATGAAACTGCCCGTGGACGAGGACCGACTGCGCGCGGACATCGAAGCGAACGCCGCCTTCGGCGCGGTCGAGTACGACGAACCGGACAAACGCGGTCGGACGAACCGCACCGGCACGCCCGCGAACCGTCGCGCACGCGATCACCTCGTCGATCGATTGGAGGCGGCGAACCTCGACGTCAGCGTCGATGCCGTCGGCAACATTACGGGGACGTGGACCCCGCCATCCGCCGACCAGACGAACGCACCCGTCGCGAGCGGGAGCCATCTGGACAGCGTCCCCGAGGGCGGCATTTTCGACGGTCCGCTGGGAGTGTATGCGGCGTTGGAGGCCGTCCGAGCGATGCAGGACGCGGGTGTCGAACCGGTGCGGCCAGTGACGGTCGTGAGCTTCACCGAGGAGGAGGGCGGGACCTACGGGGATGGGCTCCTCGGCTCGTCGGTCGCGACCGGCGAACTGCCGACGGAGGAGGCGCTCTCACGCACCGACGCCGACGGCGACACCCTTGAGGAGGCCCTGTCACGGATCGGCTACCGGGGCGAAGGACGCCTCGATCCGGCCACATGGGACGGCTTCTATGAGCTACATATCGAACAGGACACGACGTTAGAGCGGGCCGGTGCGAGCGTCGGCATCGTCACCACCATCACGGGGATCACCCACTATGCGGTGACCATCGAGGGCGAGGCGAACCACGCCGGAGCGACCGCGATGGGCGAACGCACCGACGCGCTCGCGGCCGCGAGCGAGTTCGTCCTCGACGTCGAGCGGGCGGCGACCGAGATCGTTGAGACCGAGAGCGAGACCGCCGTCGCGACCGTCGGATCGCTTTCGGTCTCGCCGAACGCGACGAACGTCGTTCCCGGCCGGGTGGAAGCGGGCGTCGACATCAGGGACATCCACCGGGAGCCGATGGAGGCCCTCGTTTCGGCCGTTCGGGAGTCGTTGGATCGCGTGGTGACGACCCGCGGCGTCACGACGGAGGCCCAGCGACCGTTCGACGTCGCGCCCGAGCCGATGAGCGACCGCCTCCGAGGGGACGCACACGTCGCCGCCGAGGCTGCCGGGATCGAGGCGATCGACCTCCACTCGGGGGCCGCCCACGACACAATGCGTGTCGCCCGGGTGACCGACGCATCCCTCCTTTTCGCGCCGTCACGCGACGGGATCTCACACAACCCGCGGGAGTGGACCGACTGGGCCGATTGTGCGACGGCGACGACGGTACTGGCGGGGGCGATCGCCCGGACAGCAGGGGTCAAAACGTCCGAAGGACCCACCACGGACTGACCGACGGGATGTGACACCTATCAACAATGAGAACCTATCCAGTAGGCGTATATGTAACCGGGTGATTGGGTACCTATGAGCGTCCCTATCCGGCTCCTCCACGTCGATGACGACGCCGACATGGCGGAGCTCACCGGTATCTACCTCCAACGGGAGAACGATGCCTTTCGCATCGAAACGGAAACGGACCCGACGACCGCGCTCGACCGTGTAGACGACGATCTCGATGCGATCGTCTGTGATTACGACATGCCGAAAATGACCGGGCTGGAGTTTTTACAGGAGGTCCGACGGGAGTATCCGGACCTTCCATTCGTGTTGTTCACCGGGCAGGGAAGCGAGGAGATCGCCAGCGAGGCTATCGCCGCGGGTGTCACGGACTATCTGCAGAAGGGATACGGGTCGGACGTCTATACCGTCCTCGCAAACCGCATCGCGAACGCGGTCGAACAACATCGATCGAAGCGGGCGCTCGCGGAGAGCCGCGAGCGGCTCTCGATGTTCATCGAACACTCGCCGTTGGGCGTGATCGAGTGGGACGAAAGCTTTCGCGTTCGGCGGCTGAACGACGCCGCTGAGGACATTCTCGGCTACGACAGCGGTGAGCTCGAAGGGGAGTCCTGGCGACGGGTCGTCCCGGAATCGGCCGCAGAGACCGTCGAGGAAATCGTCTCCGACCTGCTCAACGTCCAGGGGGGATACTACAGCATCAACGAGACGGTGCGTGCCGACGGTACGGAGATCATCTGTGAGTGGCACAATCGCGTGATCACCGACGACGATGGGGACGTGGTGACCATCTTCTCGCAGTTTCAAGACGTAACCGAACGGCAGACCAATCGCGAGCGACTGGAGCGACTCGTCGACAACGTTCCCGGGGTGATCTATCGAACCGGTCCCGGGCCCGAGTGGCCCTTCGAACTCATTCGCGGATCCTGTGAGGAGCTGACCGGCTACTCCGAAACGGAGATGGTAAACGACGTCGTGACCGCGAGCAGCCTCGTGCACGAGAAGGATCGGGACCGGATCGAGCGGGAGATCGCGGCGGGCGTCGACGAGGACGGGACCTACGACGTCGTCTATCGGTTACGCCGCGAGGACGGGGACGTTCGATGGGTCTGGGAGCGTGGGCAGACTATCGGATCCGAGTCGAACACGGTTTATGAGGGGCTACTGATCGACGTCGACAGCCTCAAACGAAGCGAGCTGGAGCTGGATCGGACGAACCGTGTCCTGGCGACCTTGTTGGAAAACCTCCCGTTCGGGGTCCTCGTCGAGGACGAAGCGAGGGAGGTCGTCGTCACGAACCAGCGGCTGGTCGAACTGCTCGACATCGGTGCCGACCCAGAGACGCTCGTCGGTGCCGACTGTGCGCAGGCGGCCGATGACCTGAAAGATCGGTTCGCGGAACCGGAGACGTTCATCGAGGGCATAGACGACCGGCTCGCCGACCGCGAACCGGTGCAAGCGGAGGAGTTGGTGCTGAGCGACGGGCGGATCCTCGAACGCGATTATATCCCGTACAGCCTCAATGATGGGGAGGCGAACCTCTGGATCTATCGGGACGTCAGCGAGGAGCGTGAACAACAGACGCTGCTCAACGGGCTCTTCGAGGAGTCGCTCGACGGGATCGGGATCAAAGAGATCATCACCGATGAGGAGGGGAATCCCGTCGATTACACGTATGAGCGGGTCAACGAACGCTTCGAGGAGCTCACCGGGCTCAACGCCGACGACGTCGTCGGCCGACGGGCGACCGAGGCGATCCCCGGGATCGAGGAGACCCCATTCATCGATATCTTCGGCGAGGTCGGCCTCGGCGGCGAACCGCGGATCTTCGAGCAGTACTCCGCGCCGCTCGATCGGTACTACGAGATCGCGGCGTTTTCCCCGAGACACGGCCAGTGTATCACGATATTCTCGAACATTACGGCGCGAAAGAAGCACCAACAGGAGCTCGAACGGCTCACGGAGTTCCTTCGGGAGACGGAGCGGCTCGGCGACCTCGGCGCGTGGGAGTTCGACGCCGAGGGAAACATTCACTGGACGGAGGGTACGAGACGGATCTACGAGGTCGACGAGGAATACGAGCCCACCGTCGGGACGGCCGTCCAGTATTTCCACCCCGACGACAGGGATCGCATCGAGAGCGTTGTCGAACGGGCGCTTGCATCGGGGGAGACGTTCGACGAGGAGACCCGCCTTATCACCGCGAAGGGGAACGAACGCTGGGTTCGGATCCGGGGCATGCCGATCGCGGACGACGGAGTCGTTCGGGGGTACACACAGGACATCACCGAGCGAAGACGCGATCAGCAGCGGTTGGAGCGACAGAAGGACCGATTGGAGGAGTTCGCGAGCGTCGTCTCACACGACCTCCGGAACCCCCTCAACGTCGCCCAAGGGCGGGTCGCATTGGCGATTGAGGACGTCGACAACGACCACCTCGGCGCGGCGTCGAACGCGTTAGCGCGAATGGACGACCTGATCGATGACCTGCTCCTGCTCTCACAGCGGGGGGCGGTGATCGGCGACCTCGAGTGGATCACGCTCTCGACCGTCGCGACCGGGTGTTCGGAGAGCGTCGACACGGGGGAAGCGACGATCGATATCGAGTCGAGTGCCGAGATCCGTGCCGACGAAAGTCGGCTTCGGCAGCTCCTCGAAAACCTCATTCGGAACAGCATCGAACACGGGGGCGGCTCCGAGTCGGCGACGGAAGCTGAAGGAACCGACCGCTTACGGGTCCGGATCGGTGACCTCCCGGACGGATTTCACGTCGAGGACAACGGTGTCGGGATCCCGGAATCCGAGCGGGAACGGATCTTCGAACACGGCGTAACGACGGCGACCGGCGGGACCGGGTTCGGGCTGAGCATCGTGCAACGGATCGCCGA
>PWGU01000215.1 GCA_003554605.1 Halorubrum sp.
ACAGGCGGACGTTCCTGAAAGCGGCTGGTGTCGCCGGTGCGGCCGGCCTCGCTGGCTGTACGGGCGATGACCAGCAGGAGTTCATCACCATTGGGACGGGCGGTACCGGCGGCGTATACTACCCCCTCGGCGGCGGGATGGCGGACATCATGAACGAAAACATGGACGGCGTCGACGCCACCGCGGAGTCGACGGGTGCGAGCGTCGAGAACTGCCGGCTCGTCGGCGACGACGAGATGACGATGGCGCTCGCGCTGGGGAACTCCGTGCTGCTCGCCGTCAATGGCGAGGGCGATTTCGACGAGCCCATCGACCTACAGGCGGCGTTCGGCGCTTACCAGAACGCGACGCAGGTCGTCGTCCCCGAGGACTCGGACGTCGAGACGCTTGCGGACCTCGAGGGCCTTGACGTGAGCGTCGGTGCTCCAGGCAGCGGGACGGAGGTTATCGCCGAGGAGCTACTCGAGTGGTACGGGCTGAGCTACGACGATATCAACGAGGAGCGGCTCTCGTTCGCGGAGACGTCCGACGCGCTGCTCGACGGCAACATCGATGCCGGCTTCTGGAGCGTCGCGTTCCCGGCGTCCTCGATCGAGGAACTCGCCTCCCAGCGTGATGTCCGCCTCCTCGATTTCCCGCAGGAGGACCTCGAGGCCATCGACGAGGAGTTCCCGTACTACGCGCCCGGCGTCATCCCGGCTGACACCTACCCCGGCCAGGACGAGGAGGTCAACCAGCCCGGCGTGACGAACACGATGATCGTTCGGGCGGATGCCGACGAGGACTTCATTCACGACGTTACCGAAGTCATTTACGAGAACCTCGACACGCTCGCGAACGTCCACCCGGCCGCCGAACAGTTCGAGGAGACAGCGCGTGCGGCCCCGGTCGACCTCCACCCCGGAGCCGAGCGGTACTTCGACGAGGCGGGACTCTAACGGCAATGTGCGCTCGCCGGATCGGTCTCCTCGCCTCCGTGGTTGTGCTCGCCGCGTTCGCGAGCGTAACCGCCGTGGCGACGGTTCCGGCGGGGACCGCCGTGGTTATCGAGGACCCGGAGACGGGCGAACAGCATGACCGGTTCACGCTCGAACCGGACGAGCGTTTTTCAGTTACCTATATCCATTCCTCCGAGGGCACCCCGGTTACGGGGGTCTATACGATCGAGGACGGGACGATCCACCAGCTCAGAGAGGAGTACGACTACAACGCCGCCGGGCTCGAATATACCCGCTCCGAGCGTCGTGAGGGCAATCGTACGATCGTCGATATCGACGAACCGGTCGACTCGTTTACCCTTCGTGTCTCCAACTCGGAGGACCACTATCTGACGGTCGACGGCGAGGACCGTCCACTCGGCGACTACGACGGAACTTGGGCGACCCTCCGGATCACGACAGACGATGAGAGCTACCTCGACCGATACGTCCTTGCCCGATAGGCGGAACGGTCACCGAACGGACCACACTATCACACCATGACGAACACATCCGACAGCACCGACACGGACGAGGTGAATGGGGGATCCCACGAGGATCTGGAACACGGGATCAACCTGGACGAGACGGACGAGACCGACGCCGCCCGACGCGGATCGCACCTGAGCGGCTATGGGAAACGCGACCTTGACGGTCGGCTTGTCGCAAAGATCGTCACGTTCCTCGCCGTGGCTCTCGGCGGCTATCACGTCATCACCGCCTACACGGGCGTGCCCGGTGCGTTCATCAACCGGCCAATTCACCTCGCCGTGATGATGGCGCTCAGCTTCCTCGTCTACAGCGCTTGGGACGGCGTGGCCGGCGATCGGGTCCCGTGGTACGACTGGTTCCTCGCGGCCCTCTCGTTTCCGGCCGTCTTGTACCTGGCCTACGCGATCCAGTACGGCGGGGCCGCCGCACGGGCGGGGTCACCGACGACGCTCGACCTCGTTTTCGGCGCGATCACGATCGCCCTCGTGTTGGAGATGACCCGCCGAACCACGGGGGTCATCCTTCCGGTTATCGCCGGTTCGTTCCTCGCGTACGGCTTCCTCGGCCCGATGATGCCGGGACTGCTTGCTCACCGTGGCTACGGCTTCCCGCGCATCATCTCACACCTGTACATGACGACCGAGGGGGTCTTCGGCATTCCGCTCGGGGTGAGCGCGACGTTCGTCATCCTGTTTATTATCTTCGGGGCGTTCCTCGAGGTGACGGGGATCGGCGACTGGTTCATCGACCTCGCATACGGCGTCACCGGCCGTCTCTCCGGCGGTCCTGCGAAGACCTCGGTTCTCGCCAGCGGTTTCATGGCCAGCCTCAACGGGAGCGCCGTCGCGAACACGGCGACGACGGGCGCGTTCACCATCCCCCTCATGAAACGGACCGGCTTCGACGACCACTACGCGGCGGCCGTCGAATCCTCCGCCTCATCCGGCGGACAGATCATGCCGCCGGTGATGGGTGCGGGGGCGTTCATCATGGCCGTCTGGACCGGGATCAGCTACGCCGATATCATTATCGCGGCGACGGTGCCGGCGCTTTTGTTTTTCCTCTGTGTCGGGATGGCCGTCCACTTCCGAGCGAAAAAACAGGGTCTTGAGGGGCTGCCGAAATCCCAACTTCCCGACTCGCGGACGCTGCTCATCTATCGGTTCTACTACACGCTGCCGATCATCGCGCTCGTGGTCATGTTGGTTCAGGGGTTCCCCGCGATGCGCGCGGGCTTTTGGGCGATCCTGCTTGCGCTCGTCGTTTGTGTCTTCCCCAACCGTATCCGCCGACTTTCGGACCTTCGCGATCCCACATCTGATGAACGTCTCAGTCGGATGGTCCGCGACTCCGCACAACTCCTCATAGACGGGTTGGAGCGTGGTGTCCGGATGACGATCATCGTTGCGGCCGCCTGCGCGACGGCGGGCATCGTCGTCGGGATCGTCACGCTCACCGGCCTCGGGTTGGCGTTCTCCTCGCTTGTCGCCTCGCTTTCGGGTGGCGTCATCTTCATCGCGCTCGTGTTGACGATGATCGCGTCGATCCTACTCGGGATGGGGCTACCGACGACCGCCGCCTACGTCGTGGTCGCGGCGCTCGGCGCGCCCGCGCTCACGCAGTTCGGCGTCGACACGCTCGCTGCACACCTGTTCATCTTCTACTTCGCGATCATCTCGGCGATCACACCCCCGATCATGCTCGCGGTGTTCACCGCGAGCGGCATTGCGGAGTCGGACCCGTGGAAGACCGGCTTCACCGCCATCAACATCGCCAGCATCGGGTTCATCATTCCGTATCTGTTCGTCTACGGAAACGAACTGCTGTTGATGGGCGAACCCGTCGCCATCGCGCTCGCGGTCACGACCGCCGCGATCGGCGTCGTTGCGCTGTCGGCGTCGACGCAGGGGTACCTCCTGACCGACACCTCGATCCCCGAACGGGTCCTGCTGCTCGTCGGGTCGTTGGCGCTCATGTTCCCGCACATGCTCACCGACGCCGTCGGCGCGGTCGTCCTCGCCGCCGTGCTGTTCAGACAGTACAGCGTGGTGAACGCCGACTCGCCGGCGGCGGCGGCCGCCGACTGAATCGGAGAACGGACGAACCACACGAAAAAACAGAAAGAGCTACCCACCCACGTTTTGAACATTGTCGGTATGTACGTTATTGCAGCCGTCGATACCGACGAACACGCCGAACGGGTCGTCGAGGAGGCGCTGTCGCTCGCTTCCGCGTTCGGGGACACCCTTCAAGTGGTACACGCCGTCCCCTCGACCGAGTTCGCGGCCATCCAGCGGGAGCACGTCTCCGCGGGCGGCGACACGCTCACCCGCGAGCAGGTCGCCCGCTCACACCTCGATTCGACGCTCGACCCGGACGTGATCCCCGAGTCGGTCGACCTCGAGGTCGTTGGGCTTGACGGCGAGCCGGCCGAGGCGATCCTCGAACACGCCGCCTCGCTCGATACCCGATACATCGTCCTCGGCGGACGGGACCGCACGCCGGTCGGCAAGGCGGTCTTCGGGAGCATCGCTCAGTCGGTGATCCTTGAGGCCGAAACGCCCGTCGTCATGGCCGGCGACCGCTGACGTTTCACGGCCGATCGACGACCGAGATCTCACATCAACAATATAAATGCCGCTGAAAAATAGAACTTGATTACTTATATATTCGATCGAATGTGTGGGAATCACGTCAAATCGCCCAGGATCCCCTGCGACACATTTATGAGTGACAATCCCTCTCATACATATATCCTCGGTAACGGGCCGGGATGACGACCTGACGCGAGTCGGTTTCCGACGGATATTGTTGTAACGCGGCCGGTGGCGTGTCGACGGCACGGCGAGCCGTTGCTTTCGGCCGCTTCGCGGCGGATGTGGCATCGGTCGTCCCACGACCCGTCCGAGACCCGGTGAGCATCATGACAGACAGACAAACGCTCGAACGGCTCAGCGAACGGTACCGGGAGACCGTTCCGGACGACCTGCGTTCCGCTCGGTCGTACGATTGGTATCTCGACGAGCTGTATGCGGACCCCCACATCGCGAGGAACGCGCATCAACGCGTTGCGGATATGTTCGACCACTACGGGACGCGCTACGACGAGGAGCGCGGCGTCGTCGAATACGCGCTCGCCGCCGCCGACCCGCTTCACGACGGCGAGAACGTTTTTTACGGCCGTGAGATCCACGAGGCCATTCACGAGTTCGTTAACAAGGTAAAATCGGGCGCCCGCGGGCTCGGCCCCGAAAAGCGGATCAAGCTCCTCCTCGGCCCCGTCGGCTCCGGAAAGTCCCACTTCGACTGGCTCGTCCGGCGCTACTTCGAGGCGTACACCCGCGAGGACGCCGGCCGGATGTACACCTTCCGATGGACCGGACTCACCTCGATCATCGACGATCAGGACCCGGGCGACGACGTCGTCCGCTCACCGATGAATCAGGATCCCCTCGTGTTGCTGCCGAAACCACAGCGGGTCGCCGTGCTCGCCGACCTCAACGAACGGCTGGACGCCCCCTACACCCTTCGGAACGACCAACACCCCGACCCGGCCTCGGAGTTCTACCTCGATTCGCTGTTGGCCCACTACGATGACGACCTCGCGGCGGTCCTCGACGAACACGTCGAGATCATCCGCCTCGTCGCCGACGAGAACCGGCGTGAGTGTATCGAGACGTTCGAGCCGAAGGACAAGAAGAACCAGGACGAAACGGAACTCACCGGCGACGTCAACTACGCCAAACTCGCCGTCTACGGCGAATCCGACCCCCGGGCGTTCGATTACGCCGGCGCGTTCTGTAACGCGAATCGGGGGCTTTTCTCCGGCGAGGAGCTCTTGAAGCTCCAGCGGGAGTTCCTCTATGATTTCTTACACGCCTCACAGGAGGGGACGATCAAGCCGAAGAACAACCCCCGGATCGACATCGATCAGGGGATCGTCGGCCGGACGAACATGCCCGAATACCGCGAGAAGACGGGCGATAAGAAGATGGAGGCGTTCAACGACCGGACCAAACGGATCGATTATCCGTACGTCTTGGAGTACGAGAGCGAGGCGAAGATCTACGGGAAGATGCTCGCGAACGCCGACGTGCCGAACGTTCACGTCGAGCCACACACCCTGGAGATGGCGGGGCTCTTCGGCGTGCTCACCCGGATCGAGGAGCCGACCGACGAGACCGTCTCGCTTTTGGACAAAGCGAAGGTCTACAACGGCGAACTCGAGGACGAGGAGATAGACCCCCGAAAACTGCGCGAGGACGGGGAGGCGACCGCCGACATCGGCGAGGGGATGGACGGCGTCTCGGCGCGGTTCATCGGCGACGAGATCGCCGAGGCGATCATGGACGCGACCCACCGCGACCGAACCCACCTCTCGCCGCTTTCGGTCTTCGACCACTTCGAGGCGAACCTCGGCGGTCACGGCTCGATCGCGGCCGACGACCTCGGACGCTACGAGCGACTGCTCGAGACGGTTCGTGAGGAGTACCGCGAGCGAGCCATCGAGGACGTTCGCCACGCGCTCGCCTACGATGTCGATGAACTCCGTCGGCAGGGCGAGAAGTACATGGACCACGTGATGGCGTACATCGACGACGCGACAGTGGACGACGAACTGACCGGTCGTGAGATCGAGCCCGACGAGATGTTCCTCCGGGCGGTCGAAGAACAGCTCGAAGTCCCCTCCGACCGCAAGGACGACTTCCGCCAGGAGGTCTCGAACTGGGTCTCCCGCCGTGCCCGTGAGGGCCGCGGCTTCGACCCACAGGAGAACGACCGGCTCCGGCGCGCCTTGGAGCGGAAGCTCTGGGAGGACAAAAAGCACAACATCAACTTCTCGGCGCTCGTCTCGGCGACCGATCTCGACGACGAGGAGCGGAGCG
Organism: Halorubrum sp.; assembly: GCA_003554605.1. Lineage (GTDB taxonomy): Archaea > Halobacteriota > Halobacteria > Halobacteriales > Haloferacaceae > Halorubrum. The sequence continues at coordinate 6,356 of PWGU01000215.1, forward strand.
CGTGGGTCGATGCGCTCATCGATCGGGGCTACTCCGAGGCCGGCGCCGCGGAAGTGCTCGAGTACGCGGGCGCGGCCGTCGCCCGGTCGGAGATGGAAGATGGTGGGAGCTGATCGATCCCCCGACGGGGAGACGTTCCTCGCCGACGCCGACGAGACGGTTCGCCGCGCCTACGACCCGCCGATGAGCCTCTCGGCGTACGTCGATCACGTCCTCGAGCACCCGCTCGCAGCCGCCTCCGCCGCCGGCTACGTGCTCGCGGCCATCGAGTCTGCCGGCACGCGTGAGGTCCGTGAACGGGGCGAGCGACTGACCCGATACCGGTTCTTCGACGACCCCTACAACGACGGGGAACACGCCGTGTTGGGCAACACTGCGGCGCTCAATGGCTTCGTCGATGACCTTCGGGCGGCCGCGGCCGGTCGTGGAAACGACGAGAAGATCGCCTGGATCGACGGCCCGACCGCGACGGGGAAATCGGAGTTCAAGCGCTGTTTGATAAACGGGCTTCGGGCGTTCTCCCGCACGGACGCCGGTCGACGCTACACCCTCGAATGGAATGTCACCGGCGCTGGAACCGACCGCTCGCTGTCGTACGGCAGCGGCGGCGACGCAGGTGCGTGGTATCGAAGCCCGGTCCGAACGCCGCCGCTTTCGGTCTTCCCCGAGGGGGTCCGTGAGCGGATCGTCGCCGCGACCGGGGCCACGGCCGATGCCGACTCGGTCCCGGTCCCGTCCGACGTCGCCCTCGCCCCGTTCAGCCGGGAGGCATACGAGGGGCTCGAATCGATCTACCGCGAGGAGGGCCACCGAGACGTCTTCTCCGCAGTCACCGACCGTGACCATCTCCGGGTAACGAGTTATGTCGTCGACGAGGGGTCCGGGATCGGCGTGTTACACGCCGAAGACGACGGGACGCCGAAGGAACGGCTCGTCGGCTCGTGGATGGGCGGGATGCTCCGGGAGCTCGATTCACGCGGCCGGAAGAACCCACAGGCGTTCAGTTATGACGGCGTCCTCTCGCAGGGCAACGGCGTGCTTACCGTCATCGAGGACGCGAGCCAGCACGCGGACCTCCTCCAGCGGCTCCTCAACGTCCCCGACGAACGTCGCGTGAAGCTTGATAAGGGGATCGGCATGGACGTTGACACCCAACTCGTCGTCGTCTCCAACCCCGATCTCGACGCCGACCTCGACCGACACGCCGACCGTGACGGTGCGGACCCGTTGAAGGCGCTCAAGCGGCGGCTTGCCCGCCACGAGTTCCGATATCTCACCGACCGATACCTGGAGACGACCCTGCTTCGACGTGAACTGGCCGATGGGACGGCGATCAGGGCGGACGCCGATCCCCCCGATGCCGACGCCATCGACGAGCGCGTGCGTGCGCCGTTGAGGCTGTCCGTCCGCGAACGTGACGGGGCGGTTCAAGATCGGGAGGTCGCGCCACACGCACTCGGTGCGGCCGCGCTCTATGCGGTCGTGACCCGGCTCGCGATCGACGACCTTCCCGCCGACATCGACCCGCTTGAGAAGGCCCGGATCTACGAGGTCGGCGAGGTTCGTCGTGGTGACGAACGGCTCACCGTCGACGACCTCCCGACGGCAGCAGGCGACGGCCGGACCGGGATCCCGGTCACGTATACGCGCGACGTGATCGCCGACCTCCTCGGCGCCGACGCGGACCGAACCCACCCGACGCTTCCGGTCGAACGGGTGATCACGCCGACCGACGTCCTCGAGGCGATGGCCGACGGGTTGTCCGACGCGCCGGTCTTCTCACGCGCCGAGGTCGCGGAGTTCGAGGGACGAAAAGCGGGGGTCGCGGCATGGGTCAGGGAACGGCAGCGGTCCGAGGTGTTCGATGCGGTTCTCGCGGCCGAGACGGTCTCACCGGAGACGGTCGCGGAGTACGTCGAGCACGTCTACGCGTGGGACGCCGGTGACCCGGTCGAGACCGGCCGCGGCCCAGTCGAACCCGACGCGCTCGCGATGAAAGTGTTCGAGACGGAAACGCTCGGACGGTTCACCGACGACGACTACCGCGGCACGAAGCCGACCCACGCGGTCGCGACGTTCCGGCGGGAGCAGGTGATCCAGGCACTCACACGCTATGCGTGGCGAAACCGTGATGAGGGGTTCAACGTCGAGAACGTCGATCTGACCGAGATCCCCGAACTTAAGACCGTCCTCGAATCGAACGACCTCGTGGACGTCAAACGGCGGTTTCCGTCGCTCGACCCACACGAGTGGGCCGACCCGCCGGCGAACACCGAGACGGCCCGCGTGAAAGCCGAAACGATCGATCGGCTAACCGGGCGCGGCTATAGCGAGGCCTCGGCCGAACTGACGAGCCGAGCGGTGATGGACGACGTCCGCACGGAGTGGGACGGGCTCAATGGGGACGGTTCCGACGGACCCGATGACCACACGAGACGCGACCGGTCGGGCAATGGGCGAGGTGATCGCTGATGCGCATCACCCGTGACCGAAAACGATTCGACGAGATCGGTGAAAAACGCCGTGAGGACCTCGCCGAGTTCATCAGCCACGGCGACCTCGGCGGCTCGGGTCCCGATCGGATCCGGATCCCGGTCAAGCTCGTCGACCTCCCGGAGTTCGTCTACGACCGCCGCGACGCCGGCGGCGTCGGCCAGAGCCAGCAGGGACAACCCCAGCCCGGCCAGCCGGTCGACCCACGACCCGACGAGGGCGACCCCGGCGAGGGGGGCGGCGAGCACGAATACTACGAGATGGACCCGGAGGAGTTCGCCGCGGAGCTCGACGACGAGCTCGGCCTGGAGCTGGAACCGAAGGGGAAACGCGTGACCGAGGAGGTCGAGGGCGAGTTCACCGACGTCGCCCGCGCGGGACCCCGAGGAACCCTCGATGTCGACGAGTTCTTCAAACGGGGGCTGAAACGCCATCTCGCGACCGACTTCGACGGTGAGTACGTCCGCGAGGGGCTCTTCGTCGCCGACGCCGACGTCGATGAGGTCTTCGCCTGGGCACGCGAGCGGCGGATCCCCGTCTCCCGTGCGTGGATCGCGGACGCCGCCGCCGAACTCGAGGCGGAGACCGGGAGGCCCGTTTCGGCCCATGACCGGTGGGAGAGCTTCGAGGAACTGGACCGGGAGGTGGAGATGGAGCCCACACACGTTCGTATCGGACGCGACGGGCTCGATAGCGTCCCGTTCCGGCGCGAGGACGAACGCTTCCGCCACCCGGAGGTCGTCGAAAGACGCGAGCGCAACGTCGTCGTGATCAACGTGCGCGACGCCTCCGGGTCGATGCGCGAGGCGAAACGCGAACTCGTCGAGCGCGTCTTCACCCCGATGGACTGGTACCTCACCGGAAAGTACGACGAGGCGGCGTTCCGCTATGTCGTCCACGATGCCGACGCCTGGGAGGTCGACCGGGAGGAGTTCTTTGGGGTCCAATCCGGGGGCGGCACCCGGATCTCCAGCGCCTACGAGTTGGTCGCGGAGATCCTCGAGGAGTATCCCTTCGCCGAGTGGAACCGATACGTCTTGGCCGCCGGCGACTCGGAAAACTCCGGAAACGACACGACCAACTCTGTCATCCCGCTGATGGAATCCATTGAGGCCAACCTGCACGCCTACGTCGAGACCCAGCCCGGCGGCAGCGGGCCGAGCGCCCGTCACGCCGACGAGGTCGAACGGGCGCTCGGCGACGCCGACAACGTCGCCGTCGCCCGCGTCGGCGGTCCCGAGGACGTCACCGACGCGATCTACGAGATATTGAGCACGGAGGACGGTGCCGACCGACCCCGGAACCCGAGCGAGGTGTCCTCATGAGGGACGACCGGCTCGATGCGAAACGGGAGGCGGCGACGCTTGCGGAGCCCGCACGGGAGGCCCGCGCGCTGGCCGAGCGGCTCGGGCTGTCGCCCTATCCGGTCCGCTACTGGGTTGTCGATCACGACGAGATGAACGAGCTCATCGCGTATGAGGGTTTTCAGCGGCGCTACCCGCACTGGCGGTGGGGGATGAACTACGAGCGACAGCGCAAATCAGATCGTCACGGGCTCGGGAAGGCCTTCGAGATCGTCAACAACGACGATCCGGCCCACGCCTTCCTTCAGGAGTCGAACACGACCGCCGATCAGAAAGCGGTGATAACCCATGTCGAGGCGCACGCCGACTTCTTCGCGAACAATCGCTGGTTCGGGCTGTATGCCAGCCGCGGCGAGGACGGCCCGAACGCCGCGGCGCGGCTGGCGCGCAACGGCGACAGGATCGCGGCGATCATGGCCCGCCCCGATGTCGATCGCGACGACGTCGAGCGACTGATCGACGCCGTGTGCGCCCTCTCGGATACCATCGATCAGCACCGACCCGTCGACGCCGCTCGAACCCGATCCGATCCCGCCGATGGCACCGAGGTCGCCACGGACGAGTCACTCGCGACGCTCCGGGAACGGATCGACGAGCTCGATCTCTCCGAGTCGGTCCGTCGTGACGTCTTCGATGACGAGTGGCTCGACGCACAGGAGCCGGACGGCGACGTCGACGAGCCCCGTCCGGACGTGCTCGCGTACCTCAGGGATCACGGCAAGCGCTACGACCCCGGGGACGGCAAGGCGGTCGATCGCGAACCGTGGGAGACGACGGTCATCGATGCGATCCGCGAGGAGGCGTACTACTTCGCCGGCCAAAAGATGACCAAGGTGATGAACGAGGGGTGGGCGACCTACTGGGAGTCGATCATGATGGGCGGGGAGGGGTTCGCCGGTCCGGACGAGTTCCTGACCTATGCGGACCACATGGCACGCGTCCTCGAGTCACCCGGGCTCAATCCCTACAAACTCGGCTTCGAGCTCTGGACCCACATCGAACGGCTCACCGCCCGCCGGGATGTGGTCGACCGCCTGCTTCGTGTCGAGGGGATCACCCCCGAGTCGTTTCACTCACGGGTCGACCTCGAGGCGGTCACCGAGTCGCTCGCGCCACACCCCGCGATCGCGGGCGCCGGACCGGCCACGCTCGACACGCTCGCCGACCTCGCGGGGGCGAACGATCCCCGTGTTGACGCGGAGGCGGTCGACAGAGCGCTCTCCGTACGGTCCGGGGACCTCGACCCCGAGGCCGGCCCGGACATCGAGCGCTACCCGTGGAAGCTGCTCACCTTCGAGGGGCTCGCCGAGCGCCACTACGTCCTCTCACGGCCCGAACACCGGCGTGCACTCGAAGCCGTTTCGCGGGCGACGCTCAGGGAGCGGGCTCGCTATCTGTTCGACGTCGACCGCTATTCGACCGTCGAGGCGGCGCTCGCTGACGTCGACAGGACCGCACCGTGGCGTCGGCTCTTCGAGGTCCGCGAGAGCCACAACGACGTCACGTTCATCGACGAGTACCTCACCGACGAGTTCGTCCGCGAGGGGAACTACTTCACCTACGAGTACAGCCAAGCCGGCGAGGAGTTCCGTGTCGCCAGCGTCGACGCCGCCGACGTCAAACGCAAGCTGTTGTTACGGTTCACCAACTTCGGCAAACCGACCATCGTCGTCCTCGACGGCAACTTCGAAAACCGCGGGGAGCTGCTTTTGGGGCACCGATACAACGGCGTCGCGCTCGATGAGGCCCAGGCGAAGGCGACGCTCGAACGCGTCTTCGCGCTGTGGGGCCGGCCGGTCCACCTCGCGACGATACGGACCGAATACTCCGAGGAGGCCGTTCGGCGGGCCCGTCGACGGGGCCGTGAGCCGGAGGGCCGGGAGGTCGGCGTCCGATTCACATACGACGGCAAGGAGTCGACCGAGCACGAGCTGGCCAAGGATATCGCGGCGCGGATCGCCGCCGAAACGGTCGATTACGACACGAAGCCCGACGAGTAGCTCGCGTGAACTGCCTCGGAGCTTGATCCCGAGGCGCTCACCGTGCGTATTTGGAGAAAATTCGGAAGCAGTTCAGCGGGCCGCAGCGGCGACGCGCTCGCGCTCCTCCTTCTGTGAGATGGAGTAGGTCTGCACGTCGTAGTCGGCCGCGGCGATCAGCTCACGTGCCAGCGCCTCCGCGGCGGAGGTGGAGGATTTGTACGTCGCGCTGGCGACGCCGTCGGAGATGAACATCAGCGCCTGGTCGACGCGGCGCTGCGGGGCGACGTCGACCGCCTTCGGGACCGAGATCCCACCGTATTTCAGGCGGACGGTCTCCTCGCGAGGTGCGGCGTTCTCGACCGCCGTGACGAGCACCTGCACCGGGTTCTCCTCGGTGCGCTCGTGGACGATGTCGAAGGCATCCTGCACGATGCGGGTCGCCTGCTGTTTCTTGCCGGTGTTCTCTTCGGTCTGCATCAGCCGGTTGATGAGCCGCTCGACGATGCTTATCTCGGACTTCTGGAACTGCTTCGAGGCGTGTCGACCCATCGTGTGAGCGATGGGCGTCACGTTCATGTAGCGTTTCGTCGAGGGGTCCGCGTAGCTGATCTCCGAGACGTCCCAGACGCCGAACAGCTTCGCGTTCTCGGTGGCCTCCTCGCTCGCGGCGGGCGCGTCCGGGTCCGGCTCGTCGGCGACGACTTCGGGTTCCGCCTCCGCGTCGGCCTCCAATTCTTCCCCGCTCATCGGACCGGTTTCTCCGCGTTTCCGCGCACCAGTTCGATCATCGAGACGCCGTTCACCTTGTCCACCTTGTAGTTGACGCCGGAGAGGTCGCCCATCGCACGACCCTTCGCGCCACCGATCCCGGCGATGGTGACCTCGTCGTGCTCGTCAATGAACGAGATGGCCCCGTCGCCCGGACAGAAGGCGGTGACCTGCTTGCCGTTTTTGATCAGCTGAACGCGGACACACTTTCGGATTGCCGAGTTCGGCTGCTTTGCTTCGATCCCGACCTTCTCCAGGACGATCCCGCGGGCCTGCGGGGCACCTTCGAGGGGGGCGGACTTCTTTTTGAGCCCGCGCTCTCTCCGAGCGTACTCGGAGTCGGACCAGCGTCGTTTCTGCCGGTCCTGTTTGAGCTTTCGGGCGGCGTATTTGCCGTTCGCCATGTAAATTCAGTTCCCGACGGAGCTACTTAAGCGTCCCTCTTTGGCTCCCGAAAAACGGCCTCAGATCCGCCGAGAGGTACCTCTCCGGCAATCTGAGGGGGTTTCACACGAAGAATATAACGGGCGCTCGTGACCGTTGAGCCGATAAGCCGCGCGGAGAGCGTGTCGTTTCACGCTCACCGCCCGAACTCCCTTCCGTTCCGTCCCCTGATAGCCGAACTCGGCGCGCCGTCGTCCCAGTGAGCCCGCTCACTCCCGAAGGTCGGCGACCCACGCCGGTTCCTCGATCGTCATCGACCCGACCTGGTTGAACGCGATGTCGACCTCGACGCTCGCCGCCTGCTCGCCCTGACTGCCCTCCCAGCGTTGTTCGAGCGAGCGAACGATCCCCTCGGTCGTCACCACCATCGTCGCGGTCGCCTCCTCAACCTCCTCGGGGATCCCCGCATCGCCCGTGAAGGTGTCTGCCGCCAGGCGAACCGCCGGATCGCCATCGACCTCGGTCCGATCGGCGACGCGCATGTTCCACCCGCCGACGCCACGGACTCCGGTGGTCGCTTCGGTCTCGAACTCCGCACCGAAGAACGCCTCGGGCTCGTCGATCGACCGTCGATCGGTGACATCCGTGTCGCCGTCTCGTTCCCGAACGAACGCCTCGGAGCCGTCGACGTACAGATCGAACCGTTCCCGTTCGCCCTCCTCGGTCATCTCCTGTCTCAGGGAGAACCGCCCCCGTTCCGACTCGAAGGCGGCCTCGTACTCCTGGGAGGGAAGCCAGCGGCTCGGCTCCGTCTCCCCCTCGTACTCGGTGGTCGCCGTCGAGAACAGCTCGAAGCTTCCGGCCGCCTCCAGCGCCTCCTCATGCGTCGTCGCCAACCGGTCCGCATCGAGGTCGTCCCCATCGAGCCAGTCGGGGTCCTCGGGCGTTTCGTCGGTGAGCGCCGTCGGAGCCACACAGCCCGCAAGCGTTCCGATAGCGCCCGCCCCGAGCGTGGCGAGTGCCCGTCGTCGGTTCATGGGAGGCGGAGGCTGGGCGATAATAAATACTATCCGGGTCGACCCTCCCCCCGGAGCATCCATCGTCGATCACGAAACCGGACGCCGAGACGGCCCGGCTTTCAGGTCAACTGAATGTCGTCGATGTCGTGGTGTCGCTTCGCGAGCGTTCTGGCGGTCTCGATGTTGCGACCGCCGGCGCCGATGGCGACGCCACGGTCGGGCTCGGCCACCTCGACGTAGGCGACCCG
>PWGU01000084.1 GCA_003554605.1 Halorubrum sp.
ACGTCGACGTCATACGTCCCCTCCTCGACGTTCTCGGGAACGTCGATGGCGATCGTTACCGGTCGCGGTTCGTCCTCGGTGATCGTCCCGACCGCCGTCCGCCCGGTCGTGACCTCCAGCGGGCCGTCGGCTTCGGCCTCCGCACGGACGTTCCGCGCGGTCGTTACGATACTCCGTCGGTCGGAGGTCCCGAGCGTCAGCGACCCGTCGTTGGAGATCTGAAACTCCACCTCGTTCGTGTTCCCGGGTGTGACGAACCGCTCCGGGGAGTGAACGTCGAGGCCGGGCGATCCACGGACGAGCGTCTGCTCCGCGGGTGCCTCCTGGCTGACCACCGTGCCGGCCGCGGCGAGCACGCCGGCACCACCGAGAACGACGAGAACCACGAGAAACACCGGCAGCCGCCGGGAGCCGCTCATGAATCACCCGAATGGGCGATCCGGACCGACGATAAAAGGGGGCGATTCGGAGAACGAGGGGGACTATGCTGGCGTTGCATTCCTTACCAGATTGTGAACTCACGAATAGATAATGTTTACGTTTGTGGAGTCATAGAGCGGTGTATGGAGCCCGCACACAACACACCGCCCACCCGGACCATGCCGACGAAATGACCCGTTTTTCGAGCGCGGATCGCGAACGGATCCGTACACGGTTGATCGAGGAAGCGCGGGAGCTGTTCGGCCAGTTTGGATTCGAGCGGACACGGATCAGCGACGTAACCGAGGCGGTCGGTATCGGCACGAGCACGTTTTATCAGTTCTTCGACTCGAAAGCCGCACTCTACGTCGACGTCCTCTGTGCGGAGCGCGAGCGGTTGATAGAGGAGATAGATACCGCGACCGCCGCGGCGGAATCGACGCGGGAGGAGGTGAGGACGCTGCTCGAAACCATGCTCTCTGCGGTCCGATCGAACCCGCTCATCTCGCGGCTGATCGTCGAAAACGAGCTTCGTGACCTCGAAGGGCGGCTCTCGGCGGCGGAGTTGGAGGCACTTCACGAGACGGAACATGAGACCGAACTCCCCTACGCCGAGAAGTGGGTTACCGATCCGTCGTTCCGTTACGACGACCCACAACTCGTCAGCGGGATGATCAGGTCGCTCGTGTTCGTCACGCGGGCGAAGGGGCGCTCGGTCGTCGATCACGAACCGGACGGCTCCTACGAAGCGGTCGAAGCGGCCCTGATCGAGACCGTCGTCGACGGGCTCTTCCTCGAGCAAGCGCCGCCCGGGAGCGGTGAATGACCGTCGAAGCCCCGCGGAGTACGCCTCGCGAGTCACGACCGTTTAAAAAGGGGTAAGTTCACCACGATCGCGGACACAGCCACCGGTATGTCATCGCCACGGACCGAACGTGTCGAGTCGCCCGACGCCTCGACGATCTTCGCGTATCACGACCTGACCCCGCCGACGACCGCCGACGTCTACCGCGCGCGAGGGACGCTCGGCGAGTACCTGCCACGAACCCCGCTCGTCAGGAGCGACTGGCTCTCGGAGGCGTATGACGCGGAGATCTACCTCAAACGCGAGGACGTCCTCCCGACTGGCTCGTTTAAGATACGGGGGATAACCACCGTCCTCGCGAACGTGGACCCGGAGTTCCGCGAGCGAGGGGTCATCACGGCGAGCACGGGCAACTACGGGCGCGCGCTCGCGAAGGCCGCCCAGTGGTTCGACACCGAGGCGATCGTCGCCGTCCCCGAAGGGACCGGGAGAAACCGGATCGACGGGATCGAGCGGCTCGGGGGACGTGTCGAGGTCGTCGGCGACGACTACGACGACTCCGCAAACTGGGCGGCCGAGGAGGCCGAACAGGAGGGCTACCGCTACGTCCACCCAGGAAACGAGCGAGGGGTGATCGCCGGTACCGGAACGGCGGGGCTTGAGATCGCCGACGAGCTGCCCGAGGTCGATGTCGTCATCGGCCCCATCGGGGCGGGGAGCATCGGGGCGGGATACAGCCTCTCGGTCGGGGCGGTCACCGACGCGACCGTGATCGGCGTCCAGGCCGCCGCGGTGGACGCGGCCTATCGCGCGTGGCAGACCGGGAAACTGACGCCACAGGCGGAGGCGAACACGTTCGCGGACGGGATCGCCGCACGCGTCCCGTATGCCCTGCCGATGGGCGTCATGCGAGAGCGGATGGACGAGATGTATACCGTCAGCGAGGAGGCGATCGTGGAGGCGATAACACGACTGTTCCGCGAGGAGCGGATCCTGATGGAGGGTGCCTGTGCGCCGCCGTTTGCGATCCTCGAAACGCTCCGTGAGGAGATCGAAGGGCGGACGGTCGCGATCCCCGTCACCGGCCGCAACCTCCCGGGCGAGAAACTCGCCGACGTCCTCTCGGTGGAATAAATACTCTGTTTCAGGGACCTCGTTGAACACGGGGCCGGGAAACGACTAACTCCCTCGCGGGCGACCTCGAACACGAATGTCCCCGGAGGAGTGGATAACGAGCGTCGGGGTGGACGTCGGGACGACGACGACGCAGGTGATCGTCAGTCGCCTTCGCCTGTCCAACCCGCCGGCGACGAACGCCGCCGCGAGTCCCGAGATCCGGGACCGGGAGGTCACCTACCGGAGTCCCGTCGCGGAGACGCCGCTCGACGACCCGGAGACGATAGACGTCGCCGGCGTTGCGGCGATAGTAGAGGACGCGCTCGCCGCCGCGGGTCTCACCCCCGCCGACATCGATACCGGCGCGGTGATCGTGACCGGGGAGGCCGCGAAGCGTGAGAACGCGGAACGGCTCGTCCGACGGATCGCCGTGGACGCGGGCGATTTCGTCGCCACCGCGGCCGGCGCGTCCCTCGAAGCCGTGCTCGCGGGCCGTGGTTCGGGTGCCGCAGAGCGTGCCGCCGCGACGGGTGAAACCGTCGCGAACGTCGACGTCGGCGGGGGAACGACGAACGTGGCGGTGTTCAGCGGGGGACGACTGGTCGAAACGCGGTGTCTCGAAGTGGGGGCACGGCTCGTGCGACTGGAGGGGGGCGTCGTCGCCGCCATCGCCCCCCACGCGACCGATCTGATCGCCGGGAGCGACACCTCCGTGTCCGTCGGTGACCGGGCAACCGAGGAGCGACTCCGTCCGGTTGCTGTGGTCGCCGCCGAACTGATCGCCGACCTCCTCGCCGGACCGCCCTTCGACCCCCGGACACAGAGCCGTCTGATCGGGACGGAGCCGAGCGATCAGGTCGATCTCGACACGGTCGTCGTGACCGGGGGCGTCGGGGCCATCCTGAACGACCGTTCCGCCGATGGAGCGACGCCCCAGGGGACCGGACCGATCGAGGACGCAAGCGACGACGAACCAGGGGTGTGCCCGACCGACGACGACCTGTTTCAGTACAACGACCTCGGGCCGTTGCTGGCACGGGAGCTCCGGCCCGCGATCGCGGCCAGGTTCCCGGAGACAAAACTCGTCGCCCTGGCGGAGGACCTGCGGGCGACGGTCGTGGGGGTGGGAACGGAGACGACGACGTTCAGCGGCCGGACCATCTGGCTCGACCGGGCGCTGCTTCCGCTCCGGGACGTCCCATTCGTCGTCGTCGATGGGGTGGAGGACGGGACGAACGAGAGTGACGTTACGGAAGCCGCGAATTCGACGGACGGCACGGGGCGAGAAACGGCGGTCGAACGGGCGTTGATATCGGCTCGGGAGCTGTATCTGGCCGCCAATTCGTCTTCGGGCGGCAAACACGGTCCCCCCGCGATCGGGCTCTACCTCGACGCCCTCGGGCCGCTCACGTACGAGTCGGTTCAGCGGGCGGCGGCCTGGTTGGCGGCCGCCGTTGAGGCCGTCGAGCATCCGCCATCGACGCCGCTTGTCATCGTGACACGGGAGAACTGTGCGAACGCGCTGGGGCAAGCGTTGAACGGACGGGTGACCGTTCCGTATCTCGTCATCGACGAGTTGGAGGTGACGGCCGACGACCGGATAGATATCGGCGAACCGCTTGCCGGACGCGACGCGGTGCCGGTGGTGATCAAGACGCTGGCGTTCGGCGAGACGGTCACTTCTGAAACGTCCGATCCTCCTCGCTGAGTTCGAGGCCGCTCGCCCGCTTTTCACACATCTCCGCGATCCGGTCGGCGATCGTCGCGCCGGCCTCGACCGGTGGCAGGCCGTTTCGGTGGATGTTCGAGATGACCGACTTTTTTGCGGTCGGCGCGCCGCGTTCGGGGCCATACACCATGTAGGCGCTCAGGCTGTCCGCGGAGCCGAGGCCCGGACGTTCGCCGATCAGGATCACACAGCATTCGGCCTCGAGGTCCTCGCCGATGGCGTCCATCACGTCGACACGCCCGAACTCGACGAAGACAGGGGTGCCGACGTCGAGACCGTGACCCGCCAGGCCATCCATGAGCGAGGGAAGGAGGTCCGGAAGGTTCGTCTCGATGGCGGTGGAGCTGAGCCCATCGCTGGCGATCACCTGTACCTGTGGGCCGATCCTACAGCGTTTCCGGAGCGAGTCCGCGGCCTCCTCGGAGATCTCGCGGCCGAGATCCGGCCGGGCCAGATACTCGTCCTTTTCAGTAACGAGCGTCCGGACGGTCACGAGCCCGAGTTGTGTCACCAGCGTCTCGTCGACCGTCGTCAACACGGCGTCCCTCGCACGCCCGTGGTCCCCACGGAACCGCAGAAGCTCCTCGGTCGTCGGGCGGGGCCCGGCACGACCGACGCCCAACCGGGATTGGTTACGCTCGATCAGCCGTGTGAGGACCTCGCCGTCCCGGGGGTTCCGGATACCCCCTGAGCCGTGTGCGTCGCCGTCACCGCTGCCGTCGGCGGCCGCGGCCACGTCGTTATCATCGGTGCGCCCCGTCTGTGGGTCGGAACGGTTCATGTCGGATCGTGTGGAATCTCGTCGAGTCATGATCGGTGGTGTATGGATAGTGAGCCCCGTGGGGCGTCGTCGCTCAGGTGAATATCTTCGGGTCCCCCGCCCGTTCCGTGAGCCGCCCATCACGCCAGATACCCATCCCCTCCAGCCACTCCGCGAACTCTGGTGCAGGTTCGCGGTCGAAGAGCTGCCGGAGCGCGGCGGCGTCATGATAGCTGTTCGACTGGTAGTTCAACATCACGTCGTCGCCCATCGGGACGGTGATGAAGAAATTCGCGCCGGCGGCCGCGAGGAGGACGGCGAGGTTTTCGATATCGTTCTGGTCGGCCTGAATGTGGTTCGTGTAGCAGGCGTCGATCCCCATCGAGATACCATGGAGCTGCCCCATGAACACGTCCTCCAGACCGGCGCGGATCACCTGGCGACCATCATAGAGGTATTCCGGGCCGATGAACCCCACGACGGTGTTGACGAGGAAGGGGTCATACCGTTTTGCGAGCCCGTAACAGCGTGCCTCAAGGGTCAGTTGATCGACGCCCTCATGTGCGTCGCCCGAGAGCTCCGCGCCCTGGCCGGTCTCGAAGTACATGACGTTCGGGCCGGTCGAAGTGCACCGGCGCTGTGCGAGGTCGTGGGCCGCATCGAGGAGTTCGACGTCGACGCCAAACTCGTCGTTGCCGGCCTCGGTCCCGGCGAGGCTCTGGAAGACGAGATCCGCGGGTGCGCCCGCACGGATCGCCTCCATTTGGGTCGTCACGTGCGCGAGACAGCAGTTCTGGGTCGGAATCTCCCACTCCTCGATGAATTCGTGTGTCGCCTCAAGGATCGCGGTCACGGTCCCGACGCCGTCCTCGACGGGGTTGATACCGATCACCGCGTCGCCGACGCCGTACGCGAGGCCTTCACGGGTCGCATCAAGGATGTGTTCGATGTCGTCTGCGGGGTCGTTCGGCTGCAGCCGAAACGCGAGCGTCCCCGCACCCCCCACCGTCCCGTTACATCGTGCCGTCACCTCCATCGATGAGGTGGCCAGGATGAGGTCCATGTTCGACATCACCTTCGTGACGGCGGCGATCATCTCGCTCGTAAGTCCCGGACGAATGGATCGGATCTCCCGCTCCGTCGTCCGTTCGTCGACGAGAAACTCACGCAGATCGGCGACGGTCCACTCACGAATACGCTCGTACACGGGTTCACGTACCGCATCCTGAATGACCCGCGTGACCTCGTCGTCATCGTACGGAACGACGGGATTCTCACGGAGCTGTTCGAGCGTGGTCCGGCTGAGCGCGCGCTTGGCGGCGACCCGTTCGGCCTCCGAGTCCGCGGCGACCCCGGCCAGTTGGTCCCCGGTCTTCTCCTCGTTGGCTTTCGCGAGGAGCTCCCGCATGGAATCGAACCCATCGGCCGTCCCCGTGTCCGTGGCGTGTGTGGACATACGTGTGTCGCGTACAGAAGGGGGCGGGTGCCGGTTGAAACTTTGCCAATAGTTACCAAACAACAGTTGATGAGCGGAAAGGACGGTTGGATAGCAGCCGTCGGCATCGAGTCCATTTTAAGCTAATTCCGTCCGTCGCGAGGAGCTGACGATCGAACGCGGATCGTGAAAACACCGGTGTCCGGATCGGTTCTTCACCGTACGTACCACGGTTTCTCGTCCGGATCGTACTCGTCGATCGGGCCGCTGTGACTTCGCGTGTCGGGCGATAAGACGCCGATGTGTTTCAGCTGTTGGACGAAGTTGAACAGCACGTTGGACCGCACCACGTCCTTCCAGACGGCAGTCTGCCGGTAGATCTGGGGACCCTCTCCACGCTCGATCAGTTCACGGACCCGATCGGAGCCGCGGTTCGTACAGAAGGCGCTGAGAAAGACGTTCGGGTACTCATGGACCAGCCGTTTCACGAGTCCCGGGAACCGAACGCGTGGTCCCTCCTTTCGCAAGGCATCGAGCAGTAATCCGAACTCGGGATGGCGGGAAAACGAGTTATAAAGGAGCACGCCAAGGGGCGGGTGAACGTCCGAAACCGTACTCCCACGGGTATCCTCCTTCGCTAATCTGAGGTCGTCGAGTTCCTCGATTCCGTATCCGCGGAGCACGGTCGCGGCGAGTTCGCCCTGGTCGGTCAGTTCGTGTGGATGCCCGGAGTCGACGAGACCAAGCGTCCGTGCTCCAGCGAGCGCGGACGCACCCGCGCCGAAGCTGTACTCGTCAGCGAGCCAGTCAACGAGCTCATCGCGGGCGAGCGGTCCATATCGATCCAACGCGATGACGGGCGCGAGATAGTTCAGCGGCTGTGCGAGACTGAGCGTCGTCACGTCACCCCCGAACTCGGACCCCCGGAGCCGAATCGAAAGCTGTCCTTCGATGTCCGCGACCGCCTCCGCCGACTCCGTGTGGGGTGGGGCGTTCCACGACGTGACGCCCGCTCCGTCAACGCCGATAACGCCGACACCCTTCGACTGGAGAAGGGTCACATGGGAGGCGACCGCGGCCGCATCGGCGGCGAGATACGAGACATGGGCCCCCTGCTGGTAGGTCAACGCCTGCCCGATTCCACGAAGCAGCCCTTGCTCGCCTTTGACCTCGATGGCAAACACGCGGTTTGCGTCGGTAAACCCGATCACGTCCGGGTAGCGCCCACGGATCGTGATCTCGTGTCGCTGGCAGCGGTCCAGCACGGCGGAGTATGTGTCACGGTGTGCGTCGGGGACGTGCACCAACGGGCTGAAGTTCCGATCGTGAAGCTCGTCCACGACCCGATCGAAAACCGCTGCCTCGTTCATCACGGATTAGTTCCGTGACACGGGTAATAAACACTACTCGGCCGGCGCTGTGAAACTCCTGCTTGCGGAGTTCCGAATGGATCACGGAGACGACTCCAAACCGTTGCTGGTCGATCCGCGACGCATCGATCGAGCAGTTCAACGCCGATAGGTACGGCAATATTCCCAGATCGTCGCTCATCAACGCGATGTCGGCGGTTTCGATCGTCGTGCCGCTACGCGCCGCCCCCATCGCCACGCTGACCGAGGCGGTCGCCAACGCCGGCACGTCGTTGATCCCGTCGCCGACCATCGCCATCGGATCGTACTCGGCTCCC
This sequence comes from Halorubrum sp., assembly GCA_003554605.1. Classification (GTDB taxonomy): domain Archaea; phylum Halobacteriota; class Halobacteria; order Halobacteriales; family Haloferacaceae; genus Halorubrum. The sequence goes on from PWGU01000084.1 coordinate 7,953, forward strand.
AGCGCATCGATCGCTACCACCGTCCCGTCAGGCAACAGCTCGCCACGGTACTCGTCCATTCCGAGGTCCGCCGTGATCGTCGTGCAGTGCCATCGTCGTCGGTTTCTGTTGGAACCGACTCGCCGAAAGTTCCTCCCGACGCTCCACGAGGTGTGCCAGTCTCGACGGGCACCTCCGCCTCAATACCGGGGATCAGTCGCCGTCCGCGGACGACTGCGCGGCGGCCTGCCGTCGCAACGTTTCGGAGATCGCGGGAACATCGGTCGGAGCGACGCTCCCCTCCGTCTCGAGTTCCGCAAGCGACTTCGGAAACTCGCGAAGCTCCTTGTGAAGCGCTAGGCCGGCTTTCGCGCCCTGCCCCATCGCAACGGGGATCTGATTGTGCCCGGGCGTGAGGTCCCCGACGGCGTATAACCCATCGACCGACGTTCGCCCGTGGTCGTCAACGACAACTAACCCGTCATCGGTCAGTTCGGCGCCGAGCGTGGCCGCCAGGTCGTGATTGTACTCCGAACCGTACATCGCAAATCCACCACGATACTCACGGAGCGACCCGTCTTCGAACTCCAATGCCTCGAGCCACCCGTCGGGTCCGTTCTGAACACCGGTGACGTCCGCGGAAACGACGTCAACGGGATGGTTCGAAAGCAGCTGCTCGGTCTCGTCGCTCCACGTCGGTTCCGCACCACGAAGGAGCAGGTCCACGTCGGGCGTGAAATTGAGCATAATCATGGCGACATAGGCGGCGCTGTCGCCATGGCCCATCACGTACACCGGCTCGTCAATGAACATGTACGCATCACAGTGCAGACAGTAGTGCAGTCCACGACCGGTCCGGGGCAACGGCGGGTCGGGCCGCGCGTCCGAGAACCCCGTCGCAAGCACGACGCGATCCGCAAGGAACGATCCGTCAGCGGTGTCAAGCACGAACCCATCCTCATGTCGCTCGATCGCGGTCACGAACGCACGGTGGTATGTCCCACCGTACGACTGGATTTGCTCGCGCGCCGTCTCAAGAAATTCGTTTCCCGAGATCGATTCGGGGATCCCGATGACATTGTGCGTATCCTGCATCATTGCAGCACGGCCACCGCCGCGATCGAGGACCGCGGTATCGTTGCCCAGTCGGGCCCCGTAAAGCGCCGTCGTCAGCCCCGCAGGGCCACCGCCAACGACGACGATTTCGTAGTGTCGTTCGTCGGATTCAGGGAGCGATATCGTCATGAACGGACCACCATGTACGTCATACGCACCGTTAGTTGGGAAGCGATATAAACGGACTGATCCGCTGGCTTAATATTGCCTTTTTACTACAATACTAACGCCTATTTTGCATCACATATATCCGCGCGTGGATCGTATCGATCACATGATGGCGATCGGCTTTCGGCTCGGGCGAAGCTCACGTCAACGACCGCGCTCTCAACGACTCACATCGACCAATACCCACCAATGACGTCCAACGAGACGGACCACGACCGTTTGATACGTCGATGGACGACACAGGTGCTCGGACCGGCAAGCGTCGGCGCTGGCGTCACGATCCTCGCAAGCCTGATCCCGTTTGTTGGACTGCTCGCACCGGCGTTCGGCGGCGGCGTCGCCAGCCAGGTCGGCGATTCCGCGGACCGAAGCGGCCCCCGGGTCGGCGTCGCCTCCGGCATCATTGTGGTGTTGTTGTCCTTACCGATCACGTTCATCGCGGTGGCCATCGCCGCGACCGTCTCCCCTGCGGCGACGGTTGCCGTCCTCGGGCTCACACTCGTCGGAGCGGCGTACGTCATCGGGAGCAGCGCACTCGGCGGCTACCTTGCCGATGAGTTCCTCGGTGAGCAAGCCGCCACCGAGACCGCACCGTCGTCGGCTGACGCGCAAGCGGGCACCACGACCCCAGTACAGCCGGTTGATCGGCTCAAGCGCCGATACGTTGACGGAGAGATAGATCATGAAGAGTTCGAACGTCGGCTGGAACGACTGGTCGCCGCCGAAGAAGGAGCGGAACGATCCGTCGGGGAGACAACTGGACCCGAAGAGACCAACCCCAGAACGCGTGAGTCCGCGGAGCCAGCACGTGAGCGTTAACCCCCGAACGGGTGCCGTTGGAAGCGTTGCGCGTGGGAGACGCCAAGATGGGTGAGTGTCGGCTTTTCAACCGTGACGGCGAGCGGTAGTTCCGCATCGTCGCCACGCGAGATGTGGAGGAACACGAAACCAGTTCGGGGAAAACGCCGATTGGCATCGATAGCTCGCTCAGGCTTACCGCGTGTATCAGTCACGCTGAGACTGGTTACAACTCGGCGTCGGAGAGGTGTTCGAGTAATGCCTCGTGGATCGTCCCGTTCGACCCCAACAGGGGAGTTCGGTCCTCCGACGCGTCGAGGTTAACGGCGTATCTCTCCCCCACATCGTTGGTCACCTGTCCACCAGCCTCTCGCAGGATACAGATGCCGGCAGAGACGTCCCACGGGTACGTGTCGTACTCCCACACAGCATCCGCGGAGCCCGTCGCGACGTACGCGAGATTCAACGCGGCCGATCCCAGTCGTCTCACGCCCTGGGTTTTCTGATAAAAGACCGATAAAAACCCACCGTCAGGGTCGTAACCCGAGAGGAGCATCGACTCGTCAAGCCGATCCCTGTCGGTTGGCGTGATCGGTGAACCGTTCTGATAGGCACCGTTACCATCCGAGGCATAGAACATCTCATTGGTCTCGGGGTTGTAGACGACGCCGACAACCGGCTCGCCTTTGTCGGCGTCGATCAGCGCGATCGAGACGGCATAGTTCGGATTGCCATGGGTGAAATTTCCCGTCCCATCGAGGGGGTCTATCGACCAGATGTACTGGCCGCTGCCCGCACTGGAAACGTTCTCTTCGGAACGGATCCCGTGGTTAGGGAACTCGTTTTTGATCGCCGTCGTGATGATATGTTCCGCCTGATAATCAGCCTCGGTCACGATGTCGGACTTGCTGCTTTTGTATTCGATCTGCTCCACCTTGCCGTGAAGCTCCCGGAGCGGCTCTCCAGCGCTGCGTGCGGCTTCGCGGGCGACCCGGCAGGCACGTGTAAGAAAGTCGATTTCGGTGTCCTCCGAAGGAAGTGCATCGACGGGTCCGGCATCGTCAACGTCACGAAGACTCCAGCCGAGTTTGTCAACCAACGCCGTGATGAACGGATCATCGTAGGACGTTCGGATCGTGTGTGCTGGGTTGCTCGCGCCGGTAATGTGGATGACTTCGTTGGCACCGACGGTCTTGTACTCACGCCCACCGTCGATATCGACGTTGAACTCGGTATCCAGAACGATGTACACGTCGGATTTTTCACTCACGACGATCGGACTCGCCGAGGCGTTGATCGTCTCGTGAGGAACGATTTGGAGTGACCGGTTCTCGTTTGGATAATGAACTGGCCCCCGATTAGAGAAGGACCGACCGGTCGATCCAGTCGGCGTCGAAACCAAGAGTCCGCTGCCGAAGTACTCGCCGACGTACTCATCGTCGATAAACACGTGTAGCGAACCGACCTTCGTTCCGTGCCGTTCATCCGGCGGGGTTTTTTCGATGAAGACCTCGTTGACACCGGTGGTGTCGATTCCCGCCGTTTGAACGGTGTACTGCTGTCGGGTGTTCACAACTGCGCGACCACGCAGGACCTCCGTCAGGGCAGCGTCGAGATCACGGGGATCGACACGGGCAAGAAACGCCAACGTTCCGGTGTTGACCCCAATGACCGGGACTCGATGTGGGGTGAACTGACGGACCCCTTCGAGAAACGCACCGTCGCCTCCGATAGTGACGCCGATCGTCTCCCTGGCCTCGCTCACATGTTCGTGAGTGACGTCCGTTCCGATCTCCACAACGGTCAATCCGATATCGTGAGTCGTTGTCCACGACTCGAGCCTGTCCAGCGCGTCTTGGCTGTCCGGCGTTACGATCGCCACCACTTCTTCAGTGGTCGCGAGACGTCGGCCATGCATTTTGTTACCGTTAGGGTGAACGGTAATCACTCTGTTGCTGCTGTCGAACCGATCAGCAACGGAGAGGCTCGCGCGGTAACCGTATCCGACTCCCGTGTGCACCGGGTTCGGTGTCGATCGATCCCGTTTCTGAAGACACGATCGACCGAGCGGATGAACAGCCGATTATTCTCCGACCGATAGCGAATGAACGATCCGCTCACCGACCGCAAGGCCGTTCGCGATGGCGGCGTGGAGGCGGGCTTCGGCGGCGACCCAATCGCCGAGCGGATACAAGTTCTCGGCTCCGGCCGAGTCGAGCGGCCCGCAGGCGACGCCCGATTCGGGGAGTGCGTATCGCCATCGTTGATGATCGGTCCACTCCGGATCGGCAAGCCGGTCGTCGTCCATGATCGCGGCCACGTGTTCGGCGACGCATCATAATGCACACTCCCGAGGGATACCGCACAACCGATTCAGTACGCGTGGTAGACCTTTGCGGCCGTGTATAAACACAAGTAAAAATCTCCGTATGTGTGCGTTAGGACTTTTCTAGACGAATGCGGTCGCCGTCGGATGCGTGTATCGCGTCGAGGACTTCCTGAACACGTGTCGCCTCGGCGAAGGACACGAGGTCGGCGTCATCACCGTCGATCGCGTTTGCGAACTCTGTGAGGAGCGTGGTCACGGTGTCTTTGCGCTCGTCAACAAGCGTCCTCTGGGTCCCGCGGCCGCGATCCCGTACGAGTCGGTGCCATTCGATCAAGGAGAGCGATCCGTCATCACCGATGACGGTGATATTGTTCGCTTCATCCCCTTCATGATCGCACAGGAGGTCAATCGTTCCGCGAATCCCGTCTGTGCGGAAGGTCCCGACTGCATCGTTCTCATACGTATTGGGTCCGGAGAAACCCACGTCGGCGGACACGGTATCTATCGGCCCGAACAGTTCTTGGACACCGAAGAGGAAATGAGTCCCAACTTCTCGTAGCGGCCCGCCTTGGTCGCGTGATTCTAGCCACGCGACGTCCTGCCAATCGCGAGGCCACTCGGGGAATCGGAACCGTAGTTCGACTCGCCGCGGGTCGCCTATTTTGCCGTTAGCGACCGTTTCGCGTAGACGGACGAACCCGGGCGTGTACCGAAACGGGAGGTTCACGGCCGTGACGCGGTCGTGTTCCTCGGCGAGCCTCACCATTTCATGGCCTGTTTTAGCGGTCGCTGCGATCGGTTTCTCACAGATCACGTGTCTGTTGGCCGCGAGCGCATCTGCAACCACGTCATGGTGAGCGAGCGGCGGCACGCCGACGTAGACGGCATCGAGGCCGTCGATCTCGACGAGTGCCCCGTGATCGGTCGTCGTGACCGTGCGTTCGGTGCCGTGGGTGGCCGCCAGCGACGAAGCCCGATCAGCATCGAGATCGCACGCAGCAGCCAGCTCGTACCGGTCGTGAGAATCGATCGCGGCAGCGAACCGATTCCCGATGACGCCGCACCCGACGATACCAATGTGTATCACGTCCGTCTAGAGCCGTTCGACGCCCTTGTGACTTCGGGACGTGGTGGGTAGCGAAGGGGGCATGGATCTTGGCTCACCCGAGAGACGTTCTCCGCGAGCTCCATCCGGCAGGATGTTGCTTGTCGGTGTTCATGAGAACAGGACAACCGAATCGGATAAGCGATGGTGTGCCGTTTCCGGGCTTCAAGAAACACATTCGAAAGGCGTTCTCGACGTACTCTCCGGCATCCCTTTCGTTCTTGTCGGGTTCAGAACATTTTCCGGGATCTGCGAGACGATGATCAAAGCCGCTCTTGTTTGACTGGTCCTTCGGCAGTACCGATAGACACGTCACAACCTCCACGGTGGAATGGCTCGTCGGTCAACCCCGCCGAATCGGCGACGTCAGACAGTGGATCACGCCGCCGCCGTTGGTGAGGTTCTCGGGAGTAACTCCCTCGCCATTGGGAAGCACATCAACGCCGGCCATCTTGAGACGGTCGATAGTGCGATTATTGTCGGGGTCGTAACCGTCCTCATTCGCCTCGTGAATCGCCACTACCGTGCCGTCGTCAACCGTGGGGAAGTTGGTCGCCCATCGCCCCTCGTACGGTGCATTGATGATTCGACGTCACACCCGATCCGGCAGGTGAATGGTGGCAACTCGAAGGATATCACCGGGAGGGAGCGGAAAGTTATGCCCGGTTTGGTTTCCCTCTGACACAGTAGCTCATCTTCCCTGGCTCAATGATGCCAGAAAGGCGGACAGTATCTCGTCGAACGTCGACGAGTTGCCGCTGGGCAAGGTGCTCTTCGGTCGGTCCGGGAACGATAGCGAAGTCAGTTACATCCATACTCTCACCGCCATACTGAACACTGCGAGTCGGATCCCCTGTCCAATTTTCGTAATCACAAGACGGCGGAAAGAAGGAATGCTCCGGCGGGGATTTGAACCCCGGTCATTGCCTCGAGAGTCCCTCCTGACCGGCATTGCGCTCAACCGGGCACAACTCCGTCAATTTCGTTGAAACGGGCGATTTCGGTCCGCTCAGATCCAAATACTGGTCAACAGTATAAAAAGACCCGCGAGTTTGCCCCTAGGGCAAGCCCGACTCGCATAGTTGGAAGATCTTCCGAG
>PWGU01000006.1 GCA_003554605.1 Halorubrum sp.
AACCATCCCATAAGCGTATAATTTTTAAGCTAAACCATCTTGTTCCCCTCTATACTTTTCTCCTCATTCTGGAGTGACAGGAAGAAGGTAGAGGGAAAAGGAGTGAGTGTGAGAGAGAACTTTTTGAGCATCCAATTTTTACTCCTCTATAGACACCATCTATTGCTAAAACCTCCTCTGCCAGTAAACTTACGGCTCATAGAGATGGCAGGCCACAGAATGGCCTGGCTCCTCCTCCCTCAAGGGAGGTATCTCCTGAGAGCAGATCTCCATAGCTTCACGACATCGCGTATGGAAAACACAGCCAGGGGGTGGATTATTAGGACTGGGAACATCACCTCGAAGAACAGCTTTAATGGAAGTATGATCTGGATCAGCTATAGGTATGGCTGATAATAGAGCCTGGGTATAAGGGTGTAAAGGGGTCTCAAAGAGTTTTTCAGTCTCAGTTAATTCAACTATCCTCCCCAGATACATTACACCGACCCGATGGGAAATATACTTTACAACAGATAGGTCGTGGGCAATGAAGAGATAGGTGTGACCCAGTTCTTCCTGAAGATCCTTTAGAAGATTCAAGATCTGGCTCTGAATGGAGACATCAAGAGCACTAACCGGTTCGTCACAGATAATAACCTGGGGATCCAGACAAAGAGCCCTGGCAATTCCAATGCGCTGTCTCTGGCCACCACTAAACTCATGGGGAAAACGACCTATATGGTAGATCGATAAACCTACTAACTCCATAAGCTGTTGAATCTTTTTATCGATCCCTGGGCCCTCTGCCAGCTGATGAAACCGGATAATCTCTTTTAACATATCACCAACTGTCTTACGAGGATTCAAGGAACCGTACTGGTTCTGAAAGATTATCTGCATCTCTTTACGATACTCTTTCAGCTCCTGCCTCCCAAACTTAAAGATATTCTTTCCTCTATAAAGCACCTCTCCCGAGGTAGGTGGAACCAGGCACATGATAGTCTTAGCTGCTGTAGACTTACCACAACCAGACTCTCCAACAAGACCCAGGGTCTCCCCCTTCTTAATGGAGAAGCTCACATCATCTACAGCCTTCACCTGGCCTACCACCCGGGAAAAGACGCCTCCTTTAATAGGATAATATGTCTTAAGATTCGAGACTTGCATCATAACTTCCATGGCAGACCCCACTCATAGACCCTCCTTTGCATGGCGAGGATAGAAACAGCGTACCAGATGGCCTTCCCCTGCCTCAAGTAGTTCTGGTTCTTCCTTCCGGCATCTGTCCTCTACATAGTCACATCGATTGTTGAACCTACAACCCTCTGGTGCCTCCAGGGGGTTAGGAACCACTCCCAGGATCTCAAAAAGGCGGTTCTCTTTCTTATGAAGCTTAGGGATAGAACGAATGAGACCCTCTGTATAGGGGTGGGCTGAATTTTTAAAGATCTGTCGTACAGGTCCAGATTCTACCACCCAGCCTGCATACATGACAATGACTCGCTCACACATCTCAGCGACTACAGCCAGATCATGGGTTATGAGCATAATAGAGGTGGAAAGCTTCTCCTTGAGCTCTTTCATGAGCTCCAGGATCTGGGCCTGGATGGTAACATCAAGGGCTGTTGTTGGTTCATCGGCAATAAGGAGTTTGGGGTTGCAGCTTAGAGCCATGGCAATCATAGCCCGCTGCTGCATGCCACCACTCAATTGATGGGGATACTCATCTATCCTCTTCTCTGGTGAAGAGATACCTACAAGATTCAGGTAATCTATAGCCGTCTTTCTAGCATTCTTCCTGCTCATCCCCTGGTGGTTTCTTAGTGGCTCATAGAGCTGGTTGCCAATCGTATAGACAGGATTTAAGGAGGTCATGGGTTCTTGAAAGATCATGGATATCTCATTACCCCTAATCTTGCGCATCTGGTTCTCGGTGAGCTTGGTCAGCTCTCTTCCATCGAACTGGATACTCCCATAGACCTTTCCAGGGCGAGGTACCAGGCCCATAATAGAGAGAGAGGTAACACTCTTACCACATCCAGACTCACCTACAATTCCCACTGTCTCCTTTCGTTTGACAAAAAAATTCACTCTATCTACAGCTCGAACCACTCCATCAGGAGTGCTAAACTCTGTGGTCAGATCTAGTAGTTCTAGCAAGTAGCTGCTCAACAAAACCCCTCCTCCAACTATTCTTTCATTCGAGGATCGAGTACATCCCGAAGTCCATCTCCTAAGAGATTAAAGCCAAGCACTACGATCATAACTGCCAGGCCAGGAAATGTCACACCCCACCAGGCAGTACGCATATACTGTCTCTCCAGAGACATCTGAAAACCCCAGGTAGCCTGATCAGGAGTGGCTCCTAATCCTAGAAAACTAAGACCAGCCTCTGCAATAATGGGTATGGCAATACCCATTGTTGAGTAGACAATAATTGTAGCCAGAGAATTAGGCAGAATATGCTGGAACATGATCTTAGCATCATTAAATCCAAGACTTCTAGCAGCCTGTATATACTCCCTCTCCTTGAGGGAGATAACCTCACTGCGTACCAGTCTGGCCATGGTTGGCCAGCCAACAATAGCCAGGGCAAAGATGACGTTCTCTATACCCTGTCCTCTTACCGCCATAATCGCCAGAGCCAGTATAATCCCGGGAAAGGAGATGAATGCATCAACAATACGCATTAAGGCAGACTCAAGCCAGCCTCCATAGTAGCCGGCTACAAGGCCTACAACAATACCGATCAGGCCCCATAGTATAACAACAGTGACACCAACCAGAAGGGAGATACGGGCACCGATCATGATCCGGCTTAGGATATCTCGACCAAAAAAATCTGTGCCCAATAGGTACCCATCTCCAGGTGGTTGGTGGGCATTACGGATATTCTGGGCAAAAGGATCATGGGGGGTAAAGTAAGCCCCAAAGAGAGCTATAAATAAAAAGAGGAAGACAATTATAAGGCCTATAATGGCCGTGGGATTCTTTTTAAAGCGACGGATGGCATCATCACGAAAGCTTGTACTTCGTCGCACTTTGACTTCAACAGGTTTCGTAGACTGTCCATCAGGTGGTACTGGGTGATGAGGTGAAGACATAGAAGACTCCCTCCTTAAAGAATCAGTCATAGCGTATCCTGGGCTCTAAAAACCCATAGAGAATATCTGTCATGAGATTTATAAAGATAAAGATAAGGGCAAATATCAAGAGATTTCCCATGATCATAGGATAGTCTCGGGCCAGTAGGCGAAGATAGGCAAAGCGGCCTATACCGGGATAGGCGAAAACACTCTCTACAATAACAGATCCTCCCAGGCGGGCACCCAGCT
>PWGU01000200.1 GCA_003554605.1 Halorubrum sp.
CGCTGGTGTTCCGCCCGGACGCTGACTGGCGATGGCGACTATTTGTCCGAAACCTCCCCTGCCGGGTAGACCCGATACGTGCGTCCCTGCCGCTCACGCGAGACGAGCCCGCGCTTTTCCAGCTCCGAGAGTGTCTGTGACACCTTGGCCTTCGAGAAATCCGCCCGGTCGCGAAGTTCGACTTGGGTGATCCCCGGCGACTCGACGACCGGGGTGAGGACCCGCCGCTCGTCCTCCGGAAGGAGTCGGAGGAGCGTCTTCACGTCGCGGTCGGCCGGCGATGCCCTCCCGGTCGTTTCCTCGCTCGCTCCATCCGCCGCTTCCTCGCTCGTCGTCCCCGCCGGTCCACCGGTCGCTTCGGCGGCAGGCTCCGCGCCCTCGACACCCGGCGCGGTGGGTCCATCCCGATCGGCTTCATCGGCGATCGCCTCGCCACCGTTCCCGTGGAGGTCCTCACGGACCACCAGATAGAGGGCGACGAGGACGCCCGCGACGACTACGGTCCCGAGGAGGTTCCAGATCGGACTGATCCCGTGCATCCCCGAGCCATGTCCCATCCCATCGGTCGTCGTTTGATACGCCTGGAGGGTCGTGATAGCGCCCGCTCCGAGAACGAGGATTGCGATGCCGCCGACGAGGTAATCCAACGTTGAACGGGTCACGGGTTGTTCGGGCGGTCGTTTATCAAGGTGGTAAATACGTCTCCCGGTTTCGTGTTCGGACCCCGACTACCGACTGGCGTCCGCTCCTTCAATCGCGCTGGCCAGTTTCTGGATCGGGTGATCGGGCTCGCCGTACTGTTTCTCGTACTCCTTGAGCTGTGATCGGCAGGAGGTCCCGGGGGCGACGACCTCGGGCGCGGGCGAGGACTCGACCGCGTCGAAGAGCAACTCGCCGATCGCCATGCTCATCGAGTAGTGTTCCGCCTCGTAGCCGAACGAGCCCGCCATCCCACAACAGGAGGTGTCGAGCACGTCGACCTCGAAGCCAGCCCGCCGAAGCACGGCGACGGCGTGGTGGTCGCGGCTCGCGGCGGTCTGATGGCAGTGGCCGTGGTAGGCGAGATGGGCCGCGCCCGCCGCGCCGCCGGCGCTTTCGGCCGCCAACCCGGCGTCCAGTTGGAAGACGTCGAGGTACTCCATCACGCTGTAGCTGTTCGCGGCGACCTGTTCGACGTCGGGGCCGGTGAGCAGGTCGAGGTAGTCCACCTGATACATCACCGAGTCGCTCGGCTCGACGCTCACCACGTCGAAGCCCTCCTCGATCCGTGGCGCAAGCGCCGCGACGTTCTCCTCGGCGATCGCCCGTGACCGGTCGACGAGGCTCTTCGAGTGGGCGGGACGGCCGCTGTCGCCGACGTCCTCCGGGATCTCGACGTAGACGCCCGCGGCTTCCAGAACCTGCACGGCGGCCTTGCCGATCTCCGGCGTCGTGTAGTTGGTGTACGGGTCCGCGAGCAGCAGCGCCTTCCGCTCGGCCTCCTCCTCGCTCACGGCGGGCGTACGCGATCGATCCCATTTCCGGAGCGTTTCGCGCTTGAACTTCGGGAGGTCGCGTTCCCGGGCGATCCCGAGGAGCTTCTCCGTCGCGACCCCGCTTCCAGGTAGCTTGCCGGCCCAGTTCGAAACCGGGGCGAACGTGCTCCCGAGTTTATAAAGCGACTCCGCGTTCGCAAAGAGCTTGTCGCGGAACGGGACCCCTTCTCGCTGGTGATACTCGTGTTTGACCTCAGTTTTGAGCTTCGCGAGGTCGACCCCGCTCGGGCAGTCCCGTTTACAGCCTTTACACCCGATACAGAGGTCGAGCACCTCGTGGATGAACTCGTCCTCGAAGACGTCCTCGGGGAGGTCGCCGCTCATCGACCGCCGGAGCATGTTCGCCCGGCCGCGTGTCGAGGTAATCTCCTCGTGTTCGGTCGCCCGATAGGTCGGACACATCACGCCGCCGGTCGTGTCCTGGTGGCCCTCACAGCCCGCACAGCCGTGACAGAGCTCGACCATCCCCTGGAAACCGTTCTCGTTGTCCCAGTTGAGCGCGGGCTCGAAGTCCGCCTCGAAGGCGTAGTTTCGATCGTATCGGAGGTTCTCGGTCGGGTTGAAATCACCACAGACGTTCCCCGGGTTCAACAGCCCCTGCGGGTCGAATGCGGCTTTGAGATCCTGGAACGACGCCCACAGCTCGTCGCCGTACAGCTTTCGGTTCCACGTCGTCCGCGCACGGCCGTCCCCGTGTTCGCCCGAGACGCTCCCGCCGTACTCGATGACGAGGTCGGTGATACCCTCCGAAATGGCGAGCATCGTCTCCACGCCGTCCTCGGCTTTGAGGTTCAAAAGCGGCCGAATGTGTAACACGCCGGGGCCCGCGTGGGCGTAATACGACGCGAACGTATCGTACTCATCGAATAGCGCCTGGATGTCCGCGACGTACTCCGGGAGGTTCTCCGCCGGCACCGCCGTGTCCTCGACGAACGGCCAGTGTTTGTCGTCGCCGGTCCGCGAGAGCAGGATCGGCAACCCGGCTTTCCGCATCTTCCAGAACTTCGCCTGTCGCTCCGGGTCGTAGGCCTCCAGCGCGTCGACCGCGTTGCGCTCTGCGCCCGCCGCGGCCAACTCCTCGCCGCGCTCGCTCGGTTCGAACTCCGCGTCATAGTCGGGCAGTCGGTCGGCCAAGAGGTCCGCGACCTGCTGTTTTCCGTGGTCGACCGAGTCGGCGTAGAACTCGACCAGCAGCGTCGAATCGGTTCCTTCCGGGAGGATGTCAACGACGCTCGCGAACTCCGCCGTGTCGCGTGCGAGATCCAACATGATGTCGTCCATCACCTCGACGGCGGCGGGGTCGTGTTCCAAGATGGGCGCGACGTCGCGCATCGCGTCGATCACGGTGTCGTAGGTCAGGAGCACGACGCTCGTCTCCTCGGGGACGGGTTCGAGCGAGACGGTCGCCTCCGTGACGATCCCGAGGGATCCCTCGCTGCCGGCGAACAGCCGGCCGACGTTGACCTCCCCGCGCTCCTCGACGTCCTCAAGCAGCTTGTCGAAATTGTACCCGGAGACGTTGCGCATGAGGCCCGGGTACTTCTCCTCGATGAGGTCGGCCTTGTTCCGTAAGACGTCGGAGACGACACGATAGGCCTGCTCTTTGATGCCGTCATCGTCGGTGACCGCCTCGGCGCGCTCGTGGAGTTCCTCGACGGGCATCCAGTCGAACGTCGTCACGGTGCCGTCGGCGAGGACGACCTCGACGGATTCGAGGTAGCCGTCGGCCTTCTCGTATTTTAACGAATGCGCGCCGGTCGTGTTGTTGCCGATACAG
>PWGU01000158.1 GCA_003554605.1 Halorubrum sp.
GCGCCGTCATGCGATAAAACGTGACCGGTCGTCGCTATCGGTGTTTTATATACTCGTCGTCAACGCGTTATACGATCGCTACCGCTCGGCGTTTCGGTCGGCGAGAATGGGTCGGGGCGGAGTTGAACCGCCGATCTCCGCCGTGTGAAGGCGGCGTCATAACCGGACTAGACCACCAACCCGTGTATTTTCATCTATCCGATTCCGGGACTTAAGGGTTGCTGTGTCGGCCGGTTCGCCCCGGCGTGGTCGGCACGTGGTCGGCACGTGGTCGGCACGTGGTCGGCACGTGGTCGGCACGTGGTCGGCGGCGTGGTTACTTTTCGGCGGGCTCCTCGCGGTTCCGGTACGCCTCGACCTTCTCGCGGGCGGAGGCGACTGCCTCGCGGGCCTCGCCCTCCGCGCGCTCCTCCAACGCCTTCAGGTCGGCCTGCAGCTTTTCGAGCCGTGAGGACTCCGGCTCCTCCTCTTCCTCCTGGCCGATCAGGTCGCGGACGCGCTTTTCGAGCGGTTCCAACTCCTCTTTGACGCCCTCTTTCGCGTGTTCGGCCGCGCGTCCAAGGTAGTACTTCGCGTCCTCGAAGTGTTTACTCATATCTGTCCTTTGGTGGACGACGGATATATGCCTTGCGGCCGACCGCGTTTTACCCCGGGGTGGGAGTCGACCGATCAGTACGACGGCGACTGTTCGGGGACCCCGTCGCGGGCGTTCGCGACCCGCCCGAGCGTGAACAGGAGATCGGAGAGCCGATTTAAATATGTGATCACGGCCTCGTTCGTCTCCTCCGCGCGGGCGAGCGCGACGGTCCGCCGTTCGGCCCGCCGGACCACCGCCCGGGTGTGGTGGAGGGCCGCACCGGTCTCGCTCCCGCCCGGCAGGATGAACGACCGCAACGGCTCGAGTTCCGCGTCGAACTCGTCGATTCGCTCCTCCAACTCCTCGGCGTGGGCCGGCCGAACCCGGGGGTCCTCCGGGTCCGGATCGGGGTTTGCGAGGTCCGCCTGGACGATGTGGAGGTGGTTCTGTACCCGTTCGAGCACGTCGTCGAGGTCGTCATACCCGGTCGGGTACGCCGTCCCGATGAGTGCGTTCGCCTCGTCGACGGTGCCATACGCCTCGATACGGGGCGCGGTCTTCGAGACCCGGGTCATGTCCCGGAGGTCCGTCTCGCCCGCATCGCCACGACCCGTGTAGATCGTCATTGGAGGCTCCGCTCGACGTATTCGAGGATCTTCGCGCTTTCGGCCATCGTCACACCCCGCTCGGTGTCGACGAGGACGGGCACCCCGCGCTGGCCGCTCACCCGTTTCACCTCGTTTCGATCGGAGTGTAACGGATCGACCCAGTTCGTCTCGTAGTCGATCCCCTCGGCGTCGAGCGCGTCGTGAACCTTCTCACACCACGGGCAGCCGTCCAACGAATACAGCGTGATCGCCATGTCACCACTCAGGCGCGCGCGCTCGAAAAAGGTGTGGTCGTCACTCCACGGGCTTTCGGAGCCACCACTCCACGGGCCTTCGTAGTCGTCACTCACGCGTTCGTGGCCGCCACCCCACCGGTCACCGAACCGTCCGCCCACCCCCAGTTATAGATCGTGTCGCTCGACGATCGCTTCCCGATACCGTTCGGGGATCGGTGCCGGTCGCTCGGTTTCAGGGTCGAGAAACACCTGTGTCGACTCCGCCTCGGCGGCCACGTCGCCGTCGGCGGTCGCGATCGTATATCGCATCGGGAGGCTTGAGGTGCCGATTTCGGGGACCTCGATCGTGACCGTCACCGACCCGTCCGAGAGCAGCACCGGCCGGCGATACTCGATCGACAGCGACGCGAGCACGGTCGGGATCGACGCGAGGTCCGTCTCCAGGACGTCACGCACGTATCGCGTCCGCGCCTGCTCGATGTAGGTCGCATACACCGCGTTGTTCACGTGTCCCATCGCGTCGATGTCCCTGAACCGCACCTCGAGTTCGACGGCGTACGCATCCATGTCCGCTGAAATGACGAGGGCGGTCATGTAGCCTCCGGCTTCGTGTCGACGCCTGTCTACCCCCACGGCGATCCTCCTCCCGGTAACCGAATTTCGTAGCCGTAATACACACAATGTTTTAGTCGCCGGTGGGCGACGGATCGAGTGATAGTTGCCACCATGTCACGCAACGTCTTCCCGACGGCCGAGTACGAAACGCGGGTCGAACGAACCCAGGAGGCGCTCGCCGAGCGCGATCTCGATGCGATCGTCGTCTCCGACCCGGCGAACATGAACTACCTCGCCGGTTATGACGGCTGGTCGTTTTATGTCCATCAGGCGGTCGTCCTCCCCCGCGAACACGACGAGCCCGTCTGGGTCGGCCGCGACATGGACGCGAACGGCGCCCGCGCGACGACGTGGCTCTCGGAGCCGAACATCCGCGCCTACAGCGACGACCACGTCCACTCGCCGTACGACCTCCACCCGATGGACTACCTCGCCGGGGTTCTTGCTGACCTCGACGTGGATGACGGTCGGATCGGCGTCGAGACCGACGCCTCCTACTTCACGGCGAAATCCTACCTCCGGCTCGACTCGAACCTCCCCGACGCCGACCTTGTCGACGCCGACCTGCTCGTGAACTGGCTGCGAATCCGTAAATCGGACCGCGAGATCGAGTATATGCGCGAGGCCGCGCGTATCTCTGAGGCGGCGATGCGTGCCGGACTCGACGCGATCGAGGCCGGCGTCCCAGAGTACGAGGCGGCCGCTGCCATCTACGAGCGGCTGATCCGTGGCACCGACGAGTACGGCGGCGACTACCCGGCCATCGTCCCGCTCATGCCCTCCGGCGACCACACCGGAACGCCCCATCTCACGTGGACCGACCGCGAGTTCGAGGAGGGTGATCCCGTCCTGATCGAACTTTCCGGCTGTCGCCATCGCTACCACTCGCCGCTCGCACGGACCACGTTCGTCGGCGACCCGCCCGCCGAGATCGAGGAGACGGCCGAGATCGTCATCGAGGGGATGGAGGCCGCGCTCGACGCCGTCGAGCCGGGCGTCACCTGCGAGGCTGTCGAGGCGGCGTGGCGCGAGACGATCGCGCAATACGGCGTCGAAAAGGAGGACCGGATCGGCTACTCGATGGGGCTCGGCTACCCGCCGGACTGGGGTGAACACACCGCGAGCATCCGCCCCGGCGACGAGACCGTCCTAGAGGAGGGGATGACCTTCCACGTGATCCCGGGGTTGTGGGAGGACGCGTTCGGCGTCGAGTTGAGCGAGACGTTCACCGTCACCGCGAGCGGCGCGGAGACGCTCGCGGA
>PWGU01000190.1 GCA_003554605.1 Halorubrum sp.
CTCGCGGTACGCGAAGGCGAGTTCTTCACGCTCGTCGGCCCCTCGGGCTGCGGGAAGACGACGACGCTGCGGCTGATCGCGGGGTTCGAGTCGCCGACGGCGGGGACGGTACGGTTTAGCGGCGAGGACGTCTCTGGGGTGCCACCCGAGGACCGAAACGTGGGCGTCGTCTTCCAGAACTACGCGCTCTTCCCGCACATGACCGTCGGCGAGAACGTCGCCTACGGGCTGCAGTTTCAGGATCCGCCGGGTGGCGGGTCGACCGAGGAGCGGGTCGCGGACCTGCTCGAACTCGTCGACCTGCCGGACGCCGCCGACCGAGACCCGAAGAACCTCTCGGGAGGCCAGCAACAGCGCGTCGCGATGGCGCGGGCGTTAGCACCCGGCCCCGAGGTCCTGCTGCTCGATGAGCCGATGAGCGCGCTGGATGCCCGGCTCCGTGAGCGCCTCCGCGTGCAGGTCAAAGCGATCCAGCGCGAGCTCGGCATTACGACGATCTACGTGACCCACGACCAGGAGGAGGCGCTCGCCATCTCCGACCGCGTGGCGGTGATGCGCGCGGGGTCGCCGGAGCAGGTGGCCCCGCCACGGGAGATCTATCGACGACCGGCGTCGCGGTTCGTCGCCTCGTTCGTCGGCGACAACAACGTCTTCGAGGGGCCCGTGAGCGCGATCGAGGGATCGGAGGGAGATGGATCAGGGAGGGAGGGACCGGAAGGGGCTGCGTCGGCCCACGTCGTGGTCGTCGACGTCGACGGGGCGGCACTCCGCGTCGAGACGACGGAACCGGTCTCGGTCGGCGACCGGGCGACGATATGTGTCAGGCCGGAGGCGTTGCGGATCGACGGCGGGACGAGTCAGGTGACCGGAACCGTCGAGAGCGCCGAGTTCTTAGGCGAGACGACGCGGGTATCGCTCGACTGGCGCGGTCAGGGGATCGTCCTCCGGACACCTGATCCGCTCTCAGGTGACGTGACCGTCGGGTTCGAGCCAGCGGACGCCCACCTCGTCGCCGTCGAGCGGTGAGGGGAGGATCGGTGTGGCGAGCGAGGAGCCCCAGCGGACTGCCCTTTTAAGTGATTCCCGCGAGCCCACTACCGCATGGCGAACCCGAATTATGCGCTCCGCCGGATCCGGCGAGCGCGCTCGTCGCTGCCGAGTCCGCCGGCGTCACGGTTTGAGGCGCATCGCGAGGAGTACGAGGCGATCCTCTCGGCCGTTCATGACCTCGCGGGCGACGACGCCGTCGACGACATCTCCGGGTGGATAATCGTCCAGGCCGCCCACGATCAAACGCTGCCGACGCCGAACGCCGTGCGCCGCCGGGCGCTGTCGCTGCTGCGCGCTCGCGAGGTCGAGGTGCCGGATGGGTCGGCGCTCAGGCGGTAGTGGGGAATGGTACGATCGAAAAAAGACGGGCGCGGAAGCGCCCAGGCTCAGTCGATGATGATCTCGGAGTCGGAGCCGCCACTCGCGGACGGTGCGCCCCCGCCCGCCATCTCGGCCTCGTATCGCCGGATCCACTCGGCGAAACACTCCGGGCAGAGCCGCTGGGGGTCGATGTTCGCCCGGTCGACGCTCAGCCGGACGGTTCGGGCGAGCGCGTCCGTCGTCGACTCGCCACAGGCGTCACAGGGCTCGTTCGTCGCCGCGTCGCTCATGCAGGGCGGTCGGACGGGCGCGTATTAACTGTTGTTCAGGGGCCGGACGTGTGTGGTTCAGCGACCGGGCGTGTGTGGTTCGACAGGAAGGGAAGGTACAAGAGTCGGGGAGAACGCACGGATCGGGCGGGGTCAGCGGGTCGGACGGATCAGGCGGTGCGGAACGCCCGGTCGCCGGCATCGCCGAGGCCGGGAACGATGAAGCCGTCGTCGTCGAGTTCGTCGTCGATGGCGACGGTGAGCAGGTCGGCGTCCTCGAATGCCTCGCCGACGCGGACCAGTCCTTCGGGCGCGGAGACCGCGGAGAGCACGAAGAGGTTCTCGTAGTCGTCGGCCTCCACAAGGATGTGTTCGAGGACGGCACACATCGTCGAGCCGGTCGCGAGCATCGGATCCGCGACGATGACGGTGTCGCCGGCGCGGATCTCCGGAAGCTTCACGTAGTCGATGGTGATCGGGAACTCGCCGTCGGCGTTCATGCCGGCCTCCTCGTCGCGGCCGGCGGAGATGACGCCCTGTTTGGCGCGCGGGAACGCCTTTAAAAGACCCTCGACGAACGGCGTCGCCGCCCGGAGGACGTTGATGATGACGACGTCGTCGAGTCCCTTCACGCGCTCGCCGGTCGTCTCCTGGAGGGGCGTTTCGACGGGGACGTACTCCGTCTCCATCGCGCCGTCGATGATCTCGTAGCCGCAGATCCGCCCGAGCTTGACGAGCCCTTTGCGGAAGGCGACCTGTTCGGTTTCGACCGCCCGAAGCCGCGAGAGGGTGTCCTTCGCCAGCGCGTGCGTGATGAGGTATGCGTCGTCCCGGTCGTCGATCGTCATGGATAGGCCGTCGGCCGGCTGAACATAAAGGATGCTGGATGCGGGCCGCTCCGTGTAGATCGACCACGAGCGGTGAGGCAGTTCCACCCGTCCCACCGCGAGTCGGCCACGTGGATTAAACGCATATAAGGACTACCCGACCCGCTTAGGTCATACATGGAAAATCGTTAAGAACCCCTGGCGGATACCCGTTGTTGATGCGCTTGAATGGCATTGACGAACGGCTCGAACGGCACCAGTACCCCGCTACCTCGGAGGAGATCATCACGGTCCACGGCAACGCGACCGTAGAGCTCGCGGACGGCTCCGAGCGGCTCGGGGACGTTCTGGAGCGCTTCGGCGACCAGACCTTCGAGCACCCCGATGAGGTGTTCGATACGCTCCGAGCCGGCGTCTGCCACCGCGCCGTCGGACGGCGCTTCTACTCGGACCGCGACCCGTTCACCACCGGCGAGCAGGGACCACAGCCCGTTTCCTTTTAACGAGGCTGCGTAGCGTCCGGGCCACGGGAATCCCCCCACCCTCGAACTATTCCAACGTTTTTTCAGGTCATACCCAGTCGATCGACGCCGAGAGGTCGATCGGGACGGATCCCTTCGTGTAGCCCTCGATATGGCCGTCGGGTCGAGCCCGGAGGATTATCGCCGGTTTGTGCCGGACGCCGGGTTGCTCACGACGGAGGACCGCCCAGTCGTCCTCGGGAAACGAGCTACAGTCGACGAACAGGGTGACGCCGCCGGCGTGCGCCTCCAG
>PWGU01000240.1 GCA_003554605.1 Halorubrum sp.
ACGGAGTGGGTCGTCATCGTGTTCACGCTCACATATACTGCAGGTATTTATAATTCTGTCGGGTTTTAGCGTTCGTGCGTAGCTTGAAAACGGATCGGGCGTCATACATTCTGTATCATAAGCGCCTTTTGAGTGTACGTTTGTAAATTTCACTTATGTGCCTCAATGACACACTACGGGGGCTTGAACCACCGATCCATCCACGTTCGGCGAGCTGCTCACGCGCCGCCGGCCCACCGATGATCCCGCAGCCGGCGAGAGCGAGCGATATCGACGGCCGTCGCCGCGTGTCCCACCCCGGTTTCCCACGTGCTGGGAGTCGAACGGGAGGCTTTTGCGTTGTGCCCCCGAATTTCTGGACATGGCTCAGGCGACCCACGAGTTCGGCGAGTGGCCCCTCAAGCGGCTGATGACCGAGGTCTGCGGCTCGGGACACAAATCCGCGGACGACCTGACACGCGCGCAGGCGACGGAGGCGTTCGAACGAATCCTCGCGGGCGAACCGGACCACACCACCCTCGGGGCGTTCTGGCTCGCGAACCGCTGGAAGCGGAACACCCCCGAGGAGCTCGGCGCGTACACCGACGTGATGTGTGAACGCGTCGAGTACGCCGAACCCGACTGTGACCCCGTCGACTGCGGGGCCAACTACGACGGGAAGGGGCGAACCGCGATCCTCGGCGTCGCCGCCGGCTGTGTCGCCGCCGCCGCCGGCACGCCGGTGGTCGTCCACTCCGGCGACCGCGTGCCGACCCAGAAACAGGACGCGTACAAACACGTGCTCGATGAGCTCGGCGTCGCCACGGAGCTCACCCCGCGCGACTCCGCCGCGATGGTCGACGAGACCGGCTTCGGCTTCTACTACCAGCCGGCGTTCAACCCCGCGATCGACGACCTGTTCGAGCGCCGCGACATGATGGGCGTTCGGACGTTCGTGAACACGATCGAGACGATCGCCAATCCCGCAGGCGCCTCGACGCACCTCGGCTCCTTTTATCACCTCGCGTTCGCGAAGAAGGTGACCGACACGTTCGTCGCGAGCGAGTTCCACGACCTCGACCGCGTCCTCATGTTCCAGGGGATGGAGGGCTATGACGACGTGCGACCCGGCTACACCAAGGTCGCCGAGTGGGACGCCCACGGCGGCGGCGGCGAGCCGACCTTCGACGACTTCGAGATCGAGACCGCCGAGTACGGCATGGACCTCGAAAGCGAGGACCTACAGGTGGAAGACGTCGCCGTCGACTCCGCGACGATCACCGAGGCGGTGCTCGCGGGGGAGCGGGAGGGTGACTTCGCGGACGCCGTGGCGCTCAACGCCGCGCTGCGGATCTACGCCGGCGAGGGGGCCGACTCGATCGACGAGGGCCTGACGCTCGCACGGGAGGCGATCGACGACGGTTCGGCCGCCGCCGTACTTGAGGACCTCCGGGCGTTCTGAGAGCGCCCGGACGGGCGACCCACCTTTTTAAAAGCCGGGCGTTCGATCACTCGGGAGCCGGCGGCATCGCGCGTTTGTGGGCGCTCCGTTCGTAGAGTTCCACGACGCGATCGACGGCCGCCTCCGGGACGTCGAGTTCCCGGACGGTCGCCGACCGTGAGAGGCCGCCGTCGACGTGGACGGCGAGGATCGCATCGACGGTGTCGTAATCGAGCCCCATCTCCTCGGCGTCGGTCTGGCCCGTCCACATGCCCGCGGTCGGCTCCTGCATCACGAGGTCGTGGGGGACGCCGACGTGGGCGGCGAGTTGGCGCACCTGCATCTTATAGAGGTTCCCGATCGGGTTGCAGTCGACGGCCTGATCGCCGTATTTGGTGAAATAGCCCGTCATCGCCTCCGCGCGATTGCCGGTGCCGAGCACGACCCGGTTCTCCGCGTTGGCGACGAAGTAGTTACAAACTGCCCGCGTGCGAACGAAGACGTTTCCCTTCGCCATGCGGTTCTCGGCCGCTTCCGGAAGCGCCTCGAAGAAGGCGTCCGCGATCGGTTGGATCTCGACTACGTCGTACTCTATCCCGAGCGCCTCGGCGACGCGCTCGGCGTCGCTCATCACGTCCGGATCGTTGACCTCCGAGGGCATCGTGATCCCGTGAAGCCCCTCCGGTCCGAGCGCCTCGACCGCGAGATACGCGGTGAGCGTGGAGTCGATCCCGCCGGAGAGCCCGAGGACGGCCCCCTCGGCCCCGGCTCCCTCGACCGTCTCGGCAATGAACGAGACGATCCGTTCGCGTGTCGTTTCGAGTTCATCCTCGGACAATCGGAGGTCGAGCGGCGGATCCTCGGACAGCAGTACCGTCTCCGGCGACGTCTGGCTCATACGGCGAGCAAGGGGCTCGGTGATTAATAACCCGCCGCTCGGCACGGATCGGTGGACGGAAGGCTAATTTAGGACAGTAAAAGGAAACGCTCACGAAATAATTCCCGCCTTCATGACGAATCGTGTACGGATCGGCCGACCCTTATGAGCGGTCGAAGGCGCCGCGCCGGATCAGCGGAACGAGCCCGACGAGTCCGAAGACGGCCACGAGGCCGGCCACGTACAGCAGTTGGGTAACCGGGTCGGGCGGCGAGAGGATCGTTCCGGCGATCACGGCGACGACCACGGTGAGCGCCCCCCACGCGACCACGAGTTCGGTTCTGGACGCCGACGTCGTTCGGGCCCCGAGCCGGCGGGTAAAAACGGCATATATCGGGACGACGAGGAACGGGACGAAGATCGCCCCCGCGGTGAGGAGGGTCCGCGCGAGCCCGCCCATGCCGCGTGCGGCGGCGTCGCGGTTGATGACGTACCCGATCGCGACCACGCTCGCGAGGAGGGCGATCGCCAGCACGCCAGCCACCAAGACGCCTCCGGGACCGAGGGCCGTCATCGGGGCCTCGACGGGGACGTCGGGTGACGACGCTCAGTGACGGCGGGCGGGGCGTGGTCCCGTCCGGCCTCATCGACGGCGACGCGGACGATTTCGACCGAAGTTCGACTCATATCGATGGAGTGGACAGCCGACCACTAATATCCCCGCCGTCACGTCGGAGCACGTCACAACGGTATATAAGCGGGCCCGGATGGCCTTCAGGTGGTGTCGCGGCGGTACCTCACGTCGCGGAGGCGAACGAGACGTGTCCGTTCACCCGTCCGCAAGGCCGCGTGCACCGCGAGCGAGGCGGCGAAGGCGATCGTCCCGAGCTTCCCGCC
>PWGU01000168.1 GCA_003554605.1 Halorubrum sp.
AGAGGCTGGGAAGCACGTTCACGGGCGGTTGCAGACCCTGACTGTTGAGGTCGGGGTCGACGTAGATCTGTCCCTCCGTGATGTAACCGGTCAGGTCCGGGATCGGGTGGGTGTCGTCGTCACCCGGCATCGTGAGGATCGGGATCTGCGTCACCGATCCTTCACGGCCCTCGATCCGACCCGCACGCTCGTACAGCTGTGCCAGGTCGGTGTACATGTATCCGGGGTAGCCACGGCGACCCGGAACCTCCTCGCGGGCGGCCCCGATCTCACGCAGCGCCTCACAGTAGTTCGTCATGTCCGTGAGGATGACGAGCACGTGGTAATCCTTCTCGAAGGCGAGGTACTCGGCGGTCGTGAGCACCATCCGCGGGGTGACCGTCCGCTCGACGGCGGGGTCGTCCGCGAGGTTCATGAAGACGACGGAGCGCTCCAACGCGCCGGTGCGCTCGAAGTCCTCCATGAACTCGTTGGCCTCCTCCTGGGTGATCCCCATCGCGCCGAAGATCACCGCGAACTCGGAGCCTTCGCCCTCGTCGCCCTCCTCCTCGGGCACGCTCGCCTGTCGAGCGATCTGCATCGCCAACTGGCTGTGTGGCTGGCCCGAACTCGAGAAGATCGGCAGCTTCTGGCCGCGAACGAGCGTGTTCATGCCGTCGATGGCCGAGACGCCCGTCTCGATGAACTCCTCGGGGTACTCCCGCGAGTACGGGTTGATCGCGGCCCCGACGATGTCCTGTCGCTCCTCGGGGACGATCTCCGGGCCGTCGTCGATCGGGCGGCCGGAGCCGTCCAGCACGCGACCGAGTAAGTCCTCGGTGACGGGCATCTTCATCGTCTCGCCGATGAACCGAACGGACGCCTTCTGGTCGATACCGGAGGTGCCCTCGAACACCTGGATGGCCACGAGGCCCTCCGCGGATTCGAGCACCTGTCCACGCAGCGTCTCGCCCTGTGCCGTCTCGATCTCGACGATCTCGTCGTAGCCGATCGGCTCGTCGACCTCGGCGTACACCAGCGGGCCGCTGATCTCGGTGATGGTTTGATATTCTTTCATGATCAGTAGAGGCTCCGGATCTGTTCTGTGATCTCCGACTTCAGCTCCTCGATGTACTCGACGTACTCCTCCTGAACGCCGATCCGGTTGATCCGTGGGATCGCCTCCGCGGCGATGATCTCCTCGACGGGGACGCCGGCTTCGAGCGCCTTGAACGCCTCGTCGTTGAATGTCCGGATCGTCGTCAGGATGAGGTAGGTCTTCTCCGGCGGACAGTACGTGTCGACCGGGTGGAACGCGTTCTGCTGAAGGTACGCCTCACGGAGGTAGCGGGCGACCTCGAGGGTCAGCTGCTGATCCTCCGGCAGCGCGTCCTTGCCGACCAGCTGCACGATCTCCTGTAGCTCCGTCTCCTCGTCCAGCACGTCGACGGCCCACTGGCGCGTCTCCGCCCAGTCGTCGGAGACCTCCTCGATGAACCACGGGTCGAGCTGATCCTTATAGAGGGAGTACGACTCGTTCCAGTTGATCGATGGGAAGTGGCGGCGCTCGGCGAGGTCCGCATCGAGCGCCCAGAACGTCTTCACGATACGCAGCGTGTTCTGGGTGACCGGCTCGGAGAAGTCGCCGCCCGGCGGGCTCACCGCGCCGATCGCGGAGACGGAGCCCTCCGTGCCGTTGATGTTCTCGAAGTAGCCGGCCCGCTCGTAGAACTGCGCCAGCCGCGCGGCGAGGTACGCCGGGTAGCCCTCCTCACCGGGCATCTCCTCCAGTCGCGAGGAGATCTCGCGCATCGCCTCCGCCCACCGCGAGGTGGAGTCGGCCATCAGCGCGACGTCGTAGCCCATGTCGCGGTAGTACTCCGCGATCGTGATCCCCGTGTAGATACAGGACTCACGTGCCGCGACGGGCATGTTCGAGGTGTTCGCGATGAGCGAGGTTCGCGCCATCAGCGGGTTGCCGTTGGCGGGGTCCTCGAGCTCGGGGAAGTCCTCGATAACCTCCGTCATCTCGTTGCCACGCTCGCCACAGCCCACGTAGACGATGATGTCCGCGTCGGCGTACTTCGCGAGCTGGTGCTGCGTGACGGTCTTGCCCGACCCGAACGGGCCCGGAATGGCGGCGGTTCCGCCCTTCGCGATGGGGAAGAGGCCGTCGAGGATACGCTGGCCCGAGACCAGCGGGATCCGCGGCGTCCGCTTTTCGACCGTCGGCCGGGCCTCACGCACCGGCCACTCCTGATGCATCGAGACCTCAACGCCGTTGTCGAGCTCGGCGACCGTTTCGGTCACGCCGAACGTGCCGGCCTCGATCGCTTCGACGGTTGCCGTCTCGCCCTCCGCCATCGCGTTCGGCGGTACCATCACCTTGTGGTCGATGGTGACCGTCTCCTCGACGATCCCGACCACGTCGCCGCGGCCGACCTCGTCGCCGACCTCGACGGCCGGTTCGAACTCCCACTCGGCTTCGAGGTCGATCCCGGGGGCGTCGACCCCACGGTCGAGGTAGGGGCTCTCCATTTTGCCCTCCAGCACGTCCAGGGGACGCTGCACGCCGTCATAGATGGCGTCCAACATTCCCGGTCCGAGGTCGACCGACAGCGGTTCGCCCGTGTTCTCGACGGGTTCACCGGGGCCGACGCCGGAGGTCTCTTCATACACCTGAATGGTCGTGGTGTTGCCCTCGATCTCGATCACTTCCCCCATGAGTCCTTCGTCGCCGACGTAGACGACGTCGTTCATGCGGGCGTCGAGATCGCGGGCGCTCACGACCGGACCGCTCACGCTTTGGATAACACCGGTTTCGGTGGTCTCCGTGGATTCTGCTTTGCTCATATCAGTCGTCCTCCTCCATCAGGTCGATCCCGATGGCTCGTTTGATCTGGTCTCGCAGCCCGCCGCTGCCGGCGCCCGATGCGCCGAGCGTCACGAGGACGGGCTCGATGCTCCCTTCGACCCGCTCGCGGGTCCCCCGCGAGAGGTGATCGAGGTCCGCGTCGTACATCACGATGATGCCGGTCTCCTCGTCATCGAGTGTCCGCTCGACGGCATCGTCGAGCCGCTCGGGCTTCTCCGCTTCCGGTACGTTCTCGCATTTACGGACGCCGGCGAGCCGGAAGCCGGTCGTGAACTCTGGGCTGCCGACGACGGCGATCTCCTGGCTCATGTTATCACCAGCTCCTCTTCGATCTCGGTGGCCGAAAGGCCGGCCTCCTTTCCGCGGGCTATCGCCCGGATATTCTCCACCTCGCGCTCCTTCGCGAGGATGTATGAAATGACCGGCGTCACCGATACCGGGTGCATCGTCCCCAGTTTGTCGCCGTAGGTCAAAAGGGCGGTGTCTGTCGCGTGCTCGAACGCGATGAGGCTGTCCGCCTCCTCGAGTTCACGCAGCGCCGGGCCGAGCTCGTCGGCGTAGTCGCTGTCGGCGATATACTCGACGAGTTCATCGAGGTCCCGCGCGAGTCGCGCGAGCGTGTCGCGGTCGAACAGCTCGCCGCCATCGATGAAGTACTCGGCGGGATCGATCTCCGCGCCCGATCGCGCGAGCCGAAGCGCGTTGTCAGCGTTTCGGAAGTCGATCTCCGCTTTGAGGAACGTCTCGTACTGTCTGACGGGCTCCCCTCGCGGAAGGTTACCCAACAGCTGCTCGTAGAACGCTCGGTCGACCGCGTTCTCCAACGGCACGAGGACGTCGGTCTCCTCGTACTCCTCGTAGGCCGCCGCGAGCGGCTCGCCGTAGATCGTCCCTTCGAGGATCTCGACGACCGCCTCGATCGACTCGGCCTCGAGCAGCCGGCGGATCAGCCGATCGTCGAACTCGCCGGCGCGAATGAGGTCTGTCTCGATCGCCTCACGGCCCGCGTCGGTGTAGATCCCGCGAATGACGGTCTTCACGTTCCCCGCGTCGAACTTCCGGAGGTAGCGAACGATGAGGTCATACAGCTCCCCCTCGCTCCAGTCGAGGACCTCCTCGAACTGCTTCGCGAGGTTCGCGTTGAGCGCGTACTCGATCAGGTCGACGCCCCCGTGTCTGCTTCCTAACGCGTTGATCTCCGCCTCGTAGGTCGACTCCTCCATGAACCGAGCGATCTCGGAGGGCGACATACGGGTCAGTTTGCGATACTCCTCCGTGCTGTACAACATGCCGCGGCGGGCGCGAACCCTGGCCACGACGTACTCCGGGTTCGAGCTGCCGACGAGGCTCATGTGTCGAACAGTCGCTCCGAGAGGGATTTCAACTCGTCGTCCCAGACCTCCGATAGGACCGAGTCGAACGTGTTGTTCACGCGAACGCGGGAGGCGTCGCTCTCGCCGATGACGCCCCCGAGGCAGTCGACTTCGCCGTCGACCTCGGCGTTCTCTCGCTCATCACAGAGCTCCTTGACGAGCTCGATATCCTCGGCGCGGGTGTAGATGGCGACGTCCTTGCCGTCGAACTCCGCGATCGTCGCGTCGAGTAAGGTCTCGGTGAGTTCGCGTCGGCGGTCGCTCTCGAACGCCGCGATCGTCGACTCGACGTTCTCGCGCACGTCCGTCAGGACGTCGCGGCGGGCGGCAAGTCGCTCCTGTTTCGCCTCGAGCTTCGCGGAGGAGAGCGTCTGCTCGCGCTCGCGCTCGACCTGCCGATCCGCCTCGGCAAGCCGCTCCTCGCGGATACGCTCGGCGTCGGCCTCGGCGTCGGCGACGATCTCGTCGGCCTCCGCCTCCGCCTGTTCGCGTATCTCCTCCGCACGCGCGCGGGCTTCGTCCCGGATGTCCTCAACGACGGTATCCAAACTCATTGGTTGAAAGGGAGTCGGGTTAGACGATGAAGACGACGACCAGCGCGAGAATGACGATCGTCTCGGGCAGAACCGTCAGGATGAGCCCGTTGACGAAGAGATCTTCGTCCTCCGCCATCGCGCCGACGGCGGCGGCCCCGATACCACGCTCCGCGTATCCCGCGGCGAGCGCGGCGATACCGACGGACAGCGCGGCGGCGGTGTCGGCCTCGATAAATACTTCTCCTTCTTGCATTGCGACGTGCCCGAGTTCGTTGGCAGTTTCGATCATTGTGGTAGGTTCCGATTGCTCGTCTCCGAACAGTCTGTAATTGCCGCCACAGGAGTCATAAAGCTTCCCAAACGGAACGACGAGAACGGTCGAATGGGGGCTTCAGACACACGTCTATTGGGACTTCCGGACCGCCCGTATGTGAACGTGTAACGCGACTTCGGGTCGTTCGTGTCGGCCGCAATGGCCGATGGTCGCCGAGTTCAGTCGTCCGAGGTGTACTGCCGATCGTAGCCGAACGGCTCGTAGGGGTCGCCGCCGCCCTCGTAGAACTTCCCGAAGAACTCGACGTACTCGAGACGGATCCCCTGAATGCCGGCGGCGGTGACGCCGAGTAGCAGGACGACGATGTGGCCGATGATCGCCACGAGGATCGCGCCGACGAGCGCGACGATCCCGATCACGCTCGGCTCGAACGCCGTCGAGATGCCGGCAAAGACGAGTTCGACGTCGCCCGCGGCCGCGCGTTCCTGTGCGCTCGCGAGGTTGCTCGGCGTGAAGATGAACGTGAAACTCCCCGCGCCGCCGTCGTCGATGTACGCGCCGAACGCCAGCAGGTTGACCGCGAGTGCCATCCCGCCCTTCGCGATCAGCACCGCCATGATCCGGGCGTAGGAGATGGCGTTCACGAGCGGGGCCAACACCTCGACGGCCTCGGTGGGTTCACCAATCAGGAGCAACACGAACCCGAGGACGATCGCACCGATCGCGAGGTAGCCGACGATGACCGGGAAGCCCGAGAACTCCACGAGCCCGAGCGTCACGAGCCCGATGGAGTCGAACATGAACTCCGGTTTCACCCCGGCGACGTGCTGGCTGAAGATCCAGATCCAGATCCCGTTGAGCAGCAGGATCCACGAGAAGCTCTCGTAGATCGCGTGCTTGATGTCATGTGCCTGGTACTGGCTGGCGAACGAGAGCACGTAGCCGACGTTGAGGTGAAGCACGCCGAACAGCACGCTCACCACGAGCCACGCCAGCGCCCAATCGGCGTTCCCGGGCGAGAGGCCCTTCGAGATCTCCCACGCCTCGATGCCCAGCCACGGGTAGGCGTGGTAGCCGAAGATATCGATCCCGTAGTAGATCCCGAACAGGATCGTGAAGATACCGGCCCAGATGGAGACCGCGCCCATCTCGCGCATCGCGCCGTCGTAGTTCGCGTAGAGGAACCAGCCGATGGCGGCGTACAGGATCCCGTAGCCGATGTCGCCGATCATGAACCCGAACATGAGCGGGAACGTGAGGAAGACCAGAAGCGTCGGGTCGAACTCGGTGTACTTCGGCCGGCCGAAGCCCTGCACGAGCAACTCGAACGGCCCGGCGGTCTTTCCGTTCTTCTGGACGACCGGCGGGTTGTCCTCGCGGCGTGCGTGGCCGCCGTCCGTCGCCGCCTCCTGTTCAGTCGCCTCCGTCTCCGCCACCGCGGGTTCGTCGTCAACCTCGTCGGCCGCGCCAGAGCCGGAATCCCCGTCGTCCACCGGCTCGCTGTGGTGGTCGCCGTCAGGTGTGAAGGAGGCCCGTTCGAGCTCCTCGACCTCCGCGTGGTCACCAACTGCATCGGCGATGGTTGCCGCGAATTCCTCGTAGGTCGCCGTCGGGATCCACCCCTCGGCGATGAAGGCGTTTTCGGTCGTTGCGAACGATAGCGGTGCCTGTTTTTTCTGCGCCTCGATGGTGAGCTGTTCTTCGGCCCGAAGGAGGAAGCCCGCCGCCTCCTCCTTGATCTCGGTGATCTCCGCGTCGATCGACTCGCGTTCGGCCTCCAGTTCGGCGCGTTCGGCCTCCAGTTCCGCGACGTACTCCCCTGGGCTCTGGTCGGTCTCCGGAACGTTGAGGAACGCGATGTCGACGCCGACCAGCGCGTCCTGCAGGGCCCCCTCGCCGGCATCATCGGTCGGGCTCGCGAACGCGGCGACGACGCCGCGCCCACTGAATACTTCGAAGGCGTCGATCCCATCGGCTGCCGCGAGCGCACCCTCGACGTCCGTCGCCTTCGCCTCGCCGACGACGACCTCCAGCGACTCGTAGCCCTTCAGCAGGTCGAGTTCGATGCCGAGTTCGGCGAAGGGCTCCATCCGATCGATCTCGTCGGTGAGCTCACGGATCTCGCCGCGGATCGCATCGCGCCGGTCGTTGCGTTCGTTCACGCGTTCGCGGATGTCCGCCAGTTCGGCCTGGAGGGCCTCGTCGTCCAGCGCGCCGGCGGCGTCGACCTCATCGCCGGTCACGTCAAGGATGCTTTCGAGGGACCGGACGGTCACGAGTCGTTCGTTGATCTCCTCTGCGCCCTCAAGCGATTGACCCGGCTCGAACCCCTCGTAGCGCTCATCGTAGTCGGTGACGTGGAGCGAGTGGTGTTCGTATGCCGCCTCGATGACGTCGTCGATGACGCGCTTCGAACCCGTCACCGACACCTTGCTCATCTGTTCCGGTCTGAGGACCATCTATTCCCCCGTCGCGTGTGCGTTCACGGCCGTTTCAAAGCGGTCGATGGCGGCGTCGACGGCGTCGTCGATCCGTCCACGGGCCTCGCTTTCGAGCGCCTCGCGGTCGGCACGGCCCGCCTCGAGTATCTCCTCGCGGCGTTCCTCGATCTCCGCGCGGGCCTCCGCGAGCCGTTCGTCGGCCTCGGCGGCCGCCTCACGCTCGGCCTCCGTGCGGATCTCCTCCGCACGCCGCCGGGCCTCGGCGAGGCGCTCGTCGGCGTCGGCCTCCGCCTCCGCGATGATCTCGTCCGCCTCCCTTTCGGCCTCCTTGATCCGGTCGAGCACCTCTGGTCTCGCCATACTCTCTAATCGTTCAAACCTCAACGAGCGACATATAAGGTGTTTGCGAAACGGTCCGGACCGGGTTCGACCCGGATCCTCCACCATCTACTGGAATACGGCCGCCGCGACGGCGGGGACATCCACCACGACGGCGGGGACATACATCCCGCGGACGTACACCCGCGTACATTTAAGTAGGTGTCGCCGGACCGTGACGGTATGGCAACGGTCTATGCGGTCGCCTCGGCGAAAGGTGGGGTTGGAAAGACCACCACGGCCGCGGCAGTGGCGACGGTACTGGCCGGATCCGGCGCCGACGTCGTCGCGGTCGACGCCGACGTGGGCATGGCGAACCTCGCGGGCTCGCTCGGCATCGAGGTCGGCGACACCACGATCCACGACGTGCTCGCCGGTCACGCCGATCCGGCCGATGCGGTCCACGACGGCCCGAACGGGCTGCGGGTCGTTCCGGGCACGACCGATCTCGATGCGTACGCCGCGGCCGACCCCGCGGTCCTTCGGCAGGTCATCGACGCCTTCGCGTCGGCCGAATTCGTAATCCTTGACGTCGGGGCCGGTCTCTCGCACGAATCGACGCTTCCGCTCGGGCTCGCCGACGAGACGCTGCTCGTTTCGACGCCCGAACGCGACGCCCTCGGCGACACCGAAAAGACCCGACAGCTCACCGAACGGCTCGGCGGGACCGTCGCCGGCGCGGCGATCACCCGTGCGGACCCGGACGCGCCGGAGTCCGAAGACGCCCTCGTCTCGGAGCTGCTCGGCACCGAGGTGCTCTGTTGGGTCCCCGAAGATCCGGCGGTGATCGGGGCGAGCACAGCCGGTGAACCGCTCCTCACCTTCGCGCCGACGGCCCCGGTGAGTCACGCCTACCGCGAACTGACGCGGACGCTCACGGGTGTCGCCATCGAGGAACCCACCGGCGACGCGGTTGCCCACGATGGCGAGGACGCGGGCGACGACACCGACGACAAGGACACGGGCGACGACACCGACGACAAGGACACGGGCGACGACACCGCGGACGAGGACGGGACGATCATCGTCGCCGACGATGGCCCGGCCGGGCTGGAGCCGGCGGGCGATGCGGACGAGATCATCGTCGCCGAGGAGACCGGCGGTGATCAGCCTTCGGAGCCCGCCGCTCCGGTAGAGGGTGCCGAGTCCGAGACGGCGGACGCGTCCGATGCCGCCACGGGCTCGGAGTCGGCCGACGAGATGGATCCGGAGTCGGCGATCACGGATCCGGAGCCGGCCGGCGAGATGGCTCCGACCGCCGAGTCGGAGTCGGCCGAGACGAACTCGCCCGACTCCGACTCACCGGAATCGGCGGGCACGCCGCGGATGGAACGCGACGACGATGCCCCTATCGAGGACGGTGAGGACGAATCGGTGACGGATGAGCAAGTGACTGATGAGCCGGTGACGGACGAGGACGACGGCGAGGAATCGATCGACGACGCGTCCGCTCCGGCACAACCCGAGGACGGCGACGAGGTTGACGACGAACTCGCCGGAAGCGTCCCGTTCCGGGACGACGACACCGGAATGGAGACCGTCCTCTCGCGCGAGCGCGACGAGGACGAGGAGGAGGACGAGAAAAGCGGCGGCTTCTTCAGCCGGTTGTTCGGCCGCTGAAAGCGCGCCCACAACCGGGTTTAGGGTTTGGACGGTTCAGGCTTCTGACGGC
Source organism: Halorubrum sp. (assembly GCA_003554605.1). Lineage (GTDB taxonomy): Archaea > Halobacteriota > Halobacteria > Halobacteriales > Haloferacaceae > Halorubrum. The sequence continues at coordinate 9,529 of PWGU01000168.1, forward strand.
GGGTCCGCGCGCTCGCGCAGGAGGTCACGGATATCGTCGGGGTCGTCGATGGCGGCCAACTCCTCACACGAGACGAGCGCCGTCCCCTCGACGGCGTCCCGCTTTTCATCCTTCTCGGTGAAGTAGACCGACCGAGTGTGTGCGACCTCGCCGATGGAGGACATGATCCGCGCGCGCTTTTCGGCCGCCCGGGTGAACGCCGAATGGCCGGTGAGCATTCGCATCGACCGCCCGTCATCGTCCTCGGAGACGGCTTTAAACGGCGCTCGTGCGGTCGGATGGACGGTGAAGCCGGCACGGGTGAGCACGTGGACAACGTGCTCGTCGTCCGGATCCGCATCCGGTGGCGAGGGGGTCGGCTCCGCGTCGCGAACGTCCTCTGCGCCCTCAAGCACGTCGACGGGGCTGGAGAACGGCTTGTCGAACAGCTCCTCCAACTGGATCGCCACCTCGATGGAGGCGTTCATGCCGTCCTCGTACTTCGAGACCGTCCGTCGCGACACGCCGAGCTCGGTCGCCAACCGCCCGAGCGACCACCCGCGCTCCTCACGCTCGTCCGCGAGGAGGTCACCGTCGAGGCTCACGTAGAGGCCGCCGGGTGCCGCGTAGATGAGCGGCGGCATCTCCTCGACGAACAGCTCGTAGGCGGTGTCGGGGTTGATCACCGGGACACCGTGTCTGAAGTAGACCACGCCCGGTTTCAGGTCCTCGTCGCGCGTTCGGAGGCCGACGACCATGGGGGTGGCCTCGAGATACTCGCCCAACCGTCGCAGCTCCGCGCCGGTTTCGGAATCGAGCGCGTCCACGTTGCCGAGGATCTTGAGCAGCACGAGGTCCCTGCCGCGGCGGGCGACCACGTCGAAGCTCTTCGGCCGGACCGCACACCGGTCGCTGACGGTGAAGCCCGCGTCCTCCAGCATCGCTGTGAGGTTGCCGATCAGCGCAGTCCGGGACATGCCCGATGGTAAGCCGTTCGCTCTATAAATACGTTGTGGCGGTTTTATCAGGGGAGGAACGTCCGCCTGCTTGCGTTTTTCCGACCTTCGCTCCGCGAAATCTATATATACTCGATCCAGGATGCGCTCACGTTACGGGAACGCCCCGCCGATGCCGACGGCCGTTTCCGTCCTCATTCACCCGTCCGCCTGGAGCCGAAACCGGCTTGAACGGGACCCGCGAACCCCTTCCCGTGCCGATCGTCGCCGTCGATGACACCGACTCCCGAACGGACGGGATGTGTACCACCTACGTCGCCACCCGACTCGCCGAGCGACTGGAAGCCGCCGGCGGGACCGTCGTGCGACGACTCCTCGTTCGGCTCAACCCGGCGGTGAAACACAAGACGCGCGGGAACGCCGCGGTGGCGCTTCACGTGACTGACGTGTCGGCACGGGCCGCCTTCGATCTCGCCTGCGAGACGGTTCACCGGTTCTCCGTCGTCGCCGACGAACGAACCTCCCCGGGCGTCGTCGTCGCCGACCTCGCGGTCCACTCATCCGACGGCCCGCCCATCCCCGACGCGGTCGCCTCGTTCGCCCGACGCGCACTCCGCGAGCGGCTCACGGTCGAGGAGGCGACCACGCTTGCGGACGCACACGGTTTTCTCCACGCCGCCGTCGGCGACGTACGGAGCCACCCCGGTCGTGGACGGATCGGCGCGGTCGCCGCCGTCGGGGCACCCGCGGCCTTCGATGCGTGGACCGTCGAGCACATCTCCTATCGCGAGTTCGACCGCTGTGGAACCCGCCGGGACGTCGACGCCGACTCGGTGTTCGCGGCCGCGGAGATGGGCTACCCGACCGTCTGGGATACCGTCGACCGTGGAACGGGCGAGGTCGTCTGCGTCCCGAACGCGCCTGGGCCGATCCTCCACGGGATCCGTGGGGACGATGCGGCGGCGTGTCGTTCCGTTGCCGCGGCCATCCGAAGCGAACCGGTCGACCGCACCGCCACGTTTCACACGAATCAGGGGACCGACGCTCACCTCGAAGCGGGACGGATCGGCGACCTCCGCGACGGCGCGGGATTCAAGATTGACGTGGTCGTCGCCGGCGCACCCGAGACCAAACGCGGGGGTCATGTCCACCTGACGCTCGGACCACCGGGATCGGGGATCCCCGACCGCGATGGGTTGAACGAAACACGGCAGGGAGGCCCCACATCCGATCCGGCTGACGGGCTCCGTTGTGTGGCGTTCAAACCGACCGGCCGGTTCCGCGACCACGTTCGAGCGCTTCGACCGGGCGATCGGGTGACCGTCTGTGGCGAGTGCGAACTCCGCCCAGTTGCGGGGTCGACGGCTCCGCGGGAGACGCTTAAATTGGAGAAGTTCGCGGTTCGTGAACTCATGCGGACGGTTCCCTCGACGCCGACCTGTCCGGGTTGCGACCGACGGATGTCCTCCGCCGGCCGGGATCAGGGGTATCGCTGCCGGGATTGCGACACCGCCGCCCCTGGGCGCGTGGATCGGCCGATCGATCGGTCCCTCGAACTCGGCTGGTACGAGGTGCCGCCGGCGGCCCGTCGCCACATCGCGAAGCCGCTCATCAGGGGCGGGTTCGACGCGCCCACCCATCCGGAGCGGTAACCGTTCGACCGGTCACGGGGGGGTCGTCCGGCCGGGCGACAACCCTGCCTCCGCCCCCCATGCTTTTCCGTACCGGTCGTCTGTGTACCGTCGATGAACGCCGTCACCCTCGGTCCCGCCGGCACGTACTCCCACCGTGCGGCGCGGGCCGTCGCCGCCGAGGGGTCGTTTCGTGAGTCGGTCACCGCCATCGTCGATGCCGTCGCCGCCGGCGAGTTCGAACGCGGGGTCGTCCCTATCGAAAACAGTATCGAGGGCTCGGTCACCGAGAGCCTCGACGCGCTCGCGGAGTACGACGTCTCCGTGACTCGGGAGGTCGTCACCCCGATCCGGCACGCCCTGCTCGCGCAGTCGTCCGAGTTCGAGGTCGTCGCCAGCCACTCCCAAGCGCTCGCGCAGTGTCGCAACTGGTTGGAGGCGAACCATCCGGGCGTCGGCCTTGAGGCGGTCGCGTCGACGGCCCGTGGGGTCGAACGCGCCCGTGAGGATGGACGGGTGGCCGGCATTGGCCATCCAGACAACGCCGGCGACGACCTCACGATCCTCGCCGAGAACATCCAGGACCGAACCTCGAACGCGACTCGATTCCTCGTCGTCGCACCGACGGAGGACCGCTCGGAGGCCGGCGGGAAGACCACGATCATCGTCTACCCCAACGACAACTATCCCGGGCTGTTACTCGAACTGCTCGAATCGTTCGCCGAGCGCAACCTCAACCTCTCCCGGATCGAGTCGCGCCCGAGCGGCGAGCGACTTGGTGACTACCTCTTCCATTTCGACGTCGACGCCGGCCTCTACGAGGACCACGCGGTCGCCGCGCTTGAGGAGATAGAGGAAATCGCCTCGAAGGGCTGGGTCAAGGTGCTCGGCTCTTACGACACCCAGCACGTCCTGGAGTAGCTCCGCGCTCCCCTTGTGTATCACCACAGTAGGTCCTGAGCGACGCGTCCCGGGGTTCGCCTGTCCCGCCCCGATCGTCCGTATTTAATATCGCGTTATGTAATTTATCGATTCGTGGGTGAGACATCGCACGACACGGAAGATACTACACGCTCACCGTTCATAACGAGCAAATCCGTCCGCTTCACCGCCGGAAACGAAGCGTCCGCCCGTTCAGTCAGTTAGGTGGGCGGCAACGCTCTCGAACTCGTTCCCGACGACCGTGTTCGCGAGGGCGACGATGTCGACCTTGCCGAGTTCGTGTGGATACTTCCGTCTGAAATATTGGACGAGGTTCCGTAGGTCCCGTTCGAGCAGCTCCCTGGCGTTCTCGTGATCCGTCGGCACCGCTTGGGGCCAATCGAAGACCGTGATCCCGCTCTCGGCGACCGCGACGTTGTGCTCGCTCGCGTCGGCGTGGACCCAGCCACGGTGATACGCTTTCGTTAGCTCACGGACGATCAGATCGAGGACGGGAACCGCCTGTTCGGGGTCGAGTTTCGCCCGTGCTAACTCGACGCCCGGGAACTTGTCCATCACGATGGCGTGACGGTTGTGGTCGATCGGTCGGGGGACCGCGACGTTCGGATAGAGGTCCTCTATCACCTGATATTCGCGCTCCGCGGCCTTCCGGGCGGTGTACATCCAGGAGACGTGGTTGTGATCGGCGGTGTACTCGCGCCCACGGGCGACCTCCCGGAAGTTCGTGTAACCCTCGCGGTGGTACTTGAGCGCGACCGGTTTGAACGACCGTGCCTCATAGACGTCACCCTCCTTGCCCAACCCGAGCGGCGAGCCGACACCTTCCACCGTCTCGCGCTCCGCGAACGTTCGCAACGCGAGCGCGTCGTATCCCCCGAAGGTGAGTTGATATCCCACGTACTGGATCGTCTTCCGTTGGATGAGTTCGCGGTCGAGACACCGATCGATCCGATAGTCGACCTCCTCGGGGGTGAGGGTGGCGTACTCCGGGATCTTATCCCGCCTGACCCATTCGGAAAACCGCATCCCCTGCTCGACGCCCGAGAGGAGATAGAAGTCCTCGTCCTC